>CAKZHN010000107.1 GCA_936924235.1 uncultured Rhodoplanes sp. | reverse complement strand
GTCCGCCGCCGCAAGGACAAGCGCTGGATGTTTCCAGGCGGCAGACGCAAGCGCGGCTATCGCGAGACCGCGAAGGCCTGCCTGCGCCGGGAAATCAAGGAGGAGCTGCCCGCCCTGAAGATCGGGCGCTTTCGGCGCTGGGAAAGCCTCGGCGGCAGGAATCGGTATTCTCGAAAGAAAATGAGCGACGCCGTCTTCATCGCTTCCGCGAAGGGGAAGCTCCGGATCGGGGCGCCCCGGGAAATCGACAAGGCGGCCTGGCGAAGCCCCTGGTTGGGAAAGCTCACGCCGACGTCGCGGCATATCCGCGACAAGCTGGCCTCGGCCGGGCACATCAAAAAGCGATGAGCGATCCCGCTTCAACCCAAGATCGTCAGCCCAGGATCGTTCCCTTGCCGCGGCCGCCCGCGGCCTGCTCGACCATCACGGTGTCATGCTCGAGGGCAATCTTCCTGGTCAGCTCCGCATCCAGAATCTGGTCCTGCGTGAGCCGATGCATGGCTGCGAACATGCCTTCCGTGCCGGCAGGACTGTAGATCATCAGCATCCGCACGCCGCTCGCCGAGGTGACCTGGTGAACCACGCCGGGCGGAATATGAACGCAGGCGCCCTTCTCGGCGTGGAATGTCTCATCGCCGACACGAAAGTCCGCGCTGCCGTCGAACACATAGAACGTCTCGTACGCCTTGATGTGATAGTGCGCGCGAGACTGAAAGCCGGGCTTGCAGTTCTCCTCCACAACCTCGAAGGTCTGATTGGTATCGCCCCCGGTGACCTTGACGATGACCTCGTTGGCCTTGGCATAGACGTTGCCCTGGCCGGGCGGCGAAAATTTCCCTTTCAAAGCCGATCTCATTTCTCTCTTCTCCCAAAGCCGTAAAGCTACGCCGCGGCAACCCGCGGCGGTGTCGCCACGCGCGCGCCGCACAAGTGATCGATCAGGCCCCGCGCATCGTCCGGCGCCGCATCGCCGCGCCAGGCGACGTGCCGGTCGGGCCGCACCAGCACCAGCTTCCTGGCATAGAGCGCCGCTGCTTCAGCGTCCCCGATATCGAGCACGGTCAGCGGCAAGCCCCGCCCGGCCGCCGCCGCGGTCAGGCCGTCGATCGCAATCGATCCATCGAAGCGCAACAAGCCAAATCCCTGGCCCAGCGCATCGTAAAGCGAGCGGCGACCGGGGAGCCAGACGTGCGGCGCGCGGCAGCCGGGCACTGTCGACGACGTAAACTGTCCCATCGAATAGGCGGGATGCGGCGCGCCGTCGTAGGCGATGATGGGCGAGCTTTCGTAGAAATAGCCAAAATTGAGCCCGCCGCAGCATTGCTGCTGGATATACAAATCGCGAGCCTGTTGGCCGACGGTGGCGCGGATGGCATCGCCGGCCGGACCATCCTGCTCGATCTGATCGGAAATCTCGCGGCGCTGCTTCGAATTGTCCTGGGACATCTTGAAAGCAAACCGCGACACCTGTTCGGTGATCGGCTGACGTTCGGCCTGATAGGCCGCGAGCAGCGCGGGCTCAGCCCAGCCTTTCAGCACGGCCGCCAGCATCCAACCGAGGTTGTCCGCATCGGCGATGCCGGCGTTCATCCCGTAACCGGCATGCGGAATCCACAAGTGCGCGGCGTCGCCGCAGATGAACACACGGCCGTTCTGGAAACGGTCCGCGACGAGGCGGCGGCCGATCCAATCCTCCTTCGAGATGATCTCGTATTCGAACTCCGGGCCAACGCCGAGGATCGAACGGATCGCCCAATCCCGGTCGATGGAATCGAAATCCGGCTCGCCGTTGTAGAGGAAGTTGTGAATGAGCCAGTGATCCTTGCCATCGATCGACATCATGGTGCCGCAGCGGCGCGGATTGAACGCCAGATACATCCAGGCCGGCTTGCCCGGCAGCAGGCCCTTGAGTGCCGGCGCACGGAAATAGGTCGATTGCACGCGTTGGATGACCGCAATCCCGGACAGCTCCGCGCCGATCCCGTGGCGGACCACCGAGCGCGCGCCGTCGCAACCAACCAGATACCGGCAGGAGATCGACACGCGCTCGCCGCCGTCCAGGTCGCGGGCAACGCCGGTGACACCGTGCTCGTCCTGGGAAAATTCTTCGAATTGCGCGCGATTGAGAATCCGGATGCCGGGGTGCTCCGACGCGCACTTGAACAGAATGGGCTCTAGATAGGTCTGATTGATGCGGTGCGTGGATTCCGGCGTCGGCCACCAGGTGTCGTCGCCCTGCTCGCCGCGCTCGCGGCCTGCCGGAGACGGCAGAGCAATGCGCGACAGCTCGCGCCCGGTCGCCGAAATACGGCAGGCGACATCATGGGCATGATCCTGCGGCAAGCCGGCGCGGCGGATCGTCTTCGCGATGCCGAGACGCCGATAGACCTCCATGGAGCGGGAAGAGACTTGATTGCATTTGACGCTCGGCAACTCACCGGCATGCCGGATTTCGGTCACCACGACGTCGACGCCGCGTGAGGCAAGATCCAGCGCCAGCGTCAGACCGACCGGTCCACCTCCGACGATCAAGACGCTAGCGTCGATCGAACGAGCCATGATTTGACCCTGCTGCATCCGCCAGCCGCGATCTTAGCAACATCATTGGCCGATTGGGCCCGATCTAACGCCGCCCATGACCGCCGGGCGACCAGCCCTGACCGGCAAGATGCCGTTCCGCGACGTCCATCGGCTCATCCTCCAGGGGCGTCGTCATGGTGGTGTTCCAACGGTTGACGAAACCGGTCGCCGCCAGGACGGCGACGATCTCTACGATCTGGTTTTCGCTCCAATGCTTGCGAAGCTCGGCGAACACCTCATCGGTCACCGCATTGGGGACTGCTGCAGCGCCCGCAGCGGTGCGAAGCGCGGCCTTTTCGGCTGCCGTGAACAGCGGGCTGGTTTCAAAATCGCGCACCCCCGCAAGCTTCTCGGGCGGGATGCCAAAGTGCAGCGCGCCGCTCGCCGTGTGCGCCATCGAATAGGGATCGCAGGCCGCACGGCTCGCCGCGTGCGCCAGCAGACGCTTGAATCCGCGATCGACCTCGCTGTCCGGTCCCCAGATGGCGCCCTGCAAGGCGACAAAAGCGCGAACCAGGCCCGGGTTGCGCTGCATCGTCAGCACGCTGTTCGGGACAAAGCCCAGAGACTTCAGAAACGAGGCGAACTGGTCCTGCAGTTCGGGCGTGCTGTCCGGCGGAAGGGGGTCAAGCCGCGCCACGATACCCACCAGGCATTTGGCTCACCGGACATTCTGCAGCAGCAACAATAGCCCGCCGACGACCGCGATGTTCGCGACCATGCCGTTCTGCATTCCGGTGCGCATGGGCGGCACGTCGACCTCCCAGAAGCGCAGCAGCAACAGCGAGGCCACCACGGTGAACACGATCAGCAGAACGACGCCGATCGCCGGATGCCAGTTGGCCAGCACCAGAGCACACCCGACGAACTCCATGGTCTGGCCGACCCAGAACGTCGCTTTGGGAAGCGGCGCTCCGAACTTGGTCAGCCGGGCGATGTGATCATCGACGTGAAACTTCTGCAGGTTCCTCACTCCGATGATCACGAACAGCGCAACGATCAGAAGACGCCCGATCGTGTCCAGCATGGATGCATCGTTCGGATAAAGCCCGCCCATCTCTTCCCTCCGCTGTTGATCGCATCACGCCCCAAGGGACGACAAACGACCGCCGGACCTACGCGACCCGGCCGGCTTTGGCTTTGGCCCAGTAGTCGCCCTCGGCCTTCGAGGTTTTCAGCTTGTCCATATTCTCGAAGCCGGGCGCCATGGAGGCATCCGTGCCGGCTAGCACCTCGTGATGCTCGATGTTCAGGAGGCGCAGCCAGCTCTGCTGGCCGAGTGTCAGGCCGATCATGCAGCCGAGCTCGACCAGTTCAGGCTCGTTGAAATTCCGATGCAGCCGGTCCCAGAACGCGTCGTCGGTCGGCAGATGCCAGGTGATCGCTTCGGCATAAGCCAGCGCCGCCTTCTGGCGATCGTTGTACCTGGTGGACTTCTCGAAGTTCAGGAGGTCCATCACCTGGTCTTCGATCAGGGCGCCGCTCGTGGTCGCCTTCACCGAACGCTGATTGCCGCAATATTCGCATTGAACGGAACGGGATACATAAAGCCGGCAAAGCTCCTTGATCGCATGATCGAGGATGCCGTTGCGGAAGATGTTGTTCCAGGACTCGGCGAAGAACCAGAAGCACGCCGGCACATGGGCGCGGACGGCCGAACTCTCCGGCCGCGGCGTGCCCTCGCGCTGACAGCGCTCCATTTCGGCGCGCATCCGCGCGTCCATCTTGTCGAGCGGTACATAGCTGATCCGTTGCTTGGCCACTGTCGTGCTCCTGTCTGATCGATCGTTGTTCGGTGATGGCTCGGTTATTCCGCCGGCACCGCGCGACGCCCAGTGTCCTGCGCCTTCGCGTAGTCCGCGGTCTTCTGGTACTCGGTCGTGGTCGACTTGATCTCGATGCCGCACACCTTTCGGGCGAATTCCGCGAATGGCCCGGACCCGGTGAACTCCGCGCGCTTCATCGTCAGCGACAGCAGCGTCTGCAGCGGCGTGCCGTTGAAATTCTCGAACATGAAGAGCCGGCTGCCCCAATCGGTCAGATAGAGATCGCGGATGACACGGGCGATCTTGACACGATCGTAGGCGTCTCCGATGGCGCCTTTGTTGAGTTTCTCGAACCATGGCCGCATCGCCGGGTTCTGCCATTGCGCCTCGGTCGGGAACATGATGGCGCTGCGGCCGCAGAGGTCGATCAGCTCGTCCACCATGGTGCCGAAGTTCTGCAGGAAATAGACGCGTCCCCAGTTGAACAACTGGATGTCGGGCTTGTAGAGACCGCCCGGCGTGAAGAACCCCTGGTCCTCGGCAGCAAGGACATGCGCATAGGTCGTCTGCTGGAACCCGACGATCTTGGCGAGGCGCGCCTGCACGGCCTCGATCTTGGCGGTGCCGAGATGCTCCGACATCAGGATGGCGAGACCGGCCAACAGCTCCGCGCGCACCGCTTGGCGCACCAGCGCATAGTAGTGCCCCCAATCGAACACGCGTTGCGGATAGAGCTTGGCGTGATCCGGATTGCCGATGTGGAAGACGTATTTCCAGGGAATCAGGACATTGTCGAACATGACCGTGGCGTCGAGCTCATCGCCTTGCGAGGCGAGCGGATGCTCGACCGGATCCTTGGCCACCACGCTTTCGCGACAAACGATGGTGATGCCCTTGAGGTTGGCGGGGCAGACGCCGTAGATGATCTGATCGCCTTTGGCGCCGGGCCGGAAAAACACCCCGAGATGCAGGAAATCGCCAAACGCCGAGGCGGTGCCGATGGCCTTCACGCCGTTCACCAGGATGCCTTCGTCGCTGGTGGACACGATCCGCAGCGCCGGCGAATTGGCGTGAGCGTTGGGGTCTGAACGGTCGGCCTGCGGATCGACAAAGTGCGGCGCGACCACGAGGTCGTGCTCCATGGCGAACCGCCAGAAGTTGCGGATGTTGTCGGCAAGGCCCCGCCCCTCGGCGCCGATCGAAGCTTTCTCCCAGGGCTCGGGGTCATCGATGTAGGTGACCAGCATGTAGTTCTGCGAGTCCGGCGTTCGTGGCATCGATGCCGCCACGAAGTGCTTCATGATGAACTCGAGATACCGGCGCTTGCGGACCAGTTGCTCCTTGCTGCGATGCTGGAACCAGGTCATCGACCGGCGCACGCCCTCGTCGTCCACAAAAGTCAGGACATCCCAGAGATCTTTCCGGTGATGCAGATCGAAGAATTCGGCGGTGCGCTGGGCATAGTCGCGCGTCAACGGATGCGTGGCGACATTGTCGATCTTTTCGTTGCCGACCCACACCGCGCGACCGTCATTGAGTGACTGCAGATAGTGCTGTCCGGTTCGCAAAGCCGCGCGCACGGCCGGCCTGTCGTTCGGGCAACCGGGTTGAAGCGCTATGGTGCTCATAGGAGCCTCGTTGTTGCGTATTGCTGCCTCTGAAAGACCAGCGGCTCTGCCGAAAGATTCTGTCTCGTCGCGACGACGATGCCGATGAGAACGCCATGCGTGCCGACATCGCGCATATCAGCCAACTTGCAGTCGAACACGACCAGCGCATCGCTCGCGACCGGCGCACCGGTCGAGAGCACGTCCCATTCGCCCGGAGCAAACCGCTCCGGCATCGGCACACGGCCCACACCGGCAAAAATTTGCGACAGGTCCCGGCGAGTGGCCGGCAGACAATTGATGCAAAAGACTCCGTTCCCGACGATCACGTCATGCGCCGCGCTGCGGCGGCCGACGCAGGCGATCATGGTGGCTGGCGTGTCGCTGACGCCGCAAACCGCCGAGCAGGTCAGCCCGGCCAGGCCTGCCGCGCCATTCGTCGCGATGATTGAAACGGCGGTCGTCAGATTGGTCAGCGCCGCGCGGAAATCAGTAGGCGAGACAGCCCCGGCCACATCCGGCCCAAGCCGGTCCATGACCGGCTGAGAAGCAAGGGCGTCTGGTGCCGCGGGTGCGACCATAACGGCTATGCTAAATCCCGCGGCTGGCTTATACTATAAATGTAGGGATATGATCGACATTCCGTCAGGTTATCCAACTTCGCTCGACTTGCACCACCTGCAAGTGTTCGATGTGTTATTGCGAGAGCGAAGCCTGACGCGCGCTGCCCGGGTGCTCAACGTCACCCAGCCGGCACTCAGCAAAACTCTCGCGCGATTGCGTCAGTACTTTCAGGATCCGCTGTTTGTGCGCGTGTCGCTTCGCATGGAACCGACGTCGAAGGCCCTGAGCCTCGAAGCTCCCGTCAGAAGCATTCTCGACGGCGTTCGCGCGTTGGGAGCGGACCACGTTTCATTCGATCCCAGAACGTCGAGCCGGCGATTCACCTTCTGCGTGGTCGACGCCGGCGTCATCAAGCTGCTGCCGTCGCTGCTGGAGGCTTTGAGCGAGGAGGCGCCGCGCGTGCAGGTGTCCGCGATGCAGCTCGACGGTGAGCATCTCGATTCCTGGCTCGAGGCCGGTACCGTCGATTTCGCCATGGGCTCCTTCCCTCACCTGCCCAAAAGCATTCGCCGTCAAGCGCTCTGGGTCGAGCGCTACGTCAGCGTGGTTCGCAAGGGCCATCCGCGGCTCTCCGCGACGCCGTCGTTGAAGGATTTCGCGGTGGAAAAACACGTGGTGGTGTCGACGCTCGGCACCGGTCACGCGCATCAGCTTGCCGAGCGCGCGATCGAGGCGGCGATCCCTGCGGAAAACATCATCTGCCGGGTGCCCATCTTCATCGCCGCCTCGGTCGTCGCAAAACACACGGACGCGGTGGCGACGCTGCCGGTTTCCATTGCCAGCGTCCTGGCCGAGGACCTGAACCTCGAGCTGGTGACGCCACCGATCAAGCTGCCGAGGATCGAGATCGCGCAGTATTGGCATCAGCGTTTCGACCGCGACCCCGGCAACGTCTGGATTCGCAAACTGTTCGCGCAGTTGTTTCGCAAGCGCAACGCCTGAACGCGCCATGCGACGGCGCAGCACAACGGAAACCTTGAGGGGGGATGAAAATGGCCCATCGCATCGGTCGACGTGAATTCCTCGCGGGCGCGGCAGCCTTGTCAGGCGCGAGCAGTTTCCCGCTGCCATCCATTGCTCAATCCACTCCCCTCAAAATCGGCTTGCTGACCGTCAAGACCGGCCCGCTCGCCGCCGGCGGCATCCATGCCGAAGAGGGCATTACGACCTTCCTGAAAGAAAAGAATTTCATGCTCGCAGGCCGCAAGGTCGACCTGATCGTCGCCGATACCGGCGGCAATCCCGCCGGAGCCAAGAACAAGGCACAGGAGCTGGTCGAGCGCGAAAAGGTCAATGTCGTGCTCGGGCCGTTTGCCGCTTTCGAGCTGCTCGCCACGCTCGATTATCTCGCCCAGGCCAAGATGCCGACGTTGGCGTTTGCGGGGGCCGAGGACGTCACCCAGCGCAAGGGAAATCCCTACCTCACGCGAACGTCCTACACGTCAGCACAGTGCATGTATCCGCTGGCGGACTATATGACCAAGGAGATGAACCTGAAGACCGCCACCACGATCGCCGACGACTTCGCGTTCGGCTATGAGCAGATCGGAGGCTTCCAACGCGTTCTCGAAGCCCAAGGCGGCCGTATTGTCAAAAAACTCTGGTCGCCGCTGAACACACCGGACTACACGCCATATATCGCGCAGATCGAAGAGTGCGACGCCGTCTGCATCGGTCTTGCCGGCTCGAACCCCTTCAAGTTCATCAAGCAGGCAGGGGGTCCCGCGCTCAAACAGAAGATGGTGGGCGGGTCCACGGTTGCCGACGACACGGCGGTGACCGTCTATGGCAACGAGATCAACGGCGTCATCAATACGAACCCGTATTCGCTGGACCACGACAGCGAAGCCAACCGCCGCTTCATCGACGGGATGCGAAAGAACTACGGCAAGGACGTCAATATCGGCCACTACGCGGCGTGCTTCTACCTCGATAGCCTGGTGATCGAAGCGGCCCTTCAGAAGACAGGCGGCAAAGCCGACAACCCCGACGAGTTCGTCAAAGCCATCCGTTCCGTCACGCTCGACGATACGCCGCGCGGCCCGGTCAGCTTCGACGACCACGGCAACGTCGTCATCGACGTCTTCGTGCGGCGTGCGGAGATTCAAAACGGCCGGATGGTCAACAAAACCATCAAGACCTACCACAAGGTCAGTCAGTTCTGGAGCTACGATCCGAAGTGGTTCCTGCAGCGGCCGGTGTATTCCCGCGATTATCCGCCGATGAACGGTTGACCCTGACCGGACGCGCTTCCGCATGGCGTCGACGGCGACGGGTTCAGATCACCCGCCGCCGATGACGTGCTGCAAACGCCAGCCTGCTGTCTGGCGCGGACGCTGCGTCAGCGCTGACCGATGGTCTCGCTCCTCACGAAGCGGCGGAGATTCATCGAGCCGGTATAACCGGCATAGACGATGCCCTGATCGTCGGCGGCGACGCCTTCGAGCGAGCCGACCTCTTTGGTCTCCGGGATGAACGCGCTGACCTTGCCATCCTTGGCGCTGCCGATGCGGATGCCTTGCTGGAAGCCCGGATTGGTCTTCTCGCTCGATTGCGAATCCGCGACATAGAGCACGTCATTCTTGTCGATGAAGACGCCGCTCGGTCGGCCGAACTGCTTCCACTCTGCCAGAAACTTGCCGTCCTGGTCGAAGATCTGGATGCGGTTGTTCTCGCGATCGGCGACAAACAGCCGGCCGGCCGAATCCATGGCAAGGCCGTGCGGGTAGCTGAACTCGCCGGGCGCGGTGCCCTTCTTGCCCCACTCCTTGATGAACGTGCCGTCTTTGGCGAACTTGAGCATGCGGGCGTTGGTGTCACCGCCGTGGCCGTCGGCGACGAAGATGTCGCCGTTCGGCGCAATCAGCACGTCTGACGGCGCGTTGAAGGTGTCGTGGCTGGACCCTGCGACGCCGGGCTTGCCGAGCGTCATCAGCACCTTGCCGTCGGGGCTGAACTTCACGACGACGTGGCCCTTGCCGTCCTTGCCCTGGCCGTCGCTCACCCACACGTTGTCGTCGCGGTCGACAAACAGGCCGTGCGGAAAGATGAACATGTTGTCGCCGAACGATGCGACGAGCTTGCCGCTGGGGTCGAACTTCTGGATCGGCTTGATCGTCGAGCCCGCGCAGGTCTTGGCACCGCAACGGTCGAACACCCACAGGCTCTTGCCGTCGCGCGCAAAGTCGAGGCCGATGGTCATGCCCCACTTGCGGCCTTCGGGCAGCTTCGCCCAGTTCTCTTCCATCTTGTACGGATTAGGCGCGGCGTTCGGGCTGTCCTCTGCCGGCGCGACAGTCGGCAGCGACGACAGCGCCAGCGCAAACACAACGGCCGTCAACGCACCATTCATTCGGTGATGCCGCATACGTTCCTCCCAGCTGTTTTGCATGTGCTTTTTGGCCGCGACCCGAGATGCCTCGGATGAACACCGGCCTGATGGAAAGCGTAGCGATCTTCGCGGCTGGCCGGAAGCCGTTCGCTGCGATCGGGCCCGATCGCGTGCGATGCACAATCGACTAGCGTCCAGAGTCCACGATGGCGTTCAGCCGCTCGATCACCGAGACCGGCGTCGCCGCGGCTCGCTGCAACGCAACCATGATGCCGTCAGCGCCAATCGGGGAGAACTCGACCTGGTGCTTGCGGGCGCCCTCGATGAATTCGGGATCCCTGACCATCGCCGCGAAGGCCGTGCGCAATGCTGCGGCGCGGTCGGCCGGCAGGTCCGGCGGCGCCACGAACGGCAGCGAGGTCGTGAACGGCAGCTCGGCGAACTCGACCGCGGCGCGCGCCGCAGGATTCGGCGCCAGCTCACGCGCGGTCGGCACGTCCTTGAACGT
Source organism: uncultured Rhodoplanes sp. (assembly GCA_936924235.1). Classification (GTDB taxonomy): domain Bacteria; phylum Pseudomonadota; class Alphaproteobacteria; order Rhizobiales; family Xanthobacteraceae; genus Z2-YC6860. The sequence goes on along the minus strand of CAKZHN010000107.1, from coordinate 22,471 downwards.
GTCGAGCCTCGTGCTCCGGCCGAACTGGACCAGCGGCCGCATCAGCTGCTGCGTCCAGAACTCGGGATGTTCGGCCAGGACGGACGTCAAGCCGATGATCTGACCGTCGACCTCGCCTCGCTGCAACGCAAGCCAGATCGCCGACACGGCGGGATAGCCGCGCACCACCTGCACATTCAAATTCAGCACGTCTCTCGCGACCAGCGACATCATCATGTTGGTGCCGCCGGTGACAACGCCGAGCCTGGTTTTCAGACCGGGCGTAGCAAGGTCCGCCACGCTGCGGGCCGGATGGGACGCGCTCACCCACAGCAGATAGGCCTCGTTGCTGTAGTCCGAGAGGCTGCCAAGCCAAGTGAACTTGATCGGATCGAAGCGCGCGTTCTTTGCTCCGCGAAAGCCGCTCTGGGCGACACTGCGATCAAGCTGTCCGAGGACAGAGCCATCTTTCGCGGCGACGTTGTAGAGATGATTGGCGGCGGCGAGCCCACCCGCGCCCGGCATGTTCTGCACGATGATATTGGGCTGTCCGGGGATGAAGCGGCGCAGATGCTGCGCGACCAGCCGTCCGGCGATGTCGTTCAGTCCGCCCGGTCCGAAACTGACCAGCAGCGAGACCGTGCGGCCTCGATAGAAGTCCTCGACGGTTTGCGCCGCGGCCGGTGCCGCTAGCACGATCCAAATCAGCCCCGCGAGCGCGATGGTCCGTGCGGAAGTCGCCACCAGGTGAGCTCCAATGCAGCAACACCACATTTATCTCAGAGGCATTCACTTCTGGCCCGGGTCTCTCAGGATCCAGATGCCCCACTTGTCGTCATCGGCGTAGATGTATCCGCGCGCATCTTGCGTGACATCCTCGGTCCAGTTGATCGGCGACGCGTGATTGCCGGTCTGCTCTTTGGCGTCTGCCCTCTCCGGTGGGATGAACCAGCCGACTTCCGTGGGCATATACGGATCGGTGATGTCGAACGCACGCAAGCCGGCATTGAACCAGGTCACGTACATCGTATCGGTCGGCGTGTGCACATCACTGTTGTGCAATTCCATCACCGTATTGTGCGGGCCAAACCGGCCGCCCTTGTCGCAGAAGCTCTTGTAGAGCGCGTCCTTCGGCGGACGTGGCGTCGGGAAGATGGACATCAACCGCGGCTTCGCGGGATCCTTATTGTCGACGAAAGCCGCCCAGTTCATCGGATTCTGGTCGCAACCCGGATGACTTGCCTCCGAGCTCGCGAACAGGAGCTTGCGGTCCCAGAGCGGCAGCACCGTGTGCACCGACTGATTGCCCGCGTAGATAAACGGCGGGACCATCGTCAGGCGTCCGATCAGCTTCGGGTTCGCCGGGTCGGAAATATCGAGATTGACGATATCCGGCGTGAAACCCATGGACGCCATCTTCCCATCCGGACTGATGCTGGCCGGCCCATGAAATCCGGGCGCAATCGCGGGCAGTGTTTCGCCGTCCTTCTGACCCGGCTGGGCCCAGACGCCGGCGAGCTTCGGCTTGGCCGGATCGGCGACGTCGAGAATGGCCAGCTCATGGCCACGGCCGTGATAGCCGGGCAAGAAGGTCGAGAGGAACGCGTAGCGCCCGCCAGGATAGGAATTGCGATGCGAGCCGCCTTCGGCGCCTTTCCACTCGCCAATTCGCTTGGGATTTTCCGGATCGCTGATGTCCCAGATCAACAGCGCCGGATCGGTCTTCGACACTTGGTCGATCGCCGTGATCATCAGATTGTCGTGCAGCGTCAGTTGCGCGGTCAGGACCTTGGCCTGCGTTTCATAAGGAATGAACTTCACATAACGCGGGTTTGCAGGTTCCGTGACGTCGATGATGCTCCAGCCGAGGTCGAAGGAATGCCCGGCGTAGAGATACCAATGGCCGTTGGCCGCGTGCCTGATGGCAAGCTTGAATGCGCCCGGACGACCGCCAAGTCCGGTAAACCCGACGACTTCAAGACGCGATGCAGTCCATCCTGGAGGAATTGGATCGGCCAATGCCGCGCGCGTCAAACATGTCGCGCCAACGAGAGCGGCAAGCGCCCCCATCAAGATTTTTGCCATCCAAAACACTCCTTCGAGCCATCAGATTTCGCCGCACCAGACGTCCACTCTACCCTCGAAAGCGGACGCGCGGCCAAACGGCTGTTCCCATCCGCCATCACCTTTAGCATGATCGGTCTCGATTGGGTTGGGATCGCTGATCGAACGTCACAACAATGCGATGAGGATACGACGATGGAGCCTTTGCCCCGTGGCGCAAATTTCCGGAGAGCGAAATTCCTGTGGGAGATCGGTCTTGGCGTGGCCGGCAATCCGGCGACGCCCTACGGCGGCGATCGCGATATGTGCATCGTGGTCGGCAATGGCTCCGGTGACAAGTTTCGGCCGGCGCTTCGCATGGCGACCGGCTCACCTATTCTCGCTCATGATGTCGCCTCGGGCGGGCTCGAAGCCGCGATGGTGAACCCGTCGGCGTTCGTGACCCAGGCCTATCGCGGCGTCGGCCTGTTCGAGCGGCCCCTGCCATTGCGGATTGTCGTCAACTATCCGAGCTTCGACCGGTTCGTGTTCATGACGCATCCCAGGACCGGGATACGATCGTTGAAGGATATCCGCGACCGCCGATATCCGCTGCATGTGTCGGTCAAGGAGGACGTGACCCATTCGACGCGCGTGTTCATCGACCAGGCGCTGTCCTATTACGGCTTCAGTCTCGCCGACATCGTCAGTTGGGGAGGCAAGCTCAACCTCACCGGCGCGCCGAAAGACCCTCGGCGGATGTCCGCGCTGCAAGGCGGCACTCTCGAAGCGATCTTCGATGAAGGTCTGTGGGTCTGGCTCGGCGAAGCGCTCAAGCACGGCATGGAATTCATCGAGCTGGAGAACGACCACCTGGAATTCCTCGCCACGCTCGGTTGGCGGCGAGTTCTGCTCGCCAAAGGCCAATGGGGCGCGCCCCAGGACCACTGGTGCATCGACTACAGCGGCTGGCCGCTTTACGCCCATGAATCGCTGCCGGACAACATCGCCTACGAGATGGCTCGCGCGATCGCGGAGCGTGAGCCACAGGTGGTCTGGGAGCCTGAATACGGCGGCATCGCTCAGATCTTCCAGGAAAGCGAGGGAAGCCCGATGGACGTGCCGCTCCATCCGGGCGCCGCGCGGTTCTGGCGGGAGAGCTCGCTGCGGCCGAAATGAAGCCCAATCAGAGCCGCTGTTTGCTTTGTCGTTGCGCCTACGCCGGCACGTGCCGCTTCAGGAAACTGCGCGCGCGGTTGATGGTGCGGGCCTTCAGATCCGGCGGATCCTTCCACGGAAACACCGTGATCTCGGCGTTCGGCGCGAGCGAGGCGATGTCGATCGACACCTGAAGCGGATGCGCCACGATATCGTCGGGTAGCACCAGCATCGGCGTCTGGCAGGACTTCGCGAAGTCGCGCGACACGCTGTACACAAAATCGGGACGCATGCGGTAAAGATTGTGCAGATACTTCTCGATGGTTTCCATCGAGACATCGGGCTTGCGCTCGCGCAGCTCCTTGGCCCAGACGTCGCGTCCGGACTCGTACATGTAGTCCGGCTTCTCGGGCCGGTGCCCGACGGGCTGGCTCAAGAGCGCGGCGGCGACGCGTTGCGGCGCCCGCTCCATCAGCTTCATGGCGAACGGGCCGCCGATGCAGTTGCCGAAGAAGAAAAACTGGCGGATGCCGAGATGGTCCATCACGCCGAGCTGATCGTCGGCGAATGCGCTCCAGGGATCGTCGACCGGGACCGGTCCGGTGGACTCGCCGTTGCTGGCGTTGCGCTGGTCCATGGTGATCACGCGGAAGTCGTTCTTGAACTCCTCCATGACGTTGATCACCGCCGTCGGCCAGTTTGCGATCCGCGAATTCAGGCCGCCTCCGGGCGTCGCCAGCAGCGGAAAGCCTGAGCCGATCTCGGCGTAGCGGATGCGGACATTGCCCTTCTCGTAGAAGCCGAACTTGACGCCCGCCGGCAGTCCCTGCACGGCTCCGGCCTGCGGCGCACTTGCTTGTGGCGCTCCCGCTTGCGGCGTTTGGGCGAACACCTGTGAAGCCGCGGTCGCGGCCGCTGCGGCGGCTCCGGTCGTCAGAATGGCGCGTCGATCCTTGTCGATCATCCGTTCCTCCCGTTGTCGCAGCCGCTGTTTGCCAGCGGACGTTCAATCGTCGAGGCCGCCAGTATCCGTTAAAACCTGAACGAATCAAAGCTTGGCCAGTGCGCTTTGGATGGCGGCAATGGTTGTCGGATTGGCGACGCCGTTCGCGGTCAGACCGGACTTGGTTTTCTGGAACGCGCGGATCGCGGTCCGCGTCGCTGCACCGATGATGCCGTCGACGACAAGCGGTGGCGTCGCTCCAAGCTTGTTCAGTGATGCCTGAAGCCAATTGGCATCAAGAACCGGCTGCGTGGCATCGCTGGTCGGCGAGTCGGGAAGCTTGATGGTGCTATCCAGGGCCATCATGGTCAGGATGAGGCCGGCGCAACCGAGTTGCTTGTCGACGATGGGCTCGATGGGACCGTGGTCGACGACCACCTTGCCGATCGAATACTGATCGGTGCCCGACCAGATATAAGGGCTGGGCCGGTTCGCATTGGCGTACGACAGGCCGTTGTATCGCTCGAGCAATGTGAGCATCGAGCCGATCGACCAGTCACTGTTGCGTGCAGCAAAAGGCGCGCAGTTAACGAGGGCGTCGACTGCGGCATCCTCGAAACTCGCAAACGGCCCCCGGCCGACAGGCACGTGCGTGGAAACCTTGTTCCACGGATCACCCTGAGCCAGGCTCTTCGAAAAATTCTGCGATGACTCACGGTAATGCGAAACGGCCACGAACAGCCAGCTGACGCCGGTTCGCGTCTCGATGGTCTCATACCTCGCGCGATTGTCGACGGCCTTCTGAGCGGGCGCCTTGAATTCCGCTGCGCGAGCCGGAAGGATTTTCGCCTGCGCCCAACGCTTGGTATTCAGAACCGTCAATGCTGCAAGGTCAGCCATAACGCCCTCCCAAGCAATTTTTTGAAAATGACAAATCCCGCACTATTTCCCGGGTTGTTAAAGCCTACCTCAATGTAACCTCAGGTCGCAAACCTCTTTCAAAGAAATGGCGCGGGCTCACCTTTCGGGCAGCGTCTGAACCGTCTCGCAAGCGAACCCGGTTGCGGCAGCAGCCCGACGGAAATGCTCAGTGGCATCGTCTTTGTCGCGCGGCACGCCGTTCCACACCAGCAGAGCCAGCAAGCGCGGGCTACCGTTCTGCGGGAAGCTTGCCGCCCATGACCGCGCCTCACGCAAGATACGTTCGTTTGCCAGCGTATACGCCTCATGGCTCGGGGACTGATTTTCGAGTTCGATCAGCGCGTCCCGCGCCTGGGCGTCGGCTATCAAGCGGTCATAAAGCTTGCCCCAATAAGCCGGGTCCGGCCGGTCCACGACCGAGGTTTCGCGAAATTTGCCAGCCGCGAAGGGCAGCACGATGCGCACCGGGACGTTCGCGGAGCCGGCGGCGTCCAGCGCCAGCAGATCGGCGCCGCAGGCGGCAGACGCCACAAGACCGACAGCCGACAGCTCCGCGAGTCGTCTGCCGATCGCTTCGCGAACCGTGGACACTTGTGCCAGCGGAAACTGCTTCGCGGTCGCGTTGGCGGCGTCGACGCGGCGGCCGGCGACGGCCACGATGTGCTGTGGCGAATGCGGCATCGGCTTCCCTATCTTGGTTGCAGGAGCGCCATGAGTTCCGTCTGTTGGTCGGTGCTCGTTTTGATCATCCAGGGCTCCGGCTTCATCGCCTTGGCTTTGTCGAACTCCTGATCTCCCTCAGACTGGTGCCCACTTCCCATCAGAGCTTCAGCCAGCGTGGCGCGCACCCAGTATTCCTCCGCCTTGCTTTTAGCCTCAGTTTCCAACTTGATGCTGGCTGCGAGCAGATTGCGACAGATTGACACCACACGCTCACGAATTCTGCGCGCCTGGACGCGGTCGGCAACGGCATCGTCACCGGCCGTCTCGGCCGCGCGCACGTTCAGAAGGAACGCAAAGTTGATCCCATTGTAATAGTCGTTCTTTAGATAAAAGCCCTTTTCGTACGCCCAGATCGCCCGATCGAGTGAAGCCAGCCGGTCCGGCTTTGGTCGTTGTTTCAAACCCCACAGGCGTTTGTGAATAGCGCCCCACAAGCCGAGCGTTTCGGGGTCGCCCGACGATTCCGGATCAAGCGCTTTGAGGACTTGTCCGGCGGCTTCCAATGCGGATTGGGCGTCGGGATCTGCTGCCTTGTAGGTCGCCAGCGCGAGCTGCTGAACGACGAACGTGTCCGGATTTTTTCCCTGTACGGCGCACACCCCGCCCAGGATATTACGCATGGTTTTGAAATCCTCGCGTGACCGCGCCGCGAGCGCCAGTTCCATCAATGCTGCCAACGGCTGCGTGAGCGCAGTCTTCTCACTTGTGGTTTCGGCTTTGCCGAGTGCTTCCTGCGTTCGCTCTTCGCGCTCCGTCTCGGCGCGCGTCGCCACAGGCGCGAACGCGCGAGCACCATCCGCCGCGGCCCGGCGTCGCGGCATTTCAAGATCGTTGATGAAGACATAAACGGGGCTGTCGACAGACTTTTGGGAACCAATCTCGCGGCAGAGGTCCGCGAGCTCCTTCTTCTTGTTCTCGACTTCACCGAAATCGATTCCTTCGCCAAGGTGCTTGTAGCGCCGCATCGCGACATGGCCGATGTCGAACGGCATCACAAAGCCATTTTCCGCCATGATGATCGTAGCGAATGGACGAAGCGCATAGCGAACGCCGAGTTCGAAGAATGCATTGACGTTCGCGGTCGAGAGATCTGCAATCACCAGATCCGCGGCCAGCAAACGTTCATACATTGGCACATCGATCACGCCCGCATGCTGAATCTCGTCAGCACGCTGGCAGGTGAACCCTGCCGCTTCCGCTGCGGGCTTGATGATGTACTTGTAGCTCTTATCGAGATCGAAGCTTTTATTCTGATTGGGATCCGTTTTCACGCCGTATCCCATCACTACAAAGCAGCTAGGCATCCTTATCCCTCTCGCTCACCGCCAACGTCCTGCTCATCATCAGGAGATCGTTGGCCGGCAGATTGGTTCGAAACCGGTTTGGGCTACGGGAGCTTATCCGGCTCCGGCCCGGACCATGACACATTGCCCGGCGCGCATGGTGTTCCCACCGGCAACGCGCCCGCCCCTTGCTGAAACTTGAACCAGGTCTTGAGCCCGTTCTCGCCGCCGTGCGCAATGTAGGCAAGATAGACGTATTCCTGTCCTGTCGTTGACGGTTGCAGCGACGGTTCAAACCAGCCGCAAGCCTGTGTCGAGACGATCCAGCGTGCCTTGGCGCGACCGAGCTCATAGGGCACCCATTTCGATTTCACGCTGTTGCTGGTGTGCACGGCAACGATGTGCGTGCAATTCAGCAACGCAATTTCGATGATTGCGGCGATCAAAATGCCGTAGCGCGGATTGGACGGATCCTGCGGCACCTGCGACAGCTGCGGATCATGCACATCAAGCCAATAGTCGAGATTGTGCTGTGTCGCGAGATAAGCGACGCGCTTGGCACGCTCGACGTCCAGTCGCTGATGGCTGACGAACACTTGGCACTGCGGTTTGTTCGCTTGCGCACGATAATTCTGATGCTCCTGGGACGCGGCGGCCAGGAAGGCATCGAACGCACTGAGATAGCCGGCTTCACTGAGGTCGCTGACAGTTATGCGGCCGACCAGTGCATGCCAAGCTTCGAGGCCCACAGTCCCGAGCGGAAAACGCTCCAATAGATTGTCGTTTGACCTGCTGCTCCAGTCGAACGGCATGAACGGGGCATCCTTGCCAGGTCGGAGAAACAAGTCGCAATGATAGGTTGCATCGCGAAAATGCGAAAGCCTCGTTGGCGCTCTGGCGCCTCGCCGATGCGGCGAGCAGAGCACGCGAGCGGCGGAGTGCCACGGTGTGGCTCAACGTCACGGCGATGTCACGTGATCGGCGCGTCCGTCTGAATTGCGGCGGCTCGATTGATCGAGATCGCTCGACCACCCAACAGGTTGCGAGCCACAGGGCCGAGTATGGGCCCGGCCGAGACAGCCCTTGCAACGCACGATTGCACCATGCAATGATCGATGTCGGGGAAGGGTTAGTGACGTTGGGCGTTGAAAGTCGGAATCTTGCGCGTGGGGCAAGACTTCCAACCGCTGTTTGCCGGCGGCGTTTGTCACCGATGCGGTGCAATGCTCGGCTCACCATTCGCTTCCACCTGATTTTTAAGTGTCTGTCGAAGGCGGGAGCGTCTGCTGTCGCGCGGCGATTTTGCGTGGCGCGAAAGCATGCGGGCGCCGGGGAAGAAGCATGCAGGCGCCGGGGAAAATGAGATTGCCATGCAAGTTATCGAAGCGGCGCTCGCGTTCGCGGTGACGATGCTTGTGCTGTCGATGGTGTCCTCGACGTTGGTCGAGATGATTCACCGCACCTTCGGCATGCGCGAGAAGGGGCTGCACTTCATGCTCGGACAGTTGTTCGATCAGGTGCTGATCCATTATGCCACGCATGCCTCCGGACCCCTGATCGTGAGGACATCGGTCGATGCCTTGCGCACCGAGTTCCAGAAAACGATGACCAGCAACCGCGCGCCGGTGGCATTGGCTGCGCAGCCGGCGCAGCCGGCCCCGGAACCGCCACCGCAACTGGAAAAGCCGACACAGCTGGCGGCGCTCTGGCGGGCCATCGTCGATCAGTGGCGACGGTTCTGGAATTCGTGGGCGTTTGGCGATCTGTGGAGCGGAAACAAGCTGTCGACGCTTTCGCTCGAATCCTTCATGCAGCGCCTGGGCAGCAACGAGATCGGCGACAAGATCGTTCATGCCGCCAGCCAGGATGCCGATACGGTCCTGCGCGACATCGCCCAGAAATTCGAGGAGTACGGCAAGGACGCCTCGACCTATTTCGAGCGACGCGCGCGGTTCCTCTCCGTGATGGTGGCGATATTCGTGGCTTTCGCGCTGCATGTCGATGCGATCGACCTTTTCAGAACCTTCCTTCGCGATCCGGCAGTCCGCGCGGCGGTGATCGACAAGCAGCAGGAGATCGTGAAGGCGATCGAGGAAGCACAAAACAACGTCACGAAGGCCGACCCCAATTCGCTATCTGGCAAGGAAGCAATCGATCAATGGAAGCAGGCCATCGGCGTGATGGGTCAGACGAAGACGCTGCTCGGCGATTTCAGCGTACCGCTCGGATGGACGGAGGAACGGGTCAAGAGTGGCGCGATGGCAGCTATCGTCTGGAAATGCGTGGACGGACGGCCACGCTTCATCGACTGGTTCGGGAATTGCGAACCTAAATTGGCACAGCAGGTGTGGGTGCAGGTTCCCACAGTTCCGAGCCTCTATCTTGGATTGCTGCTCGGCGGCCTCCTGATCGGACTCGGAGGGCCGTTCTGGCGTGATGCCGTCACCAACCTCACGAGCATCCGCAGCATCGCGCGGGCTGTTCAGCCTCCACCGGCTGAAACGGCACCACACCCCGCGGCGCCAGCCACACCAAAGGAAGTCGCTCAGCCCAGCACGCCTGTCGCGGTCTTCAAGGTGGCCAACGGGGCACGCGCCAGCCTGCAGAACGGCGGAGGCCCCGATCGCCCGCTGCTCAATCAAGACGGAACGCGAGGCTTGCCATGACGCCAGAACTTGCGCTGCTTGGAATCAAGGCGCTGATCCGACTCGGCCAGCAGACCGACAAGGCGGTGCTCGATTACGCGGTCGACAAGCCTGCACCGCTCGGCGACGTTCAAGTCTTCGAGCTGACCGACCCGCGCGATCTGCTGACGAAGTTCTTGTCGCTGCCTCGCTACAAGCATCTGACGCAGGCTCCCCCATACAACAAGGTCTGGAACACAACCCTCTTGGGTGGCGCCGGAATCGGCAACGACTGGGATAAAGTATCGCCCGATGACCAGACTTCGATGTATCTCACCGCGGTCGATGCGGCCCGCGGCGACGGCGAGGCGCTCGCCGCGTTGGGGTATGACAAAGCAGACGCAAAGGCGAAGGGAAAGGACCCGGGCACCCAACTTGCGGCTGACGCTCTGGCCGGCCAGGTGCTGATCGAACAGTGGAAGCCGGACAAGAAACCAGCATCGCCTTTCGCGCGGATCGCCCTTGCGATCGTCGAAGCCGGCCTCGACTACGTGGCCGCCGATCCGAGCATTTTCAAGGTCGGCACGAGCGGCGAAAAGGTGCTGAGCGCGCTCGCCATCGCGCTGGCAAAGCCGCTGACCGCCAAGCTCGACGCCGCAACGCTGGGCACGAAGACCGAGCTCGTCAACGGCCTCATGACGGCATTTCTTGGCGCCGGATTGCAAACGCTCAAGGAGCATTCCGCCGATCTGATATCCGACCAGCAACTGGCCACGCTGCTTGGCAACGTGCTCGATCCCGTGGTCACGGCCGCGAATAACGGCGATGTGCTGTTTCAAGACCAGCTGCAGCATATTCTCGACGCGCTCGGCGGCCCGGCCGCACAAGCCGCGATGAAAGCCATCGCGGCAAATCCCGGCGCTTATCTCGGCAAGAACTTCGACAGCGCGAAAGCCGCCGGCGCGCTGGTCAGCGCGCTGCTGGTCGAATCCGCCAAGAACCAGGACGTCAGCGTCGCCTTCGGCCAGGCCGGCGCGCTGAAGCTGCTCAACGCCGCCTTGCAAGTGGTCGCCGACAAGCCCGGGCTGTTTATCAAGACTGGCGACAAGCCGGACGCCGTCGCGTCGCTGCTGACCGACCTCGCGGCGTCGCTCGCGACACAGCTCAAAACGCCGGTGCTGAATCTGATCGGCGACCAGCAGGTCGACGGCAGCGCGCTCGCCACCGGCATCGCCGCCGCCGCAATCGAGGTGTTCGGGCGCCGCGCCGATGCCTTGATCGGCGGCCAGGGCGACCCCTGGCACGATGTCGCGCGCAAGGCCGCCGCTGCCGTGCTGGGCAACCTCGCCACCGCGATCAACGCGCCGGCCGGCACCGCCCTCAAGCAGGCGCTGTCCCAGGACAAGCTGGTGGAGCTCGGGCGCATCGTGATCGAGGGGATTGCCGCCAATCCCGGCATGACGGGCGCCAGCGACGCCAAGGCGCGGGAGATCATTTCGGCCGTGGCGACGGCCATCGATGCCGCAACCAAGGACAAGAAGCAGTTCTTGCTGACCGCCGACGACTGGCTCGACGTGGCGCGGAGCATGGTCAAGGAGGTCGCCGCGGTGCCGGGTCTGATTGCAGGCAAAGATGCCGGCCTGCAGGCGGTCGTGACCGCGCTCGCCAACGTCATCGCGGGCGACAAGAATTCGGTGATGGCCGGCGCCGACATCAAGACGGTCATCCAGACGCTGCTCACCGAGGTCGTCAGCCACCCCGCAATGCTTGCGGGACTCAAGGACGACGTGCAGCGCGTCACTCTCGCGGTGGCGAAGGCCATGGCCGCTGACAGCAACCTGCTGCTGTCCGGACCCGACTGGGCGGAAATCCTGAAAGCGGCATTGAGCGAGGCATCCGCCAACCCGGCCCGGCTGTTCGGCCTGAACTACAACGATGGCAACCAGGCGCTGGCCGCCGACATCATCGGTCTCGTCCTCAAATCCATTCCGACCCTGCCCGCGGCTGGCGGCACCACCGGACTGATCCTGAAGGGCGACGTGCTGCGGGAGGCGACGACCATCATCCTTCGATATGTCTCCGGCGCGCCCGACCTCGCCAAGAAATACGAGCCGTTGCTCGAAACCGCCGTGAAACAGATCTCGATCTTTGTCGGCGACAATCCCGGAAATTACGGCAGCAAGGAATGGCTTCGCCTGATCCGCGTGCTGGCAGGCGACATTCTGAATGGCAAGTACGACACCCAGTTGGCCGCCCTCCTCAGCACTCCGGCGGGCGTCGTGACGCTTATCCCGGCGACCAAGGATGCGGATGCGATGTTAGCGAGGGCCGCGTGATGCGTGCGCAATCGATCGTAAGACTGGCACTTTGGCTCGGCGCGTCGCTTTTCGTCGCGGCTTGCAGCGGCAAAAACATTATCGATCTCAACGATCAATTGATCCAGGCGCAGCAGCAGAAGACGCTGATCGAACGCCAGGGCGCTTCAAGCTCCGACGAGATGGCGGTTAAATTGACCCAAGTCTCCGACCAGCTCGCAAAGATCGGCGACGAAGCCTATGCGGAAGCCGCGCGCTCGGCCGATCCCAGGGCGAAGATCGCCAACTATCGCATCGCCGCCACAGCCTACTGGCAGAGCCGAGGCGACCCGGCCCTCGCCGCCGCCCAGGACGGCGTGCAGGCCTGCAATTCCAGCGATGGCTTCAAGATATCGCCGCGCGACTGCGCGATCCTGGTGGTGATCCCAAGCTTTGTCATGAACGACCTTTGGATTCGAAAATTGAAATCGAAGAACGGCGGTCTGGACCCGAACTCGCCGGACTTTGTTTCTCGTGGACGGGAGGCGATCGTCGCGCTGGTGCAGGCCTATAACGGGCTGAACAACGCCTCGGCGCGCATCGCGAGCTCTGACGTGTCCGTGGAGATGGTGCAGGTCATCAGCCGCCAGCAGCAGCGCATCAAGACGAGCGTCCAGGATCTCATTCAGTTCATCTTCATCAGGCTGAACCCGTCCGATCGGCCGGCCGGCCTGGAAATCTGCTCATACATTCGCAGCGAGGCGCCTTCGATCCTGCCATCTCGCTGCACATCTTGAGGAATTGGCGTAGAGGGGATCAGCCGTCGTTCAACGGCGACGCACGCGCCAGACGCACCTCATTGGTTCCTGCTCCGGAGAGGCCGCATGCAAACCGGTTCCGAGCCCGCATCCAGATCGACGAGCGGCCAACGCCCGATCAGCAGTTCGCACGACCGGCAATCCAATCCGCATGTTCTGGACGCAATCCAGGTTCTGGCAAATGCAAGAGCGCTCGACCTTGGCGGGCTCAAGCAGCTCGTCAGGGATTTGAAACGTTCGCGCTATTTCGACCTCGCGAGACAAATTGCAACGTTCGCGGTCGGGGCAGCCGCGGACGATCGAGCGATGGCCGCCTGGTTCCTCCAGCAGCAGGCTCTTTGCACTTATAAGGACCCCGATCTTCCAGTTGATCAGAGACTGGACGATGCGCTCGGCATATTGCGAGACAAGCTTGAGCTCCGAACGACCACCGCACAGGAGACGCTGGGACTCGCAGGCGCCATTTTCAAGCGCAAATGGGAAATCGACAGCCAGACCGTGCAGCTTGAACGCTCTCTGGCCTTTTACCTGCGTGGCTACCAGCAGGGGGTTGGCAACGACGATGGCTACACCGCAATAAACGCGGCATTCGTTCTCGACCTCCTGGCGATGCAGGACGACCAGGCCGCGGCCGAGTATGGCATCGACTCCGGCGCGACAGCTCGACGGGCAGAGGCTGCACGCATCCGCAACGAGATTATCGAAGTTCTCTCGGCCAAGGTGCAGCAGCACCAATCGGAACCAGGGGACAATTTCTGGTTCTTGCTCGCCACCTTGAGCGAAGCGGCCTTTGGACTCGGTCGCTACGATGACGCAGTCCGATGGCTTCGGCAGGGGCTGACCTGCAAGCCCGCCGATTGGGAATTCGAAGCAACCGCCCGCCAACTGGCCGAGATTGCCCGGCTGCAAAGCAAGCTTCACACCGGCAACGACGAGCACCCAAGCTGGAAAGCATTGAGAGAACTGCTTGGCGATGACGCGGCCGCGGCCAGCACCATCAAGATCGGAAGGATCGGGATCTCACTGTCGGGCGGCGGCTTCCGTGCGTCGCTGTTCCATATCGGCGTGCTGGCGCGCCTTGCCGAATGCGATCTGTTGCGCCACGTCGAAGTTCTGTCCTGCGTATCGGGCGGGTCGATTGTCGGTGCCCATTATTATCTGGAGGTCAGGCACCTGCTGCAGACGAAAAAAGACGAGGACATTTCGCGGGACGATTATCTCGCGCTGGTCGCCCGCGTCGCGGACAAGTTTCTCGTGGGCATTCAGCGGAATATTCGATGCCGCCTGATGAGCGAGTTCTTCGCCAACTTGAAGATGGCTCTGGTGCCGGATTATTCGACCACCCGGCGCCTGGGCGAACTCTACGAAGAAAGCATCTACAGCTTGGTCGAGGACGGCAACCGAGGCGAACGCTGGCTCAATGACCTGATCGTCGTTCCACAGGGCGAAGGGCCCGGGTTCACTCCCAAGCTCGACAATTGGCGTCGCCGCGCGAAGGTGCCGATCCTGATCCTCAATGCGACGACGCTGAACACCGGACACAATTGGCAATTCACAGCGTCCTGGATGGGCGAAACGCCGGCCGGAATCACGGCCGGCATCGACGCCAACGACCGCTTGCGGAGGCTCTATTACTGGCAGGCGCCGCCGGAACATCAGAAGGTCCGGCTCGGCCATGCCGTCGCTGCGTCGGCATGCGTTCCCGGACTTTTCGAGCCGCTGGTCATTGCCGGACTTTATCCCGACCGGGTCGTCCATCTCGTCGACGGCGGGCTGCACGACAATCAAGGCGTGGGCAGCCTGTTGGAACAGGATTGCTCGATATTCCTTGTCAGCGATGCGACCGGCCAGATGCAAACGCTCCGAAAGCCGCGCAGCGAGCTCCTTGAACTGCCGATGAGGGCGAACTCGATTTTGATGGCGCGGGTGCGCGAGGCCGAATATCGCGAGCTGGAAGCCCGCCGAAAGTCGTCACTGATCCGTGGCTTGATGTTCCTTCATCTGAAAAAGGGCCTCGACGTGAAGCCGGTCGACTGGATCGGCGCGCAGGATTCGGCCAACCGCGCCGGCAATGCTTCAACGAACACCGATAGCGCCACGGACTACCAGGTCGACAAGGAGGCCCAAGAGCACCTCGCCGCCATTCGCACGGATCTCGACTCTTTCAATGACACCGAAGCATTCGCTCTGATGGCGAGCGGCTATCTGATGACGAAGCGCGAGCTGCCGGACACATTCGCCGGGATTGACGGAATCGACACCCAGGCCGCGACTCGGGATTGGCAATTTCTGGCCGTCAAAGACCAATTGTCCGCCTGGCGCTCGCAGGGCGACGCCGGGCGATGGTTCATCCGTCTGCTCGAGGTGGCCTGCTCCGCGCTGGCCAAACCGTTTCGTCTGGCGCCGCTGCGCTCGATTGCATCATGGATCGTTCCGCTGACCGTCGTCGCAGCGATCGCTGTTGTGATCGCCTCCTGGATCGACAATTCGTTTCCATCCTTCCCAGAGCTCGCGAGAAGTATCTGGCAGTCATTGTACGCCGTGGCGGTGGCCTGCCTTGCGGCGATCGAGCACCTGGTTCGGAACCGCGCAGCCTGGATTGTCGGAGCAGCGGTGATCGCGCTCGCAGGTTGGATCACCGCGCTCTACGTGATGCGCCGCAAATCGTTGACGCAGTTCACCTATGGGTTGCTTTTCGCCGCCATCGGATGGGTTTCGTGGATCCACTTGTTGACGACCGACCGTCTCTATTTGCGGCTGGGACGTTTGAAGCCGAGGGCCCGTCGTTAGGGATTCGGTCGACAGATTCGTTCAATATTTGAAGGGCTTGGAAGCCGCCAGATCGTTCCAATTTTTTGCCGATGGGCAATTCCGATGCAGATACCAACAGAGAGGCGTCTGCCGATTTCAGGACGGACGGGCTGATCCAGCGGAGTGCTGGCTGGGGCGCCTGGATTCGAACCAGGGGATGGCGGAATCAAAATCCGCTGCCTTACCACTTGGCTACGCCCCAATGCCGCGGCGATGCGCCATGGGCCCATATCTCGGGCCCGCCCCGTATAGCCGCGTGCTCCCTTGCAATCAATGCAAGCTGTGGGGGCCCTCTCGCCTTGGATCGTGGTAGGATTCGGCCAAAGGATTCCCCGCATGACCTACCGCGCTCCCGTCGCCGATATCGCCTTCACGCTCAAGCACGGCGCGGGGCTCAGCTCCATGCTCGCACAGAACGGCGCGCTCGGCGCCGATGACGTCGACGCGGTGCTGGAGGAGGCCGGCAAGTTCGCCACCGAGATCATCGCGCCGCTCAACACCGTGGGCGACAAGTTCGGCACGCCGTTCAAGGACGGCAAGGTGACGATGCCGCCGGGCTGGAAGGAGGCCTACCAGGGCTGGTCCCAGGCCGGCTGGAACGCGGTTTCGCTGCCGGAGCAGTGGGGCGGCCAGGCCCTGCCGCATGCGCTGAACGCCGCCTGCATCGAGATGTGGAATTCGGCATCGATGGCCTTCGGCATCGGCCCGGTGCTGACCATGGGGGCGGCCGAGGCGCTCAACGCCTACGGCTCGGACGAGCTGAAGAAGATCTATCTGGAAAAGCTCGTGACCGGCGCGTGGATGGGCACCATGCAGCTCACCGAGCCGCAGGCCGGCTCCGACGTCGGCGCGCTGCGCACCAAGGCGGAGCGCGCGGGCGACGGAACCTATCGCATCACCGGGCAGAAGATCTTCATCACCTACGGCGAGCACGAGCTCACCGACAACATCATCCACTTCGTGCTGGCGCGGCTGCCCGATGCTCCCGCCGGCAACAGGGGCATCTCGCTCTTTCTCGTGCCGAAGCTTTTCGTCAACAAGGACGGCTCGCTCGGCGCGCATAACGACGTGCGCGCGCATTCGATCGAGCACAAGATGGGCATCCACGCCTCGCCGACCTGCACCATGATCTACGGCGACAAGGGCGGCGCGACCGGCTGGCTGGTCGGCGAAGAGAACCGCGGCCTCGCCTGCATGTTCACGATGATGAACCTGGCGCGGCTGTCGGTCGGCCTGCAGGGCGTCGGCATCGCCGACCGGGCGACGCAGCAGGCGATGGCTTATGCGCGCGACAGGAAACAGGGCCGCGCTGTGGGTGCAACATCCGGATCGAGCGCGATCATCGAGCACCCCGATGTCAAGCGCATGCTGCTCACCATGAAGGCGCTGACCAAGGCGGCGCGTGCGATCTGCTACGCCACCGCGGGCGCGATCGACGGCAGCCACGGCAAGGGCGACGGCGCCAAGGCGGCTGACGCCCGCGCAGCGCTGCTCACGCCTGTGGCAAAAGCCTTCTCCACCGACATCGGCATCGAGGTCGCCTCGCTCGGCGTGCAGGTCCATGGCGGCATGGGCTTCATCGAGGAGACCGGCGCCGCGCAGCATCTGCGCGACGCGCGGATCGCGGCGATTTACGAAGGCACCAACGGCATCCAGGCGCTGGACCTCGCGATGCGCAAGGTGCCGCTCGAAGACGGCGCGGTGGTGCGCAAGTACATCGGCGAGCTGCGCAACACCGTGAAGGCGGTGCAGGCCACGAACGATCCGGCGTTCGGCGCGACCGGCGCAAAGCTTGGCGAAGCCGTCGACAGCCTCGACCGCGCCACCACGTGGCTCCTCGGCAAGGTCACGGCCGAGCCGAAGACCGCGCAGGCCGGCGCCACGCCTTATCTCCGCCTGTTCGGCAATGCCGCCGGCGGCTGCATGCTGGCCGACGAGGCGCTGGCGGCGCTGCGGGTCGCCAACGGCGAGCCGGCGTCGCGGGTCGCGATCGCGCGGTTCTTCGCCGAGAACATCGCCGTACAGGCGCCGGGGCTGGAGCGCGCCGTGACCGAGGCCGCCGACAGCGTCAACGGAGCGGAAGCAGCCCTCGCCGGCTAGGAGCGGAGTGATGGCCAAGCTCGTGCAAGCCGCGACGGTCCTCGAGGTGACGGACATCCGGCGCAGCGAAGCGTTCTACCGGCAAAGGCTCGGCTTCCGCCCCGGCGTGTTCTTCGGCGAGCCAGCAACCTTCTGCATCGTCAGCCGGGACAACGTCACGATCCTGCTCGATCTGGCGCGGACCGAGCACCCCGCGCCGCTCAACCAGTATTGGGCGATGTATCTCTATGTCGACAACGTGGACGCGATGGCCCAGGAGCTGATCGCGCGCGGCGTCGTGATCGAGCGCGAGCCCGAGGACCAGCCCTATGGCTGCCGCGACTTCGACATCCGCGATCCCGACGGCTATCTGATCGGCATCGGTCAGAACGAGCGCTCGGCGGCGGGGCAATTGACCCTGCCCTTCGCCGACTGACCCGGCATGAGCGACCACGTCAGCGTCACCGATGAAGGGACGATCCGCACCGTGCGGATGAACCGCCCGGACAAGAAGAACGCGCTGACCGCCGCGATGTACCAGACGATGGCGGTCGCGCTGGAAAGCGCCAACGCCCACGAGGACATTCGTTGCGTGGTGATCGCCGGCGCGCCCGGCGCGTTCTCGGTGGGCAACGACCTCGCAGAGTTTGCGCAGGCCGCCAGCTCTGGCGAAGGTCTGGGGACGCCGGTGATCCGCTTCCTCCATGCGCTCGCGCGATCCGAACGGCCCTTGGTGGCGGCCGTGCAGGGTCTCGCCGTCGGCGTCGGCACAACCATGTTGCTGCATTGCGATCACGTCGTCGCCAGCACCGATGCCCGTTTCTCGACGCCCTTCGTCAATCTCGGCCTGGTCCCCGAAGCCGCTTCAAGCCTGCTGGCCCCGCACCTGATGGGGCATCGGCGTGCGTTCGAACTCCTCGTGATGGGCCGCCCGCTTGGTGCCGGTGCGGCGCAGGCATGCGGGCTGGTCAACACGGTGGTCGCGCCGGACGATGTCGAGGCCGAGGCAATGAAAGCCGCGCGAGACATCGCGGCCCTTCCGGCAGAAGCCCTGGCCGCCTCCCGCCGGCTGCTGCGGGCTGCGCCTGATGATATTGTCGCGCGTATCGACGAAGAGGCGCGGTTGTTCCGGGAGCGACTGCAATCGGCGGAAGCACGCAGCGCCTTCGACGCATTCCTGACGCGCAAACGCTGACGGCGCAGACCGCTGAGACTTATCGAACGTCGGAGAGGCCAAGCCATGTCGCTCAAGGACAAGACGCTCTTCATCACCGGCGCGTCACGCGGCATCGGTCTCGCGATCGCGCTCCGCGCCGCGCGCGACGGTGCCAACATCGCCATTGCGGCGAAAACCGAGACGCCGCATCCGAAGCTCGAAGGCACGATCCACACGGCCGCTCAGGAGATCGAGAAGGCCGGCGGCCGCGCCCTGCCCCTGGTCGTCGACGTCCGCGACGAGGACGTGGTGAAGTCCGCGATCGACCAGACCGCGAAAGAATTCGGCGGCATCGACATTGTGGTCAACAACGCCAGTGCGGTGTCGCGCACGCCGGTCGCCGACACCGACATGAAGCGCTACGACCTGATGCAGGCGATCAACACGCGCGGCACCTTCATGGTGTCGAAATACGCCATTCCGTATCTGGAGAAGGCCGCGAACCCGCACATCCTGATGAACTCGCCGCCGCTCGACTTCCAGGAGAAGTGGTTCGCGGGCTCGACCGGCTATTCCATCGCCAAATACGGCATGAGCCTCGTCGCCCTGGGCTTGGCCGGTGAGCTTCGTGAAAAGGGCATCGCCGTCAACGCGCTGTGGCCGCGCGCCACCATCGCCACCGCGGCGATCAAGAATCTGCTTGGCGGCGAGCGCGTGATGAAGATGTCGCGAACGCCCGCGATCATGGCCGACGCGGCCTACGCCATCTTCCACAAGCCCGCGAAGAGCTTCACTGGACATTTCCTGATCGACGACACGTTCCTATCCGGCGAAGGCGTCACCGATTTCGAGGCCTATCGCGCCGTGCCGGGCGAGCCTCTGGCCGGGACATTCTTTGTGCCGGACAGCCCGCCGCCCCCGCCCGGCGTCAGCATCAGCGGGAAAAGATGGGAGTGAGCCTTTATCCGGCCGCCGCGAAGGCCTAAGTCTCGTTCAGTCATTGGATCGGATGGCCCATGCCGACACTTCTTATCTCGCATCCGGCGTCGCTCAAGCACAACAACGGCCCGGGCCATCCGGAGCGGCCGGACCGCTTGCGCGCCATCGAGAGCGTGCTCGAGCAGGAGAAGTTCCAGACGCTGGTCCGCGTGCAACCCGAGCCTGCCGATATCGAGACCATCACGCTGTGCCATCCGCGCGATTACGTCGAGGCCATCAAGGAGGCTTCGCCGCAGGAAGGCATGGTGCAACTCGACGCCGACACCTCGATGTCGCCGGGGAGCTGGGAGGCGGCGCTGCGTGCGGTCGGCGGCGCGATGCTCGCGGTCGACGAGGTGGTCGGCAAGAAGGCCGCCAACGCTTTCGTGGCGCATCGGCCGCCGGGCCATCACGCCGAGACGGTGCGGCCGATGGGCTTCTGCATCTTCAACCAGGCCGCGATCGCGGCGCGCTACGCGCAGAAGAAGCACGGGCTGCATCGCGTCGCCGTGGTCGACTTCGACGTGCACCACGGCAACGGCACCCAGGAGATCTTCTGGTCCGATCCGACGCTGATGTACTGCTCGACGCACCAGATGCCGCTCTATCCCGGCACTGGCGCTCTCTCGGAACGCGGCGACCACGACAACATCGTCAACGCGCCGCTGCGGCCTGGCGACGGCGGCGCACAGTTCAAGGAAGCGCTCGAAAGCCGCATCCTGCCGAGGCTCCAAGCCTTCGGGCCGGAGCTGATCATCATGTCGGCGGGCTTCGACGCCCATCAGCGCGATCCCCTCGCCAATCTGCAGTTCGTCGAGGAGGATTTCGCCTGGGCCACCCGCAAGATCATGGAGGTGGCCGACAAGACCGCGGAAGGCCGCATCATCTCCGTGCTCGAAGGCGGCTATGATCTGCAAGGGCTGTCGCTCTCCGCCGCCGCCCACGTGATCGCGCTGATGCGCGGATGAGATAGAATAACCCGTTACCGACTCAAACTCCCGCAACGCCTTTGAAAGATCGACCATGGCCGAACCCAACAACGCCGACATCAAGAAGCTGACGTTCGAGCGGGCCATCGAGGAACTGGAGACCATCGTCAAGCGGCTCGAGGAGGGCAAGGTGCCCCTTGAAGAGTCGGTCGCGATCTACGAGCGCGGCGAGCAGCTGAAGCGCCGCTGCGAGGAGCTGCTGCGCCAGGCCGAGGCCCGGGTCGAGAAGATCACCCTGGACTCCTCCGGAAAGCCCGCCGGGACCGAGCCGCTGGACGTCAACTAGATGAAAGCTTCGGCGGCGCGAACCTTGAGAACCGCGCCGCTCCGGGCCGCACTGCTCTTCACCGCGGTGTTTGCGGTTGCGGCCACCACGGCCTGGGCGCAGGAGCCTCCGGAGTCATGGCCGTCCCGACCGATCAAGGTCATCACACCGCTGGCCGCGGGCGGCGCCGCCGACATCCTGGGCCGCGCGGTCGGCGACGAGCTCTTCGCGACGCTCAAGCAGCCCGTGGTGATCGAGAACCGCCCGGGTGGCGGCGGGATGCTGGCCGCCACGACGGTCGCGCGTGCCCAGCCGGATGCCTACACCTTGCTTCTCGGCACCGCAGGCACGCTGGCCATCACGCCGGCCCTTTCCCGGAATGTCACATTCGATCCGGTCAATGATTTCACGCCGCTGACCATCGCGATCGAGACGCCGATCTGTCTTCTGGTGCGCAAAGAGCTGCCGGCGAATTCCGTGGCCGACCTTGTCGCCTACGCCAAGGCCAATCCCGGCAAGCTGTCGTTCGGCAGCTCCGGGCCGAACACCTCGCATCACCTGGCCGGCGAATTCCTCAAAGTGCTGGCCGGAATTGATATGGTCCACGTCCCCTATCGCGGCGGCAATCCGGCAATGACGGATTTCCTGGCCGGCCAGATTCCGGTTCTGTTTGCCACCCTGTCGACAGCGCTGCCCCACATGCAGAGCGGCAACTTCAAGGTTCTGGGCACGGTCGAAGCCAGGCGCTCGCGAGAGCATCCGGAAATTCCCACCATCGGCGAGAGCGTGCCGGGCTACGCGATACCGTCGAGCTTCCTGGGATTCGTCGCGCCGGCCGGATTGTCAGCCCCGCTCACGCAACGGCTGAATGCGATCTTGGTGCAGACCATCGAGACGCCTACAGTCCGCAAGACTCTTGAAGGAAGCGGCTTCGAGGTTGTGACCAGCACGTCCGCGGAGTTCGGCAATACAATCCGAGCGGCGCTGGAGCGGTACCGCAGGATCGCGGCCGACGCCCGGATCGAAGCACAGTAGGAACGCCGATGGCCACGCATCGCCTCACGCGCGAGATCCCTGTCGACGACAGCTACGACATCCTGGTCGCCGGTGGTGGCCCGGCCGGCACCGCGGCTGCGATTTCCGCGGCGCGGCTCGGCGCCAAGGTGCTGCTCGCGGAGGCCAACGGCTGCCTCGGCGGCATGGGCACGTCGGGCCTCGTCTCGACGTTCGGGCCGGTGTCGGACGGCAAGCGCATGCTGGTCGGCGGCTTCATGAAGGAACTGGTCGAGAGGCTGCATCAGCATGGCGACCTCGGTCCGCATGTGGTGCCCGAATTTCTCTACAGCCAGCTCAACCGCTGGGTCCCGTTCAAGCCGGAAGCGCTCAAGCGCACGCTAGATCGGAAGA
>CAKZHN010000106.1 GCA_936924235.1 uncultured Rhodoplanes sp. | reverse complement strand
GCCCGTCACCGCGACACGGAAGCTATCCGAGTCGTCGGAATGAGAGTTACAAGAGAAGGCGCCGGCCCCGCGCCTCACTGGCACAAGAGGCCGATGAATCGCGCCTCGAACGCTGCGCTGTCTGAAATATGGGCCTTGGAGCGAGCCCAGAGCGCAACCGGCTCACGCGCCGACGGAGTCGATCGACTTCCGGATCACCTGCTGCACGTCGGCGTTCGACAGAAACAGGTCGTGGTTGATGAGCCCGAAGCCTTCGCGGGACGCATCGACCACGCGCACGCCGAGCTTCTCGATCTTGGCCTTCTCGGCGGCGCCCACGCGCGTCATGCCGCCGGCGAGCTGACCCGACAGCACCAGCGCCCGGTCGTTGGTCGCGGCAATGACGGTGATCTTGCCGGCGAGCGGACCGATGCGTTTGATCGACGACGAGAACACGTCCATGTCGATGTCGGGCGCGGCGAAAATCACGGCGCCGATCCGGTTCGCCACGGTGTCGCCGTAACGCGCATAGAGCTGGCGCAGGGTTTCGAGCGTCAGCATGGTGCCCATGCTGTGCGCCACGATGTGGACGCGGCCGCCGTTCGGCGACTCGACGATGGAGCGCAGCACGCGCTCGAAGTCGTCGCGCGACCACATCGCGCTGTCGCGGTCATAGGCGTAGTCGAACAATCCATCGCGGGACGGCCAGGAGAACACCATGGTCTGGCCGTTGAACTTGACGCCGTCGGACAGGTACGCGGCATCGAGCGCCGAAGCCTCGAAGGTCTGCTTGAAGCCGTGCACGTAGATCAGGATGTCGCGTCCGCTGCCGCCCTGCGTCAGGAGCTCGTTGACGTCACCCGACACCGGCACGACGTCGCCGAGGCGCCAGCTGTCGAAGCCCGCGGCGGCGAGCGAGAACCGGCTTTCGTCCGGCGGCACGAGCTTCGCCCGGGCGAGCGTCATGGCGGAGGCGCGCTCCGGCCCGAACCAGGGCTTGGCGAGCCCGCCGTTTACCCGCTTGCGCGTGGTGGCGACCAGCAATGTCGGATCGAGCGACAACGACGACGCGTCGTAGCGCGTGCCCTGCGCGGCGAGGCCGGCGCAGCCGCCGAGCGCCAGCGCGCTCGTCAACGCTCCAAGCCCGCCGAGCAGCGCGCGGCGAGACGGCAGAGCCTCGTGTTGCAGCAACCTTCGGACGATCACACTGGACCTTCGGAAACGCTGCCCCCCGTAAGGCCCGTCCCGTTAAATTTCCCTGAAGCACGATGGCGGCGAGAAAAGGGCGGGCGGGTTCCACCGCGATTGGAACCCGCGGCGGGGCATCGTAGTGTTGTGCGCGCGAACATCGCTCGCGTTCCAGACGCTTGCCAAATTACATGATCCGGGATAGCGCCGCCAATGGACGACGAACCAGCGCAGCGCGAAATCTCGGAGCCCCAGCCGCCGCTTCGGTCGGACGCATCAACTGTTGCCGCATCGCGCTCCACCGCACGGTGGAATTTCGTCATGCGGCATTGGCGCGGCGAGCTTCCGCTGTGGGTTTCATTCTGGATCATCACTGTTCTCGGCATCGTGCCTCTCTTCGTGCCGATGTTCGTGGTCGGCACCATGTTCGGCCACTATGACTTCAGTGCGCGCCGCATGTTTCTGATGGGCTTCGGAGCCGCGTTTGCCAGTGTGCTGATGGCGCTGTGGCAGCTGGTGGGGACGTGGCGCTCCGCATTCAAATACAAGCAGTCTCGCATTCGATTGGGACGCAGCACTGTTTGGAGCAACGTGACGTATCTCATCGTCGCCCCGGCAACGTTGCTTGGTTTTGGAGGCCTTTTGTTCTTGAGCTATCTGCTTAGGATCGCCTTTCCAATCGTATTCCTCAACGATCCCAAATTGGAAAACTATTCGATCCGCGTGATGCGCGATGGCACCGAAGTCGAAATCGCAGGCGGTTTCAAGTTTGGCTTGACCGACGACTTCACCAAAGTTCTGGACGCATCCAAGCAGATCAGGACCGTTCATCTCAGCAGCCCCGGAGGCCGAGGACTCGAAGGCGAGCGGATGTTTCGTCTGATCTGGGAGCGGGGTCTCGACACTTATGTATCGTCGGAATGCAGTTCGGCTTGCACCTTGGCGTTCGCGGGTGGTCGCGAGCGATTTCTGCGCCAGGGAGCAATATTGGGATTTCATCGAGGAGGGCTTGCTGGCCTGCCGAAGCAGTTCTCCGGCGGACCGATCGAGCGCGCGGTGGCGGATATTTACAGCGCGGCCGGTTTCGACGCGCGGTTCATCGAGAAGGCTCTGGCTACACCCAATGACGATCTTTGGAAACCGCCGACGGAGGTTTTGATCAAGGCCGGAGTCGTCACCGGGATGACGGACGGCCGGCAGTTCGCGCTGTCGGGCCTGGGCACCAACCCGACCTGGGACGATGTCGCGGAAGCGCTCAGCGAGACCGGCACAATCTTCCAGATCATGAGCCGTCTCTATCCGGAGTTTCAGGTTTTCGTCGACGAATACCGAGAGGGAGTTCTCAAGGGGAAAACCGAAGCGGAAGCGCTCGACGGTGTGACGGCCCGGATCGGCGCGTTCTTCGCCCACACGATGGCGCTCGCCGACGACGACGATCTTCTCGCGGCGTACAGCAAGCTGTTGCTCGAGCAGTACGTTGCACTCGGCAACCGGAATGCGACGGATTGCTATTTTTATGCCTCAGGAGCGCTCGACCTTGTGCCGTGGCTTCCCGACGATCTGTGGCGCCAGGACAACGTCATTCGGACACAGCTCTTGCTCAGGGCGTGGAATCGACCGCCGATCGACGCAAACGAGGGCGCGGCTGTCCTGCAGAAAGTTCGCGGTCAGTTGCTTTCGCTCGGGATCAGCAGCGACGATCTGGCGTTATTGGACGCCAAGACAGTGCCCAGGCCCAAGCACGCCGCCTATTGCGACGTTGCCATCAAATATTTCCGCGAGCTTTCCAAACTTCCGGCGCAGGATATCGCGTTGGCGATGCGCAGCATCCTGTCCGGGAAATAGCCGTCGGGTTTGTGCTCCCGCTTTTGCGCGAGCGCTGGTTGGAACTCGCGGCGCGGCATCGTAATGTTCCGCCTATGAAAATCGTCCGTGTCACGGCCACGCCGCTCAACGTTCCGCTGCACATCAAGCTCGTCGGCGTCGACAAGAAGTCGTCGCTGTCGGGCTGCTATGTCGAAGTCGAGACCGACACCGGGCTCATCGGCCACGGCCTCACCGGCATCACCGAGGAAGAGGTGATTGCCGAGATCATCGACAGCGTCGCGGGCCCCGCGATCCTCGGCGACGATCCGCTCGCCCACGAGCGGATCTGGGACAAGCTCTACTGGACGCTGATGCCGCGCGGCCAGACCGGCTATGCGGCGCATGCGCTCGCCGCGATTGACGTGGCGCTGTGGGACATCAAGGGCAAGGCGTTCGGCCAGCCGGTGTGGCGGCTGCTGGGCGGCGCGCATCCCAGGGTGCCGGTCTATGCCACCTTCGGCTTCGGCTTTTTCGATCGCGAGCAGCTCGCGGCGGCGGCCAAGCTCTGGGTCTCGCAGGGCTTCAGGCGGCTCAAGATGACGGTCGGCAATGAGGCGCTGAAGCAGCGCGACAGCCGACCGATCATGGACGTGATCCGCGAGGACGCGGCTCGCGTCAAGGCAGTGCGCGAGGCGGTCGGCCCCGACGTGGAGCTTTTCATCGACGCCAACTGCAATCTCGATCTCTATCACGCCACGAAACTGGCCGAGATGGTGAAGCCCTACGGCATCTCGTTCTTCGAGGAGCCGCTGACGCAGAACGACGCGCCGGCCATGGCGCAGCTGCGCCGCGTATCGGGCATTCCGCTGGCCTGCGGGCAGAACGAGGGGCTGTCGTTCCGCTTCCGCGATTTGCTGACGGCGCAGGCGATTGATTACGCCCAGCCCAACGCGATCATCACCGGCGGCTATTCGCAATGCGTGAAGATCGCCGGGATGGCCAACGCGTTCAACGTGTCGATCGCCAACGGCGGCGCCTGGGGCTTCCACAACATGCACCTGCAGGCCGGCGTGTCGAACGGCACGCTGGTCGAGCACCACTATCTCGCGGTCGAGATGTGCCGGCAGATTTTCGTCGGTTTGCCGGAGCCGAAGGACGGCTTCTTCACCATGTCCGAGACGCCGGGCCTGGGCTTCGAGCCCAACCGCGATGCGATCCGCGAGATCGCCAAGCTGCCGCTGAGCGGGGGCAGGGGCAAAGGCTAGAGCATGATCCCGAAAAGTGTGAAGCGGTTTTCGGAATAGATCATGCTCAAAGCAAGTGTCTACTGCGGCTCGATCTTCGCCGCCTTGACCAGATCGCCGCGCACCGCGATGCCGCTGCGAACGGTTTCAGCCAATTCCGCCGGCGTTCCGGCCACCACCGCGAGACCGACCGTGGCGAGCCGCTCCTTCACCTGGTCGGTCTTGAGGATCTTCACGATCGCGTCGTGCAGCCGCGTGACGATCGGCGCGGGCGTCCCGGCCGGCGCGAAGAAGCCGAGCCACGACGACATCTCGTATCCCGGAATGGTCTCGGCGACGGTCGGCACGTCGGGCAGGGCCGCGTAGCGCGTCTTCTCCACGACGGCGAGGATCCGGACCTTGCCGGTCGGCACCAGCCCTGCCACCGCCGAATAGCTGACGAACGCCATCGGCACGTGGCCGCCGGCCAGGTCGTTGGCCGACAGCGCGCCGCCGCGATAGGGCACGTGGACGATGTCGATGCCGGTCTTGAGCTTGAGAAGCTCGCCGGCCAGGTGATGCGGCGAGGCGACGCCCGACGTGCCGAACTGCAGCTTGCCCGGATTGGCCTTGGCGTAGGCGATGAGCTCGGTCACGTTCTTCACCGGCAGCTCGGCGTTCACCGCGAGCACGATGATGTTGGCGCCCGCATTGGTGATCGGCGCAAAGTCCTTCACTGGATCGAACGGCATGCTTTTGAAGAGATGCACGTTCGAGGTCATCATGGCGTCGGTGCCGATCATCAGCGTGTAGCCGTCGGGCGCCGCGCGGGCGACTTGCTGCGCGCCGACATTGCCGCTCGCGCCCGGCCGGTTCTCCATCACGAGGGGCTGGCCGAGCGCCGCCTGCAGCGGCTCCTGCACGGCGCGGACCACCGTGTCGCTCGCGCCGCCGGAGGCCTGCGCCGATATGACGGTGATCGGCCGCGCCGGATAGTCCTGCGCCCGCGCCGGCAATGCCGCCGCGACAACGCCGATGGCCAGCAGTGCTGTTGTTGTTCTCATGGCCCCTCCCTGGGAGTTTCGATTTCTTGTCTGGGACAGGCTACTACGCCCGCTGCCGCGAGACGATGCTCACAAAGGCCGCGGCCGCCGTGGCACGCCGATCGCGCATTCGAGCGCGGCCTTGTCCCAATCCGCGAGGTCGGCCGCGGCGCGATAGGTGCTTTGCAGGAAGCTCATCAGCGCGGCTTCGGGATCGCCGGAGCGCCGGACCGCGTCATAGGGCAGCAGGAATTCCCCGAGCGTCTGGTCGAAATGCGCGGCGTCCGGAGCAACGCGTGCCGCCGCGAAACCGGCCGGCGCCGGATAGGCGTAGGAATAGAATGCGGGAAAGTCGATCGCCCCGCCGCCCGGCCAGAAGCCCGCCGACGACACCTCGTGGCTGTAGGCCTCGCGGGTGACCTCGTCGGGCAAGGCCGGAATGCCACCGGGATGCAACGGCGCGCGTCGGCCGGAGAAGCGCGTCACCGCAAGGTCGAAGCTGCCCCAGAACAGATGCACCGGGCTGACCTTGCCGAGATAGGCGGTGCGAAACGTCTGCATCACGTTGGTCACGGCCACGCAGGCCCGAAAGAAACGCGTCACCGCGTCAGCGTCGTAAGGACGCTCCGCCTTGTCCTCGGCGAACGGCACAGCATCCGGAATCTCATTGGGCCTGCCGTTCAGCTCCGGTGTTCCTCCGAGGCCGCGAATGAGCTCCAGCATGCGTCCATGAAAGGCAGCAACCGACATCGATGTGAGGGCAAACCGCGCCATGCGTCCTTCGGTTGAGGCTCCGATCACCTGATGATCTATCAGGTCGAGGCTTAGCTCGATCGCGCCGGGCCGATCCGGCACCAGACCAGTCGTGAAGCCGCGAGCATTGGGATAGAGGGTCGCGTGCCACGAATGATTCACCCAGGGTGTGCGGGCGAGCCGGTACTTGCCGACGATCTGGCAGTAAAGCTGCAGCGCCGCGCAGGTCTCGCGCCACGGACCGTAGGGTATGTCCGGCCATTTTTCCGTCATGCGCGCATTCATCGGGAACCCCGCAAGTCGATAGAGCCCGCCGCCGGCACGAATTGTACCCCTCTGCGGTCGCCGGTGGAGGCTCTATCGAAAGATAGATGCGGGCCGCCATGTCGCAATCGCGGGCGGGCAGCCGCGGGGGTATCGTGGGCTACCGGAAATGCAGCCCGATCACCTCGGCGACGCAGGCCGGGCGCTTGCCGCCTTCGATCTCGACCGTGAGGCCGTAGGTCACCCGCAATCCGTTGGGCGGCACATCGTCCGCTTCGGCGACGGAAACCCGGGCGCGCAGCCGCGAGCCGGCAGGCACCGGCGCGAGATAGCGCACGCGGTTCGAGCCGTAGTTCAGCGTGTTTTTCAGCCCTTCGATCTGCGCCACCTCGCGGATGAACTCCGGGGCCAACGACAGAGTCAGAAGGCCGTGGGCGATGGTGGTCTTGCCGGGCAGCTCACGCCTGGCCCGCTCGACGTCGACGTGGATCCACTGGTCGTCGCCGGTCGCCTCGGCGAACCGTTCGATCTGCTGCTGGGTGATCTCGCGCCAGTCGCTGACGCCGACCTCGGTGCCGATCGCGGCTTTGATCTCCTCGAAGTCCTTGAAAATTCGCATGATGTACGCCCACGCTCAGGCCAAGGTTGTATTCGATCCTGGCTAGAGGGCGGGCCTGCCAAAATCAAATAAACCAACGTATGGCGCGTCTCATAGATTTGGTTAGGCGCGGCATCCCACGCACGGATCGCGCGCATATCGCAGTGCAGCTAACCGAAACGGTTAGCGGGCCTAATCCACTGCCGAATATCGCACCGCAGCGCCGCCTTTCATTCTTGTCGTGCACGGCTTCTATCGCGTGCGTTGCGCGATCCCCGGGGATGCGATCGAGACGGGCACACCATGGATCGACCGATCAGACGGCCGGAGGAAATCCTGGCCTTTCGCTCGCTGCGGCAGATGCTGCAGCCGAGGACCACGGCGTTGTGGACGGTGCGGCCGACCGACAGCGTCCAGAAGGCGCTCGAGATCATGGCCGACAAGAACATCGGCTGCCTGCTGGTCATGGATGACGGCAAGACCGTCGGCATCCTGTCGGAGCGCGACTGCGCCCGGCGACTGGCGCGAAAATCAGCCGAAGCAACGCCGGTCGCCGACATCATGGTGCGCGACGTCGTGACCGTCGAGCTCACGCACAATTTCGCCGAATGCCTGAAGCTGATGCATCAGCACGGCATCCGGCATCTGCCGGTGGTCGAGAACGGCCGGCCGGTTACCGTCGTTTCCATCCGTGACTTTCTCGAAGAGGCGGTCACGCATCACGCCAGGATCATTGCCGAACTCGAACGCGAGCGGATGATGATGTTCACGTCCATGGCCTGAGCCGTCCGGGGGACTGTGCGATGCACGAGCGAGCACACGGCAGCAGGGGGTAAATCGCCATGAATCTTTTGATCGTGCTGGGCGCGCTGGTCTTCCTGATGTTCGTCGCCTATCGCGGCTACAGCGTCATCCTGTTCGCGCCGGTCGCGGCGCTCGGCGCCGTGCTGCTGACCGATCCGTCGCTCGTCCCGCCCATGTTCTCCAGCGTGTTCATGGAGAAGATGGTCGGCTTCGTCAAAAGCTACTTCCCGGTGTTCCTGCTCGGCGCCGTGTTCGGCAAGGTCATCGAGCTATCGGGCTTCTCCAAGTCGATCGTGTCCGCGGTGATCGGCGTCGTCGGCCGCGAGCGCGCCGTGCTGTCGATCGTCGTGGTTTGCGCCATCCTGACCTACGGCGGTGTGTCGCTGTTCGTGGTGGTGTTTGCCGTGTACCCGTTCGCCGCCGAGATGTTCCGCCAGAGCGCCATCCCCAAGCGGCTCATTCCCCCGACGATTGCGCTCGGCGCCTTCACGTTCACGATGGATTCGCTGCCGGGCTCGCCGCAGATCCAGAACATCATTCCGACCACGTTCTTCAAGACCACGACCTGGGCCGCGCCATGGCTGGGCGTGATCGGCGCGTTGTTCATCCTGATCGTGGGCCTGCTCTATATCGAGAGTCGGCTCCGCGCCGCGCGCGCGCGCGGCGAGGGCTACGGCACCGATCTGCGCAACGAACCGGAGCCCTTCGAGGCCGAGAAGCTGCCCAATGCCTGGATCGCGCTCTCGCCGCTGGTGATCGTCGGCGTTGCGAACTTCGTGCTGACCTTCGCGGTGAAGCGCGCCTACGGCACGACGCACGAGATCGCGCTCGGGGCCAAGCCCATCGTCACCCAGATCGATCCCGTGGCGGCGATCTGGGCGGTCGAAGGCGCGCTGCTGCTCGGCATCCTGACCGTGTTCGTGTTCGCCTGGCGGCCGGTGATGATGAAGTTTGCCGACGGCAGCAAGGCCGCGGTCGCGGGCGCGCTGCTCGCCTCGATGAACACCGCCGCCGAATACGGCTTCGGCGGCGTGATCGCGCTGCTGCCCGGCTTCACCGTGGTGTCCAATGCGTTGAAAGCCATCCCCAATCCGCTGGTCAACGAGGCGATCAGCGTCACGGTGCTGGCCGGCATCACCGGCTCGGCGTCCGGCGGCATGAGCATCGCGCTCGCCGCCATGTCCGACACCTTCATCGCGGCGGCCAACGCGGCGCACATCCCGCTCGAAGTGCTGCACCGCGTCGCCTCGATGGCGAGCGGCGGCATGGACACGCTGCCGCACAACGGCGCCGTCATCACGCTGCTGGCCGTCACCGGCCTCACGCACAAGGACTCCTACGGGGACATCTTCGTCATCACGATGACCAAGACCGCGGCGGTGTTCGTCGTGATCGCGTTCTACTACCTGACCGGCATCTACTGACCACCGCGCGCGCAACATTCGGAAGCAGGCCATGCCGAATACCGCACGACCCAGGATCGCTCTTCCCCGCACGCCGGACGTCGGCAAGATCGTCAGCGCCGAAGACGCGGTCCGGCTCATTCGCGACGGCGACACCATCGCGACCGGCGGCTTCGTCGGCATCGGATTCGCCGAAGGGATCGCGGTGGCGCTGGAGGCGCTGTATCTGTCGAAGGACGAAAAGCAGCGGCAGACCGGCGACGGCCCGCGCAACCTGACGCTGGTTTATGCGGCCGGCCAGGGCGACGGCAAGGAGCGCGGCCTCAATCATCTCGGGCACAAGGGTCTCGTGAAGCGCGTGATCGGCGGGCACTGGGGACTTGTGCCCACGCTGCAGAAGCTCGCCATCGGCAACCAGATCGAGGCCTATAATTTTCCGCAGGGCGTGATCACCCATCTGTTCCGCGATATCGCGGCGAACCGGCCGGGCCATTTCACCCGGGTGGGGCTCGGCACCTTCGTCGATCCGCGCCACGGCGGCGGCAAGATCAACGAAAGCACCAAGGAAGACCTGGTCAAGCTGATCGAGATCGACGGCGAGGAGCTGCTGCACTACCGCGCGTTTCCCATCAACGTGGGCATCATCCGAGGCACGACCGCCGATCCGGACGGCAACATCACGATGGAAAAGGAGGCGCTGACGCTGGAAGCACTCGCCATCGCCATGGCGGTGCGCAACTCGAACGGCCTCGTCATCGTGCAGGTGGAGCGGATCGCCGAACGCGGCTCGCTCAATCCGCGCCAGGTCAAGATCCCCGGCATCATGGTCGACTGCGTGGTGGTCGCGAAGCCCGAGCACCACTGGCAGACCTTCGCGGTGCAGTACGATCCGGCGTTCAGCGGCGAAATTCGCGCGCGCGCCGGCTCGATCGCGCCGATGGAATTGAACGAGCGCAAGATCATTGCGCGGCGCGCCGCGCTGGAGCTCAGCGCCAACAGCGTCGTCAACCTCGGCATCGGCATGCCGGAAGGCGTCGCCAACGTCGCCGACGAGGAGAAGATCGCCGACCTGATGACGCTCACCGCCGAGCCCGGCGTGATCGGCGGCATTCCGGCCGGAGGCTTGAATTTCGGTGCGGCGGTCAACGCGCAGACCGTCATCGACCAGCCCTACCAGTTCGATTTCTACGACGGCGGCGGGCTCGACGCGGCCTTCCTCGGTCTCGCCCAGGCGGACCGCCAGGGCAACCTGAACGTCAGCAAGTTCGGACCGCGGCTGGCCGGCGCCGGCGGCTTCATCAACATCAGCCAGAACGCCAAGAAGGTGGTGTTCGTCGGCACCTTCACGGCGGGCCAGCTCGATATCGCGGTCGAGAACGGCCGCCTGCGGATCGCGAGTGAAGGCAAGGTTGCGAAGTTCGTTCCCGAGGTCGAGCACCGGACCTTCTCAGGGACCTACGCGGTGCAACGGGGTCAGCCCGTGCTCTACGTCACCGAGCGCTGCGTGTTCGCGCTGACCCGCGAAGGCCTCGAGCTCATCGAGGTGGCGCCGGGCATCGAAATCGAGCGCGACATCCTGGCCCAGATGAAATTCCGCCCGGTCATCCGCCGCGATCCGGCGATCATGGACCGGCGCATCTTCACGCCGGAGCCGATGGGATTGCGCGACGACCTGCTGCGCATGCCGCTCGAGCAGCGCTTCACGCTGCATGCCGCCAACAACCAGTTCTTTGTCAATTTCGAAGGCAACGTCATCCGCGGCCAGCAGGACGTCGACCAGATCCGCGGCATGGTGGAATCCATCCTGTCGCCGCTCGGCCGCAAGGTCCACGCCATCGTCAACTATGACAACTGCCGGATCGCCCCGGAGATCATCGACCAGTACAGCGCGATGGTCGGCGGGCTCTCCGAGCGCTTCTATTCAGGCGTGACCCGATACACCACCAGCAGCTTCCTGCGCAGCAAGCTCGGCGATGCGTTCAAGCGACGCGCCGTGGCGCCGCACATCTTCGAAAGCGCCGACGAGGCCAAGGCGCACCTGAAGGAACTGCAAGGCAAGATCGCAAGCTGACCAGTGGACACGAGTGCGCCCATGAAACAGCCCGTTAGGATCGCGACCGATGCGAAAACTGAAACCACCGCAGGCGCGACAACAAGTGCGGCAAAAGCCAGTCCCGCAACAAACGGCCACGCCGCCCCGGGCGGCATTCTGCCTGCCGAAACCGTCGACGCGCTGGCCGATATCGCCAAGCGGTCCAACAACCTGATCGGCATCTACGCCGAACGGCTCCGAGGCGATGACGGCTACCGGGTGATCGATCCGCGCACGGTCGCGGCGACGGCCTACGATTTCATGCAGAAGGCCCTCGAAGACCCGGCGCCGATCCTCAAGGAGCAAATGGCGCTCTGGGTCGATCTCGCGACGCTGTGGCAGCGAACCGCTACTCGCCTGATGACCGGAAAGCCAGCCGAGCCGGTGGTCGCGCCGGCGAAGACCGACAAGCGCTTCAAGGACGAGGCCTGGACCTCGGACGCGCTCCACGACCACATCAAGCAGTATTACCTGCTGATGTCGCGCCACATGGAATCAGCCGTACGCGACGTGAAAGGAGTCGATCCGCACACCCATCAGAAGGCCCGGTTCTACACCCGCCAGTTCATCAACGCGTGGTCGCCCGCCAACTTCGTCGCCACCAACCCGGTGGTGCTTAGGGCGGCGACGGAATCCCGCGGCAGCAGTCTGCTCAAGGGCCTGCGCAATCTCCTCGAGGACTTCGAGCGCGGCAGCGGCCGCCTCGCCATGAAGATGTCCGATCCCACGGCATTCCGGTTCGGCGAAAATATTGCCAATACGCCGGGCAAGGTCGTGTTCCAGAACGAGCTGATGCAACTCATTCAATATTCGCCGTCGACGCCGACGACGCATCGCCGGCCGCTCCTCATCGTGCCGCCCTGGATCAACAAGTTCTACATCCTGGATCTCAAGCCCAAGAACTCGTTCATCAAGTGGTGCGTGGACCAGGGCCACACCGTGTTCGTGGTCTCCTGGGTCAATCCCGGCGCCGAGCTCGCCGGCAAGGGATTTTCCGACTACCTGCTCGACGGCCCGCTGGCGGCGATCAACGCGATCGAGCGCGCCACCGGAGAGCCGCAGGTCAACGCCATCGGCTACTGCATCGGCGGCACACTGATGGCCAGTGCGATGGCCTACATGGCGGCGACGCGGGACGTGCGCATCGCGTCGGCCACGCTGTTCACGACGCTGCTGGACTTTTCGGATGTCGGCGACATCAGGGTGTTCATCGACGACGAGCAGCTCCAGCTCGCCGACGAGCATATGAACCGCCTCGGCTATCTCGAAGGCCATCACATGTCCGAGGCCTTCAACCTGATGCGCGAGAACGACCTGATCTGGTTCTTCGTGCTGAACAACTATCTTTTGGGCCGTGATCCGGCGGCCTTCGACCTGCTGTACTGGAATGCCGACTCGACGCGGATGCCTGCGACCATGCAGAGCTTCTATCTGCGCAACATGTATCACCGCAATGTGCTGCGGAAGCCGGGCGGCATCACGCTCGCCAACGTGCCGATCGATCTCCGCAAGATCGAGGTGCCGCTCTACTTCCTGTCGGCGCGGGAGGACCACATCGCGCCCTGGCGCACCACCTACGCCGGGACGCAGCTTCCGACGGGGCCGGTGAAGTTCGTGCTCGGCGCCTCGGGGCACGTCGCCGGCGTGATCAACCCGCCGTCGGCGAACAAGTACGGTTACTGGACCAACGACGCCTTGCCGGCCGACTCCGAAACCTGGCTGAGCGGCGCCACACATCACGTGGGCTCGTGGTGGACGGATTGGGCGAAGTGGGTCAAGGGCCACAGCGGTGGCGAGGTCCCGTCGCGCGTGCCCGGCGACGGCGATCTCAAGGTGATCGAGGATGCGCCGGGCTCCTATGTGAGCGTCCGGGCGGCCTGATCGCTCCGTTCAGACCAGGTTGATCGCAACCTCGACGTTGCCGCGCGTGGCTTTGGAATACGGGCAGTTCTCATGGGCCGCGTCGACCAGCGCCCGGGCGACGCCGCGCTCGACGCCCGGCATGCTGATGTTGAAGCGGGCGCTGATGAAGCTGCCGCCGTCGGCAACGTGCAGGTCCACCTCGGCATCGATCGACACCGCTTCCGGCAACACGATCTCGCGCTTGCGCGCCGCAAGCGCAATGGCGCTTTCCAGGCAGGCCGACCAGCCGGCGGCCAGGAGCTGTTCCGGGTTGGTGCCGATGCGCGCCGAGCCGGGCGTCGAAAGCCGCACGTCGAGGCGGCCGTCGGAGCTGCGCGCGGCGCCATTCTCCCGGCCGCCGGTGGTGCGGGTTCTGCCGGTGTACAGGACCTTTGCGGTCTCACTCATTGATTCATCCCTTTTGAGTTTCTGTTGCGCGGGCGGCGGTGCCGCCACGCGATCAGGCTCCGGCGATGTCGAGGACGGCCTGGGCAAAATCACCCGGCGCTTCCTGCGGCAGGTTGTGGCCGATGCCGCCGCTGATCAGCCGGTGCTCGTATTTGCCGCTGAATTTCTTGGCATAGGCGGCTGGCTCCAGATGCGGCGCGCCGTTGGCGTCGCCCTCCATCGTGATGGTCGGCACGGAGATGACCGGGCCTGCGGCAAGCTTCTTCTCGATGTCGTCGAACTTCGGCTCGCCTTCGGCGATGCCGAGCCGCCAGCGATAATTGTGAATGACGATGGCGACGTGGTCCGGATTGTCGAACGCCTTGGCGCTGCGCTCGAAGGTCGCGTCGTCGAACCTCCACTTCGGCGAGGCGAGCTGCCAGATCAGCTTGGAGAACTCGCGCCGGTATTTGTCGTAGCCCTGGCGGCCGCGCTCGGTCGCGAAATAGAACTGGTACCACCATTGGAGCTCGGCCGCGGGCGGCAGCGGCGCCCGGCCGCCCTCCTGGCTGCCGATCAGATAGCCGCTCACCGAGACCAGGCCCTTGACGCGCTCCGGCCACAGCGCCGCGACGATGTCGGCGGTCCGTGCGCCCCAGTCGAAGCCGGCGAGCGTCGCCTTCTCGATCTTCAGCGCATCCATGAAGGCGGTGGTGTCCACCGCGAGCGCCGAAGGCTGGCCGTTGCGCACAGTGTCGCTCGAAAGGAAACGCGTTGCGCCATAGCCGCGCAGATGCGGGATCAGCACCCGGTAGCCCGCCGAGGCGAGCGCGGGCGCCACATCGGCGAAGCTGTAGATGTCGTAGGGCCAGCCGTGCAGCAGCACGACCACGGGGCCGTTGGCCGGCCCGGCCTCGGCGTAGCTGACGTTGAGCACGCCGGCGTCGATCTGCTTGAGTGGTGCGAACGACGTGTTCGTTCCGGGCTTGATCGCGGGCAGCTTGGTCTTGGCGGCTTGCGCGGCCGCTGGCGCGATCATGCCGAGCTGAGCCGCCGCGACAGCCATCGCGGCAGTACCGAGGAAGCGGCGGCGATCCTGGTCGATCTCTTTTGACGTGATGTTCATTGTGGTTCTCCTGGATGCGAAGTCATGGGACGGCTCAGCCGAACGTGAACGCGTAGGCCTCCGCGCCGGGATCGAGGAATTCGATCTCGAACTGCCGGTCGGCGATCGGGCCTGGTTGGCGGATGAGCTGGTAGAGCCGCTGCTCGGTCACGGTGCCGTTGCCTTGCTCGTCGACATCGAGGCCGTGGGCGGCGCCCGGCGGCCCGCCGTCGATCGTCACGCGGAAGCGCACGGATTTGCCCGGCGCCGCCGGGCCCATGACGAGATGCAGATCGCGGGCGTGGAAGCGATACGCGATGCGGCCATTGGGCTTGTTCAGCAGGGTGGCGCCGCTCTTCATCGTCCAGTCGCCGGACAGCGCCCATTCGTTCAGGTTCAGGCGTCCCGGGAACGCGTAGTTGCTGGGCTTGCCCGGAGCAGCGCCGCCGGCCGACTTGAAGTTCTCGGTACGGTCATAGCCGACATAGTTTTCCGGCGACCTGAGGTTTGGCCAGTCGGCGGCCAGTTCGATGCCGCGGGCCTCGACCGGCGTTGGCTTGTCGATCCCTTTGCCTTGTCCGGCCTCGGCCAGCAATTGCTGGATGACCATTTCGGACTGCTCGTAACCACCCTCGCCGAAGTATTGGTGCCGCACGCGCCCCTTAGCATCGACGATATACAGCGCCGGCCAGTATTCGTTGCCGAACGCGCTCCAGATCTTGTGCTCGTTGTCGACCGCGACCGGATAATCGATGCGCATGTCCTTCACGGCCCAGCGCACATTGTCGAGGTTCTTCTCGAACTCGAACTCCGGCGCGTGGACGCCGACCACCACCAGGCCCTGGTCCTTGTATTTCTCGGCCCAGGCGCGGATGTAAGGCTCCGTGCGCCGCCAGTTGATGCAGGTGTAGGTCCAGAAATCGACCAGCACGACCTTGCCGCGCAGCGCCTCCGCGGTGAGCGGCGGCGAATTGAGCCACGTCTCCGCACGCGCCAGCGAGGCCAGCTCGTACCGGCCGGAAGCCACCGGATAGCCATGCAGGAAGGGCAACTGCACTTCCGTGGCTGTCGTCGTTTGCGGCATGGTCTTGTCTCCGACAAAGGCCGCGATCGGTGTCCCCATCGCGATGGCGAGCACCGCGCCGATCAGGAGCTTCTTGGTTTTCATCGAAGGATTCATCCCTTGTCAGTTGCTCAATGCAAAGGCGCATTGCGCGTGAAAACGTAGTCACGATCCTTCGCCGGCAGATGACAAGCGTAGCAGGTCTTGTGCAGGGCCTCGCTGCCCGGCTTTCCGTTGGTGAAGTCGGCGTAACCCCAGCCGCCGGTCGAGGCGTATTTCTTCGAGTCCTTGACCATGAACTGGACGTTCACGGCGGACGAAGGAATGAACGAGTCGAGGCCCGCGCCGGGAAAGCCTTGCGCCAGAACCTTGTTGTTGTCCTCCGACGAGGCTTCGTTCCAATGCAGCGCGGCGATGATGGCGCCGTCCGGGAATGGGCGCGTTCCGTCCCGGAACGCCTTGATCGCAATGTCGTTGCCCAGCTGGGCGCGCAGCTGCTTGACGCTGCCGCCGGCCAGATGATTGACGGAGATCAGGCGCCAGTCGCGGTAGCCTTCGGGAATCTTGATTCCGTAGATCGGCGCGGCGTCGCCGTTGGGCTGCCCGGACGCGGGCGCCAGATAACCCGCCACACCGGCCACCGCCGCGACCGCGAGCAATGCGGAAACGCTCCGCTTCATCCGTGTCTCCTGTCGAACGACGGGACTCATGACTGCCGCAGCGGGCGGAACGCGGCGCGCAGCTCGGCCGAGAACAGCTCCGGCTGCTCCCAGGCGGCGAAGTGGCCGCCTTTGTCGACCTCGTGGAAATAGATCAGGTTGCGGTAGGCGCGCCGCGCCCAGGTCTCCGGCGGGCGATAGACGTCTTCCGGAAACACCGTGATGGCGACCGGCAGGGCGATTTCATTCGTTTTCTGCGCGGCGGCGACGATGACGCTGCCGCGCGCGCCGTTCTCCCAGTAGAGCCGCGCCGAGGAGGCCGCCGTGTTCGTGAGCCAGTACAGCGTAATGTTGTCCAGCACATCGTCTCGGCTCGGCGACTTGCCGGCATCGGCGCCGTAGCTCCACTGCGCGAAGCCTGGATGCACCAGGATCCATGCCGCGAGCCCGACCGGCGAATCGGTGATGCCGTAGCCGACGCTCTGCGGCCGCGCCGTCATCATCGTGAAGTAGGCGAGGTTGCCGTTCTTGCCGGACTTCATCAGCGCTTCGACCACCGCGCGCTCCTGGTCGGAGAGGCCGGCCGGCAATGGGCCGCCGGTCAGCGACGCGGCCACTTCGGGCGGCACCGTCGCCGGCAGGTTGATGTGGATGCCGAGCAGCCCTTCGGCCTTCTGCCGCGCCATCGCGCTCGAGATCGGCGTGCCCCAGTCGCCGCCCTGGGCGACATAGCGGGTGTAGCCGAGGCGCTTCATCAGCTCGGCCCAGGCCCGCGCAACGCGGTCAGGGTCCCAGCCGGTGGTGGTGGGACGGCCGGAGAAGCCATAGCCCGGCACTGACGGAATCACGACGTCGAAGGCGTCCTCGGCGCGGCCGCCATGCGCGGTCGGATTGGTGAGCGGGTCGATGATCTTGAGCTGCTCGATCATCGAGCCGGGCCAGCCGTGGGTGACGATGACCGGTAGCGCGTTCGGATGGCGCGAGCGGACGTGAATGAAGTGGATGTCCACGCCGTCGATCGTCGTGGCGAACTGCGGCAGTGCGTTGAGCCGCGCCTCGACCTTGCGCCAGTCGTAGCCCGTGCCCCAGTAGCGAACCAGCTCCTGGAGCTTGTCGAGCTGCGCGCCCTGCGACTGATCCGGAACGGTCTCCCGGTCCGGCCAGCGCGTCGCCAGCAAGCGTCGGCGCAGCTCGGCAAGCTGCTCGTCCGGGATGTCGATGCGGAACGGACGGATGGCATCGCCTGCGGGCGCGGCGCCCAGTGGTAACGGGAGCAGGCTCGCCGCACCCGCCGCAGCGATACCCGCCGCGGCCGTGCTCAGGAGCCGGCGGCGGGAGAGGTCGATCCGTTCGGTCGTTCTGTTCGTTTCCATGGCGAAGCTCCTGATTTCGGGAACCTGCGATTGCGGTGCACGTCCGCGTTGATCGAAAACTACCCCCGGGGGCGGGCAATAGCCCGTTAGGCGTTGTGAGGCGCTGTTAGACGTTGCCCGGGTTGCCCACTTTTCCGGGCCAAAGCTGCCGGTCTAAGGCTGCCGGCCAAGGCTGGCGCGCGGAGTTTCAGTCACCGCTCCCCCGTGGTGCGGGGGCGACCCTTGACCTAAAGTGCGGCCCGGATTGCTCAGAAATCTGGATTGGCGGCTCCGAAGAGCCATGGTGACAGTACCAAGTCAGACCAAGGACGGCCTGTCATTTGGTCCGTTCAACTTGCGCGCGGGCGAACGGCTCCTCACCAAAGACGGCTCCGCCGTCGATCTTGGCGCGCGGGCGCTCGACATCCTTATTGTCCTGATGTCTGCCCCGAACGAGGTCGTCAGCAAGAAAGACCTGATGTCTCGGGTCTGGCCCGATGTCACGGTCGACGAAGGCAGCCTGCGGTTTCATATGGCGAGCCTGCGCAAGGCGCTGGGCGACGGCAAGGAGGGCGCGCGCTACATCACCACGCTTGCAGGGCGGGGCTATTGTTTCGTCGCGCCGGTGTCGCGGATCGCGAGCCCGCGCGACGCGGCGCCTGCCGCCGAGGCGGCGCTGGCCGTGGCCGTGCACTTTCCACACGCCAACCTTCCCAACCGCCTGGGCCGGATGGTCGGCCGCGACGACGACATCAGCAAGCTGTCCGCCCAGCTCAACGCGTCGCGCTTTGTCACCATCGTCGGCCCCGGCGGCGTCGGCAAGACCACGGTTGCGGTCGCGGTCGGGCATCACCTGGTCGAGGATTTCGCCGGCGCCGTGCTGTTCGTCGATCTCGGCATGCTGAGCGATCCGAAGCTCGTGGCCACGGCGGCGGCGTCGATGCTGGGCCTGTCGGTGCAGTCCGACGACGTGCGGCCGAACCTGATGGGCTATCTCCGCGACAAGCGGATTCTCCTGATCCTCGACACCTGCGAGCATCTCGTCGAAGCGGCGGCCGGGCTCGCGGAGGCCATCATGGAGGCCGCGCCTCAGGTCCATCTCCTGGCCACCAGCCGCGAAGCGCTCCGGGTCGACGGCGAGCACGTCTACCGGCTGGATTCGCTGGCCTGTCCGCCCGACGCCCCGGGGCTCACGGCGGCGGCGGTCCGGGAATTTCCGGCGGCGCAACTGTTCATGGAGCGTGCGGCCGCAAGCGGCGCGCGTCTCGACATCAGCGACGCGGACGCGCCCGTTCTCGCCAACATCTGCCGGAAGCTCGACGGCGTGGCGCTGGCGATCGAGCTCGCGGCGCGGCGCGTCGAATCCCACGGCCTGCAGCAGACCGCAGTCCTGCTCGACCAGCGCCTGACATTGCTGTGGCAGGGCTCGCGCACCGCGCCGCCGCGCCAGAAGACGCTGCAGGCCACGCTCGACTGGAGCTACGGGCTTCTCTCCGACGTGGAGCGCGCCGTGCTGCGCCGGCTCGCGGTGTTCGTCGGGCATTTCACGCTCGACGCGGCGCTGGAGGTCGTGATCGGCGCGAAGCTCGACCAGTCGACGGTGTTCGGCGCGATCGACAGCCTGGTCGCCAAGTCGATGCTGGCGACCCGCCCGATCGGCGCCATGATGCGCTACCGGCTGCTCGACACGACGCGCGCCTATGCGCTGGAGATCAGCATCGACGCCACCGAGGCCAACGAGCTGGCGGTGCGCCACGCGGCCTATTACCGGCGTTGGCTGGAACAGACCGGGACCGAATGGACCACCCTGTCGACCGGCACCGAACGGTCGCCGCACTTCGCCGCGCTCAACAATGTGCGCGCGGCTCTGGAATGGTGCTTCGGCGAGAACGGCAACGTGCCGGCCGGCATCGGGCTTGCGGCCGCCGCGGCGCCGGTGTTCCTGACGATGTCGCTGCTGAT
The DNA here is from genome assembly GCA_936924235.1 of uncultured Rhodoplanes sp. GTDB lineage: Bacteria > Pseudomonadota > Alphaproteobacteria > Rhizobiales > Xanthobacteraceae > Z2-YC6860. The sequence continues at coordinate 11,892 of CAKZHN010000106.1, read as the reverse complement.
CGAGTGTCATCGCTGGTCGGAGCGCGCGATCCGCGCGCTCGACGACGCCACGCGCTCCGGCCCCGAGGAGATGCATCTCGAGGCTGCCTTGGGCGTGTCGCTGATGCTGACCCGCGGCAACAGCGAGGCGGCGCGGTCGGCCCTGTGCAGAAGCCTCGCGATCGCCGACGAGCAGGGCGACGTGCCGCATCAGCTGCAGCTGATGTCGCTGCTGCACATGTTCCATCATCGCATCGGCGACATCAAAACCACATTGGATTACGCCAAGCGCAGCTTCGCGGCGTCCCAGCTCATGGACGATCCGGCCGCCGCGGCGGTGGCCCACTGCTTCCTCGGCGTCTCGCTCCACCACGTCGGCGATCTCGAAGGCGCGCGCACCGAGCTGGAAGCCGCGTTGCGGCCGAGGTCGGGCCAGCGCCAGGCCAGCACCATCTATCTCGACTACGAGCACTACAACTTCGCCGGCATTGCGCTGGCGAGGACGCTGTGGCTGCAAGGCCATCCGGCGCAGGCCCTGGAACGCGCGCACCAGAGCATCGAAGACGCCGGATCGATGGGCCACCCGGTGCCGCTGTCCCGGGCGTTGATCTGGGGCATCTCGGTGTTTCTCTGGGCCGGCGATCTCGAGAGCGCCGCGGACCACATCAAGCGTTTCATCGCCCACTCGCGATCCCATTCGCTCGGCCCCTATCTCGCCGTCGGCCGCGGCTATCTGGGGGCGCTCGCCATCCTGCGCGGCGATGCCAAGGCCGGCGTCGAGGATCTGCGCACCTGTCTCAAGGCCGTTCACGCCGCGGACTACGGGCTGCTCACCACCGAGTTCAGTCTCTCGCTCGCGCAGGGGCTCGCCGCCAGCGGCCAGTTCGCCGAAGCCATGACGCTGGTCGATGAGACGATCGAACGGGTGAGGACCAACGGCGACGACCTTCACATGCCGGAATTGCTGCGCATGAAGGGCGGCTTGCTGCTGTCGATGCCGCGGCGACGCGCCGCCGACGCCGAAAAGTGCTTCACCCAGTCGCTGGAGCTCGCCCGGCGCCAGGGCGCGCGGGCCTGGGAGCTGCGCACCGCGACCGATCTCGCGGCGCTGTGGGCAGATAAGCCCGAACGCGCGCGCGAGCTGTTGCAGCCGGTGTTCGAGCAGTTCGCCGAGGGCGCGGAGACGGCCGACGTGAAGGCAGCCCAGCGCCGGCTGGCGGCGCTGGGCTGAGAGCGCATCAGGGCGTGTGCTCCGGCGGCTTGGCTCTCGCGGTCATCTGGCGCAGGCGCTCCGCCGTGATGAACAGCAGCGGAATGATGAAGATCCCGACCAGCGATGCCGCGAGCATGCCGCCGAACACCGGCGTGCCCACCGCATGACGCGTCGCGGCGCCTGCGCCCTCGGCGATCACCAGCGGGAATATTCCGAAGATGAACGCGAAGCTCGTCATCATCACCGGGCGGAATCGGAGGCTCGCCGCTTCGATGGCGGCCGCCGTGATGTCCTTGCCGAGATGGCGTTGCTCCACCGCAAAGGCGACGATCAGGATGCCGTTCTTCGCCGCGAGCGCGATCAGCACCACGAGGCCGATCTGTGCGTAGACGTCGAAGCTCAGCCCGGTGACGATGGTCGCAATGATGGCGCCGAGCACCGCGACGCTGACGGACAAGAGCGCGGACAGCGGGATATTCCAGCTTTCGTACAACGCGACCAGAAAGAGGTAGGCGAACAGCACGGCAAGGCCCAGCACGATGCCGGTGCGTCCGCCCGCCGCCTTCTCCTGCAGCGCGGTGCCGGTCCATTCGAAGGTGTAGCCGGCCGGCAGGGTCGCTGCGGAAACGCGCTCCATGGCGGCGAGCGACTGGCCGGAGCTGAATCCCGGCTTCGGTGCGCCATTCACGATCGCGGCACGGAAGCCATTGTAGCGCACCACCGTTTGCGGTCCCTGGACGAGCTTCGCCTCGGCGAGCGCCCGGATCGGCACCATGCCGCCCTGCGCGTTGCGCACATAGATATTGTAGATGTCGTCGGTCCTGTCGCGAAACGACTGCTCGGCCTGGATGTTGACCTGCCAGGTGCGGCCGAAGACGTTGAAGTCGTTGACGTAGTAGCTGCCGAGCGTCGACTGCAACGCGTTGAAGATGTCGATGATCTTGACGCCGAGCACCTGGGCCTTGTCGCGATCGATGTCGAGATAGATCTGCGGCGTGTCGGCCGCATAGGTGCTGTACACGCTCGCGAGCTCGGGCTGCGCGTTGGCCGCCACGACCAGTGCCTTCAGGGCCGCAGCGAGGTCCGACGGCGACTGGCCCTGCGGCGCTTCGAGCGCGTATTGGAAGCCGCCGGTGTTGCCGAGGCCGAGAATGGGCGGCAGGTTGAACGGGAAGCCGATGGCGCCCTGGATCGCCGCCATCTGCGGCCGCAGACGCGCGATGATCGCTGGGACGCTTTGCGCCCGGTCGGTGCGCTCTTCATAGGGCTTGAGCCGGATGACGAAGAACGCCTGGTTGGCCGACGGGACGTAGTCGATGAAATTCAGCCCGACCACCGACAGGATGCCTTCGACGCCCGGGATCGGCCGCGCGATGTCCTCGACCTGCTTGACGATGTCCGCGGTGCGGTTGAGCGAGACGCCTTCCGGCAGGCGCAGGGCGGCGAAAATCGCGCCCTGGTCCTCCTCCGGCAGAAAGCCCTTCGGCGTCTTGCCGAACAGCCACGTCGCTGCGCCGAGCGTGCCGGCCACCACCACGATCCCGACGATGGACACGCGCACCAGGCGACGCACCACCGTGGCGTAGCCGTCGCGCGCGCGGTCGATGCCGCGCAGCACGTAGCGCATCGGACCGAGACTCTTCTGGCCGTGCTTGAGCAGCACCGAGCACAGCGCCGGGCTCAGGCTCAGCGCAATCGCGGCCGAGATCAGCATCGACACGCTGACCGCCACGGCGAATTGCCGGAACAGCTGCCCGCTGATGCCGGGGATGAAGGCGACCGGCACGAACACCGACAGCAGCACGAACGTGATGGCCAGCACCGGCCCCGTGATCTCGGCCATCGCCTTCTTGCAGGCCTCGGCCACCGGAAGGTCGGGGTTCTCCTCCATCACCCGCTCGACGTTCTCTACCACGACGATGGCGTCGTCGACCACGATGCCGATGGCGAGCACCAGCGCCAGCAGCGAGACGGTGTTGGCGGTGTAGCCGATCAGCAGCAGGACCGCGAAGGTGCCGATGACCGACACCGGAACGGCGATCAGTGGGATCAGCGTCGTCCGCCAGCTGCCGAGGAACAGGAACACCACCACGCCGACCAGGACGATCGCGATGACCAGCGTATGAACGACCTCGTTGATCGTGGAGGTGACGAACACCGTGTTGTCGAAGAACATGTTGTAGGCAAGATCGTTGGGGAAGCGCTTCTGCAGCTCGTCCATCGTCTCGCGGACCTTCCGCGCCACTTCGATCGCGTTCGATCCCGGCGTCTGATATATGCCGATGGCGGCGGTCGGCGAGCCGTTGAAGCGGCTGTAGCGGTCCTGCGATCGCGCGCCGAGCTCCACGCGGGCCACGTCCCTGACGCGGATCACCGAGCCGTCGGGCTTGGTGCGCAGCACGATGGCGCCGAATTCCTCCGGCCGCGTCAGCCGGCCGGTGGTCTTGATGTTGATCTGGACCTGCTGATCGTTCGAGATCGGCGCCGCGCCCACCCGGCCGAGCGCCGCCTGGACGTTCTGATTCTGCACCGCCGTGATGACGTCGTTCGGCGTCAGATTCAGCTCGGTGAGCCGGTCGGGGTCGAGCCAGATGCGCAGCGAATAGTCGAGCGGTCCGAACAGCTGCGCCTGTCCGACGCCTTTGATCCGCGCCAGCGGATCGATGACGTTGATGGTCGCGTAGTTGCTGAGATAGACGGAATCGTAGGTCTTGTTCGGCGAATAGACGTTGATGATCTGGAGCAGGGCGGCTGATTTCTTCCGTATGGTGAGACCGGCGCGCGAGACCTCCTGCGGCAGTTGCGGGATCGCAAGGCTTGCGCGGTTCTGCACGTTGACCGTGTTGATGTCCGGATCGGTGCCGAGCGCGAAGGTCACGGTGAGGATGTAGCTGCCGTCGGCGGCGCTCGCCGATTGATAGTACAGGGCATTGTCGATGCCGTTGATCTGCTGCTCGATCGGCTGGGCGACGGTGTTCTCGACCACCTCGGCATCGGCACCCGGATAGGTGGCGTTCAGCGTCACCTGGGGCGGCACGATGTCCGGGAATTGCGCGATCGGGATCACGTTGATGGCGATGATGCCGGCGAGCGTGATGACGATGGCGACGACGAAAGCGAGCCGCGGCCGGTCGATGAAGATTCCGGAGAACATTCTCTCAGCTCCTGGGCACGACGGTCGCGTTGACGACCTGGCCGGGCCGCACCTTCTGGATGCCCTCGACGATGACCAGTTCGCCGGCCTTGAGGCCATCGGTCACGATGATGTCGCGTCCCTGCTCGCTGCCGACCGTCACGCGGCGCTGCTCGACCTTCTTGTCGGCATCGACGACCAGGACATAGCGGCCGGCCTGGTCGAGCAGCATGGCGGCTTGTGGAACAGTCAGCGCCGCGTGCGGCGCGCCGCGATCGAGCGTCACGCCCACGACGCCGCCGGCGATCAAGGCGCCGTCCGGGTTCGGCACCTGCGCCCGCGCCGCGACGGTGTCGGTCGTAGTATCGGCCTGGACGTCGAGAAAGTTGCTGATACCGCCATGCGCATAGGCGCTGCCGTCCGGCAGCTTGAGGTGGATGACGACACGGGCGTTGTCGGGGTTTTGGGCGACCCTGCGCCGGTAGTCGAGGATGTTGCGCTGGCTGACCTGGAAGATCACGTAGATCGGATCCTGCCGGACGATGGTCGCAAGCCTGCCCGACGAGGGCTGCACCAGGTTGCCCACCGTGTAGATCGCAAGCCCGATCCGCCCGTCGATCGGCGAGCGGATTTCCGTGTAGCCGAGATTGATTTTCGCCTGATCGAGCTGGGCCTGGGCTTCCATGATGCCGGCCTGCGACGCCGCCTCGTCCGCGGCGCGCTGGTCGACGGTGGCCTGCGGGATGTTGTTGTTGCGCACCAGGTCCTGGCCGCGCTCGAGCTGCAGCTTGGTGTTGATCTCGGTGGCCTTGGCGCGGGCCAGCGCCGCCTGCGCCTGCTCGACGGCCGCCTTATAGGTGTCCTGCTCGATCCGGAACAGCAGATCGCCCTTCTTGACCAGCTGGCCTTCGGTGAAGGTGCGCTCCTCGATGAAGCCCGGCACCCGCGCTACGATGTCGACCTTGTCGATCGCGGTGACACGTCCGACGTAGTCGATGGTTTCGGTCACCTGGCGGCTGACCACCGCAGAGACCGAAACGGCCGGCGGCGGCGGGGCGCTCTGCGCTATGGCGGCGCCGCTGAAAGCGATCGACGCCAGTGCGCCAACCAACGCCTTCCAACCGAGAGTGTTGGTGCGATCAGGCATGATGTTCTCCCCTGGTGCTCTTTCCCGGAGTCCGGCCGACCCGTCACTCTACCAGGGTCAGGGCCGGCTTGCCCTTTTCGAGGATGTACGTCGCAAGCTCCGCCGCATTTGTACTGCCGACATTCTTCGCGGCGTGGATCGTTCCGGCCGGAATGAAGAGCACGTCACCGGCCTTGAGCGTCACCGGCGGCTTGCCCTCGACCTGATATTCCAGCGCGCCTTCGAGCACGTAGATGATCTCTTCGCCCGGATGGGTGTGCCTGCCGAAGGACGCGCCCGGCGCGAACCCGACGCGCACCTGATAGGCCTCGCGGCCGGGCGGGCTGAGATCGTGCCGCTGCAGATCGGTGCGCGTGATGCCCTGTGGTGTTGGCGCCGCGGGCTGCGCCAGGCTTGGTCCGGCGGTCAACGCCATGGCAAGCGCAACCGCCGGAACGATTGAGAAGACTTTGACTCGCGCAACCATCACAACCTCCTTCAACGGCTGAAGACGTCGCTGCCGCTACTTCGGCAGCTCTTTTCCGGCCTGCTCGCGGACCATGTAGTCGGCGTACCAGTCCGGCCAGCCCTCCGGATCGTTGTGGCCGATCCGCTTCTCGTGCTCGCCATGCGCGGTGGCGGCGCGACGCAGCGCGGCCGCGAGCTCCGTCGACGAGGCGAACGCAGTGTCGTCCTCGACGCGGCCGGGCAATCGCGTGGTGACCTCCTGGAACAGCCAGCCGTTGCCGTCCGGATCGTTGAACGAGGCGAACGAGCGATAGCTGCCGTGCTCCGGATCCGGGCCGCTCACCCGGCGCCGCCCGAACAGGTAGGCCTCGTCGTTGCCCTCGTGCACGTTGCCTGCGCCATGGAACGCCTCGCTGACCTTGATGCCGCGCGCCAGCAGGTCGTCGCGCGCCGCCTCGATGTCGGAGACGATCAGGTACAGCCCCTGCGCCGAGCCGGGCTTCGCCGCGGTGACGTTCTTGCCGAAGATCACCGAGCTGCCGGAGCCGGGCGGCGTGAACTGGATCACGCGATAGTCGTCAGGGCCGACAAAGTCGGCGTCGAGCCGCCAGCCGAGCTTCTCGTAGAACGCCTTGGCGCGATCGACGTCCGAAACCGGGATGACGACCACTTCGAGCTTCATGTCGACGCGCCGTGCGCGCGGGTTCCTGGCTGCGGTTTCGCTGCGCTCCAAAGTCATGCTCATGTTCGCCTCCTGAAATCCTGTGTTGCCAATCTCGAGTTAAACGGCGCCGGGTCAAAACGCGGCCGGCCCGCCTGATGCGCCGTACAACTGGCGCGGCGGCCGGCGGATTGCCCGTTAGGGGTTGTTAGCGGCGGTTAGCTGTTGCGAGCGGCGGATCGCAGCGCGACGGCGAAAAGCCCGCTCCGCGTGGCAGCGGGCAGGCATTTCGCAAGGTGCATCGTGTTGGTGTGGCAGAAGAATCCGGCGCTCAGGCGTGTGTCCTGGCGCGGAGGTGTCGCCTCATCCGAGGCCGTCAGCGACGCTTCTTGGTCTTTGTCGCGCTCTGCGGTTCCGGATCCATGTGGTTCGGCGTGCAAAACCCGACGCCGCCGGACAGCGCCGCCCGGCATTGCTCGATCGTCTCGTAATAGCAGGACATTCCGCCGGTGCGGATGCCGCCGTCGCTGGCGCACCAGTGGTATTCGGTGCTCTGCCCCGGAGTGGTCGCCGCAGCCAGCAGCGCTCCCGCGGCTGCAATTCCCGCCAGCAGCTTCAAGAGAGTAGTCCCTTGGCGCGAGTCTCGGCTTCCGTTCATGGGACCTCCCGATCCGGCTGCGCGGCAAACGCCGCGGGCAGGGGGACACATTTCACAAATGTGTCCCCCTGCCATCGCCGGAACGGATGACGGCCGTACCGAATCTTCAGCCGCTCACCGCTTGCCGTAGGCCGTGAACACATAGTCCTTCGACGCCACGATGGTGTGGCAGGCGTAGCCGCAGTCGGAGCCGGTGCCGTCGGGCGCGAACGCTTCGGACGTGGTGTCGTAGTTGAACTGGGCGTAGCCCCAGCCGCCGGAGGCCGCGAACCGCTTGCTGTCCTTCACCATGAAGTCGACGTCGTGCAGCGTGTCCGGCACCGTCGTCGGCGACGGCGCCTCAGCGCTCTGCTTTGCCTTCCAATGGATCTTCGCCATCTTGGCGCCGTCGGGGAACGACTTGCCGTTGCCCGGAATGCCCGCGCGATAAGCGTCGATCATCGCCGGGTTGCCGACGATCACCTCGATCAGGTCACCGGACTGGCTGACCGCGACCGTCGCCCAGTCCTCGAAGCCCCTGAACTCGGAGAAGGCGAGCCCGTTCGGCACCTGCACGGCGTACTTGTCCTGCGCCGAGATGGCCCGGCCGCCCGAGGCGGCAAGCATGATCGCGACGGCTGCGACCGCAGCCACGATGCTCATCGTCGCGGTCTTCAGCAGTTGGCGGCGGTCCTGATGGACGAGCTCGGAGCTTGGTTGGATGCGCATCGTGAAATCTCCCTGACTGCATTGGGTTGCCTGGACCAACCAAGGCTTGGGGTCGCCCTGCTTGGCACGCCACAATCATTGGCGCAGAGCCCGGGAGATTGCCCGTTAGGCGTTGTGAGGAGCTGTTAGCTGTCGGGAGGCAGCAACATCGCCTGCCCAAAAGCGCGGCATGTGATTTGCCTCTTGTCTGCCGGGTACGCAGCGGAGGGCGGCAGATGCCGAAGAAATTTCACCTGGGGTGGTTCACCAACTTCACCGTCGACGAGTGGAACGACGCCTATGCGGCGGGCGGCGGCTGGCCGTGGAACGGGCAATACTATGTCGAGATGGCGCGCGCGCTGGAGCGTGCCTGCTTCGACTACCTGATGCTGGAAGACACCTTGATGCTGTCCGACGCCTACGGCCACAGCACCGAGATGTACCTGAAGAAGGCGATCATGGTGCCCAAGCACGACCCGGCGCCGCTCGCCACCTTGATCGCGGCCTCGACGACGCGGCTCGGCATTGTCGCCACGCTCTCCACCATGGCCTATCCGCCGTTCCTGCTGGCCCGGCTGTGCGCGACCATCGACAACATCGCCGAAGGCCGCTTCGGCTGGAACATCGTGACCAGCGGCGAGGACACCGCGGCGCAGAACTTCGGCCTCGACAAATTGCCGCCGCGCGAGCTGCGCTACGCCATGGCCCACGAGTACATGGACGTGGTGAACCAGCTGTTCGGATCCTGGGACCCGGATGCGGTGGTGATGGACCGCGCCACCGACACCTATGCGGACTTCAGCAAGGTGCGGCCGATCAACTTCGAGGGCGAATTCTTCAAATGCCGCGGGCCGCTGAACACGGTGCCGTGCCCGCAGGGCCGTCCGACCTATGTGCAGGCCGGCGGCTCGCCGACCGGGCGCGCCTTCGCGGCCAAGCACGCCGACTCGATCATCGCGGTGGCGAACGGCATCGAGGGCATGAAGGCCTATCGCGACGACGTGCGCGGCAAGGCCGCCGCGATGGGACGCAATCCGGACGACATCAAGGTGCTGTTTCTCGCAGCGCCGTTCTTCGGCGCGACCGACGCGGAGGCGCGCGACAAGTACGAGGAGTTCGTCAACTCGACCGCCTTCGTCGAGCACGCGCTCGCCAAGTTCGGCTCGTTCACCGACGTCGATTTCTCGAAGTACGAGCTCGACAAGCCGCTGCCCGGAAAGCTGACGACCAACGGTGAGCAGGGCTCGCTCGACAAGTTCCAGCAGTTCGGCACCGGCAAGACGCTGCGCCGGCTCGCGGCGGAGGGTGGCACCAGCTCGTCGATCGAGCTGGTCGGCACGCCCGACACGGTCGCTGCGAAGATGGGCGAGGTGATGGAGGCGGTCGGCGGCGACGGCTTCCTGATCAAGAGCCCGTTCCGCAACAACAGCCGCCGCTACACCAGCGAGATCACCGAAGCCCTGGTGCCGGCGCTGCAACGTCGCGGGCTGGTGCGCACGCAGTACACGCAGCGGCACCTGCGCGACACGCTGAAGGAGTTTTGAAGCCGCTTAGGCGAGAGCCTGCCCGCGAAGCCTTTCGCCTTTCTTGAGCATCACGCCGCGCTGTACGGCAATACCGAGCTCGAGGCTTTCGGCGATCCGGTGTGCGCGCTCGACGAAATGCGCGGCGGCTTCGGGTGGGCAAAGCTCGCGCGCGGTCTCCTCGAACAGTGCGAGCCAGCGGTCGAAATGATCCGCGTCGACCGGTAGCGGCAGGTGCTTCGCCATCGGCCTCCCATGATAGTTGCCGGACATCAGCGCGACCGACGACCAGAACGCGAACATCTGCTGCAGATGCGGCTCCCAGTCCCGGATGCGGGCCTCGAAGATCGGCGCCAGCATCGAGTCCTGGCGCACCTTCACGTAGAAGCCGCGCACCAGCCGCTCGATCATCGCTTCGGTGATGCCGGTGCGAGCGGCGATCTCGGCCGTGATCCTGGCCCGCCGTTCTTCGGAGGTTTCCAAGGCAATCTCCATTAATCGGTATTTCAAATACCTATTTAAATGATAGAATGGGAATTGCAAACGCCCATTTATGAGACCTTGTCATGCGACTGACCGCCTTCACGGATTTCGGCCTGCGCGCGCTGATGCGGCTCGCGGGCGAGCCGGACCGCTCGTTCTCGACCCATGAGATCGCGACCGAATTCGGCATCTCCCGCAATCACCTGACCAAGGTGGTGCGCGACCTCGCCGATGGCGGATTTGTCGAAACCCAGCGCGGCGCGGGCGGCGGCTTCCGCCTGGCGCGGCCGCCGCAGACGATCACGCTCGGTGAGATCGTCCGGGCGCTGGAGCAGGGCCAGGCGCTGGTCGAGTGCTTCCGGGACGACGGCGGCGACTGCGTGCTCACGCCGCGCTGCCGGCTGAAGCAACGGCTGGCGACGGCGCGCGAGGCCTTCATGCGCGAGCTCGACAAGACCACGCTCGCCGAATGCGCCTATCCCGCAAGCCCGAAGCGGTCGCCAACGCCGCGTGCCGCATGACTCTCGATCCCCTCACACTGGCGCGCGCCGTCCATGTCCTCGCGATCGTCCACTGGATCGGCGGCGTTTCCGTCGTGACCACGATCGTGCTGCCGCAGGCCCGCCGAATGGCCGATCCGGCGGCCGCTCTGCAGGTCTTCGAGGCCTTCGAGCGCCGCTTTGCCCGGCAGGCCCGCATCTCCATCCTGCTCGCTGGCCTGTCGGGTCTCTACATGCTGCATGCTCTCGATGCGTGGGATCGATTCCGCGACGCATCGTTCTGGTGGCTGCACCTGATGGTCGCGGTGTGGCTCGTTTTTGCGGTGATGATCTACGCGCTCGAACCGCTGTTCGTGCACGAGCGCTTCGGCAGGCTCACTTTGGCCGAGCCCGGCCGCGCTTTCTCGCTTGCGATCCGGCTGCATGCGGGCGCTCTGGCCGTCTCCGCGCTCACCATCGCGGCGGGCGTGCTCGGAACGCACGGGGCGTTGTATTGAAATGCTGACGGGACGCAGCAAGGAGCGCCGAGCACCTCAGGCTGCAGCCGGATAAGTCAGCACTCCACTGGCGCCCAGCTTCGCGCCATCGGTCAATCGGGCGGGCACGATGTTGTCCGGCCCCATGATGTGAAACACAGCCTCTCCGGCAGCCAGCAGATAATCGGCAATGATGCGGCGATGGCAGCGCCACCAGACCGATTCCGCGCACATGATGGCGCAGCGCTGGGAGCGACCGAGCTCGCGCAGCCGCGCAAGCCCCTCATGGAATGGCTCGCCCATGGCGTAGTCGGCGTAGTTGTGAAAGCTGTCGTTCTCCCAGAAGCCGTTGACCTCCGCCGGCACCTCGCGCTGCCGGCCGCGCAAGCCGCCGAGCGCGGCGATGCGCTCGTATCCGATCAGCGCCTTGAGGAGCGCGGGCGACAGGACGTCGGTGTTGAATTGCGGGTTGGTGCGCGATCGCGGCACCGTCCGCACATCGACCACGAAGGTGACGCCTGCGCTCTTCAACAGGCCGATGAATTCGTCGAGCGGGTGCGTCGAATGACCGATGGTGTAGAACGGATTTGCCATATCGGTCAGCCCGGCTTCGTTGCCTCGGCAAGCTTTCGTTTCAGCTGGCGCATCTCTTCGAAGCGTTGCGTCACGTCGCGCATGATCGCCACCATGCCGTCCATCCGGCCTGTTTCGTCCGTGAGCGGCACGATGGTGAATTCGACCGAGATCGTGGCGCCGTCCTTGCGAAGCGCCGGCACCGCGAGCAGATCGCCTTCGCCGTAGCGGCTCTGGCCGGTCTCCATGGTGTGGCGAAAGCCGTCCCAATGCCGCAGCCGCAGCCGTTCCGGAATGATGAGATCGAGCGACCGGCCGACCGCTTCGCCGCTGGCATGGCCGAAGATGCGCTCGGCGCCCGGATTCCAGAAGCGGATGATGCCGTCCTTGTCGGCAGCGACGAGAGCATCCG
>CAKZHN010000105.1 GCA_936924235.1 uncultured Rhodoplanes sp. | reverse complement strand
CCGCGGTCGCGGACGACTCGCGCGATCTGATCTATCGTGACGATGCGACCGCCCAGGTGATCAAGCTCGCCACCCAGATCGCCACCTCCGACGCTTCGGTGCTGATCACCGGCGAATCCGGCACCGGCAAGGAGGTGCTGGCGCGCTACGTGCACACCCGCTCCAACCGTTCGAAGAAGCCGTTCATCTGCGTCAACTGCGCGGCGATCCCGGAGAACCTTCTGGAGTCCGAGCTGTTCGGCCACGAGAAGGGCGCCTTCACCGGCGCCATCGCGCGACGCATCGGCAAGTTCGAGGAGGCCACCGGCGGCACGCTGCTGCTCGACGAAATCTCCGAGATGGACGTGCGGCTGCAAGCCAAGCTCCTGCGCGCCATTCAGGAGCGCATCATCGACCGCGTCGGCGGCACCCGTCCGGTGCCGGTCGATATCCGCATCATCGCGACCTCGAACCGCAATCTCGCCGAAGCCGCGCGCAACGGCACGTTCCGCGAGGACCTGCTGTTTCGCCTCAACGTCGTCAATCTGAAGCTGCCGCCGCTCCGCGAGCGTCCGGCCGACGTGATCGAGCTCGCGCAGTACTTCGTCAAGAAGTACTCCGAAGTCAACGGCGTGGCGCTGCGGCCGTTCTCGGCCGAGGCGCGCAAGGCGCTGTCGGTGCACCGCTGGCCGGGCAATGTGCGCGAGCTGGAGAACACCATCCATCGCGCGGTGCTGCTGACGACCGGCACCGAGATCGGCGTCGACGGCATCCTGACGCCGGACGGCGCCCGATTGGACCAGGCGCGTTCGGGCCCCGCGGCCTATGCGGCGCAAGCCGCCGAGCAGGTGACACGCACGCTGGTCGGCCGCACCGTCGCCGACGTCGAGCGCGACCTGATCCTGGAAACGCTGAAGCACTGCCTCGGCAACCGGACGCACGCGGCCAACATCCTCGGCATCTCGATCCGCACGCTGCGCAACAAGCTCAACGAATACACCGCCGGCGGCGTGCCGGTGCCGCCGCCCGGCGGCGGCGAAATCCGCGGCGCAGCGTAACGCACTGCGCCGAGGCGTAACGCATAAAGGCCGGCTCCCCAGCCGGCTTTTTTATTTGCACGTTTGCTTGCGCGTTATTTTGCGCGCGGCGGTATTTCAAAACCAACGCACGCTCTCACGCAGCCGTGAAGCGTGGCGCTGCATCCATCTCCCGGCCCCGGTCCGTATCCCCAGTGCATCCCGCCTGGAGGGGCGATTGGCGTCACAGGAGATTGATATGCAACGCACCCGTCTGATTGCTTTGACCACCGTTGCCGCAGCGGTCCTCGCGCTCGGCTTTGCCGCGCCGTCCTTTGCCGGAATGAACGGCATGCAGGCCCGCGCCGAGAAGACCGTGCAGGTCGGCGGCGCGCCGATGTACCCGTCGAAGAACATCGTGCAGAACGCCGTGAACTCGAAGGACCACACCACGCTCGTCGCCGCCGTGAAGGCCGCGGGCCTGGTCGACACCCTGCAGGGGCCGGGCCCGTTCACCGTGTTCGCGCCGACCAACAAGGCGTTCGACAAGCTGCCGAAGGGCACCGTCGCGACGCTGCTGAAGCCCGAGAACAAGCCGATGCTGACCAATGTGCTGACCTATCACGTGGTCGCGGGCCGCTACAGCGCCAACGATCTGATGAACGCCGCCAAACGCGACGGCGGCCAGACCAAGCTCAAGACCGTCGAAGGCGAGGAGCTGACGATCGCGGCGAGCGGCAACACGCTCACGGTCTGGGACGCCAAGGGCGGCCACTCCACCATCACGATCCGCAACGTGTTCCAGTCGAACGGCGTCATTCACGTCGTCGACAGCGTGCTGCTGCCCGGCTGACCCGCGGGTCACCATCGGCCGGCGGTCTTCCCCCCATCGCCGGCCGTGCGGCCCGCCGTGCAACCCGCGGCGGGCCAATTTTTTTGCGGCTTGCACCGATGCGCCGGACCTGACGTAATCCGGTCATGGCGGTGATCTACAAAATCTGCACAGCGTCCGAATGGCACGAGGCCGTACGCGACGGAGTCTATCGCGGCTCGGCGGTCGACCATCGCGACGGCTTCATCCACTTTTCCACCGCCGCGCAGGCCGTCGAGACCGCAGCTAAATGGTTCGCCGGTCAGCGCGATCTTGTGCTGGTTGCGGTTGACGGCGACACACTCGGCGCGCGTCTGAAGTGGGAGCCGTCCCGCGGCGGCGCGCTCTTTCCCCACCTCTACGGCGAGCTTCCATTGAACGCAGTGCTTCGTGTTGATCCGCTGCCGCTCGATACCAGCGGGCGGCACGTATTTAAAAATATCATGGCATAAACGCGGTTTTGCGAAACTGACATGCGGACGCCACATAATTGAAGATTACTTTAATGACGTGCGTGTCGGGACTGACGACGGTATGCCATGGATCAATCCGCGCTGACATTCGCCATCGGTGACGTGCATGGCTGCTTCACCAGGCTCGACAACCTGATGCATCGCTGTGCCGAATATGCGGGCACCCGGCCGCATCGTTTTGTGCTGCTCGGCGACTACATCGACCGCGGCCCCGAGAGTCGCCACGTGATCCGCAGACTCCGGCGCCTCACCGAGCAGCGCCCCGGCGACGTGATCTGCCTCAAGGGTAATCACGAGGACATGCTGTTGTACGCGATCGACAACCCGCACGACGTGTTCTGGTGGATCGACAACGGCGGAGACACGACGCTCGCGAGCTACGGCGCAACCTCGATCGAGGACCTGCCGGCCGACGACATCGCATGGATCCGCCAACTGCCGCTCTGCCACGACGACGGCCTGCGGTTTTTCGTCCACGCCGGGATCGATCCGATCATCTCGCTCGACCACCAGGACCGGATGACGATGCTGTGGACGCGCAAGCGCTATTCGGACGATCTCAACCCCGGCCGCTTCATCGTTCACGGCCACACGCCGCTGCGCTCGGCCTATCCGGAGCAGCGCCCCTATCGGCTCAATCTCGACACCGGCGCGGTGTTCGGCGGCCCGCTGTCGGCAGCCGTGTTCACGGCTGACCAGGCGGCGCCAGTCGCGCTCCTTGTCGGGGCCAAGGTGTTCAGCGCCGACTATGTGGCCGCCTGAGCGGCGCGAATAAGTCCGGCTGACTCCTGCAGCTATTTCTGTCGATTGATCGCGCCGTGGCGCAGGCGGCGAGCGCATCGCCATTGCCATCGCGGGCGATCGCCGGCGGGCGCGCCGACGGGAGTCAGGCGGCCCGATCCCGGCAAGCTGCGGACGCTAGCGCCCCAGAATCCTCAGGTCCTCCGCTCCGACCTTCCAGGCCGAAGTGTAAAGCCCATGCAACATTTCGTGATAACTGATGAATATTGACTTTCGTCAGTTATAAAATCAATATATTGCATCGCGAGAGGTGCTCCGATGTCCGGAAAAGCCAATTTCGTTCAATACTCCAACACCTTATCTGCTGTGCTGCTGCTGTTGACCCTGACCCTGGCTTTGGCCGGGTGCAACGAGATCACGGCTCAGCAGGTGACCCCAGCCCGGCCGGTCCTGGTTGCGCCGGTCCATTACGAGCCCCAGGTCGCCGATCGGAGCTTCGTCGGCACCATCCGGCCGCGGATCGAGAGCGATCTGGGCTTCCGGGTGACCGGTAAGGTGTCGAAGCGGCTCGTCGAGGTGGGCGCGCTGGTCGAGACCGGGCAGCCGCTCGCCATGCTGGACGAGATCGATCTGAGCCTTCAGGTCGAGCAGGCCGAGGCTGAGATTCGCGCCGCGACCGGCGTGCTGGCGCAAGCGAGCGCCGCGGAGGGCCGCGCGAAGGAGCTCAGGCAGAAGGGCTGGAACACCGACGCCCAGGTCGAGCAGGCCAGGGCCACGGCCGACGAGGCGCGGGCGCGGCTCAACCGCGGCGAACGTGCGCTCGAGCTCGCCAAGAACTCACTCTCCTACGCGACGCTCGTTGCCGACGCTCCGGGCGTCGTCACCGCGACGCTCATCGAGCCGGGCCAGGTGGTGGCCTCCGGCCAGGCCGCGATCCGCGTCGCGCGGCTGGCCGAGAAGGAAACCGTCGTGGCGATTCCGGAAACGCTGCTGGCACGCGCCAAGGCGGGCGAGGCGCGGGTCACGATCTGGTCGGAGCCGGACAAGCGTTATGTCGCCAAGCTCCGCGAGCTGGCGCCGTCGGCGGATCCGACGACGCGCACTTATCTCGCCAAGTTCTCGATGCCCGACGCCAGCAACGGCGTGCAGCTCGGCATGACCGCGACGCTGACGCTGTCCGATCCGGCGAGCGAAAAGGTCGCGCGCCTGCCGCTGGCCGCGCTGTTCGATCAGGGCCAGGGCCCCTCGCTCTACGTCGCCGACGACAAGACCGGCGCGCTGACGCTGAAGCGCGTCACCGTGAAGGCCTATCAGAGCAACGAAGTGCTGGTCAGCGGCGGCGTCAACGAAGGCGAGAACGTCGTCGCGGTCGGCGTGCAGAAGCTCGATCCCGCGCAGAAGGTGCGCGTCGTCTCGTCGCTGTCGTTCTGAATTCAGGCGTCTCAACGCTCCCGATCGTCGAGGAGAACTGCCATGCGCCGCTTCAATCTCTCGGCCTGGGCCGTCGCGCACCCTGCCCTGATCCTGTTCCTGATCGTGATGTTCGGCGGCGCGGGGCTGATGTCCTATGAGCGCCTCGGCCGCGCCGAAGACCCGTCCTTCACCATCAAGGTCGTGGTCGTCACCGCGACGTGGCGCGGCGCCACCGCGGCCGAGATGCAGGCGCAGGTCGCCGATCCGGTCGAGAAGAAAATGCAGGAGCTGCCCTACTTTGACAAGGTGACGACCTATACGAAGCCGGGCTTCACCGCGATGCAGGTGGCGTTCAAGGACAACACGCCGGCGCGCGACGTGCCGCAGCTGTTCTATCAGATCCGCAAGAAGATCGACGACATCAAGAACGATCTACCGGCCGGCGTGGAAGGCCCGTCGATCAACGACGAATACGGCGACGTCGATTCAATCCTCTACATGCTGACCGCCGACGGCGCCGACTACGCGCAGATGAAGAAGGTCGCCGAGGGCCTGCGCCAGCGGCTGCTCAAGGTGAAGAACGTCACCAAGGTCAATCTGTACGGCACCCAGGCCGAAAAGATCTATGTCGAGTTCTCGAACTCCAAGCTCGCGACGCTCGGCGTCACGACCGATCAGATTTTCCAGTCGCTTGCCAAACAGAATGCCGTGGTGCCGGCCGGCACCGTGGAAACCGGGGCGCAGCGCGTGCCGCTGCGCGTCACCGGCGCGCTCGACGGCGTCAAGGCCGTGACCGAGACGCCGGTCGAGGCCAACGGCCGCACGTTCCGCCTCGGCGATATTGCCACCGTCACCCACGGCTATGTCGATCCGCCGGACTTCCAGGTGCGGCAGGAGGGCAAGGCCGCGCTCGGCATCGGCGTCGTGATGGCGAAAGGCGCCAATATCCTGGAGCTCGGCCCCGCGGTCGCGAGCGCCACGCAGCAGTTCATGAAGGCCGTGCCGCAGGGCTTCGAGCTCGAGCAGATCGCCGATCAGCCGGTGGTGGTCGAGCACGCGGTCGGCGAGTTCGTGCACTCCTTCATCGAGGCGCTGGCGATCGTGCTGTTCGTGAGCTTCCTCGCGCTCGGCTGGCGCACCGGCATCGTGGTCGCGCTGTCTGTGCCGCTGGTGCTCGCCATCGTGTTCATCATCATGAACGCCATGGGCCTCGACCTGCACCGCATCACGCTCGGCGCGCTGATCATCGCGCTCGGCCTCCTGGTCGATGATGCCATCATCGCGGTCGAGATGATGGTGGTGAAGATGGAGCAGGGCTGGGACCGCGTCCGCGCCGCGTCGTTCGCCTGGGAATCCACCGCCTTCCCGATGCTGACCGGCACGCTCGTCACCGCGGCGGGCTTCCTGCCGATCGGCTTCGCCAACTCGTCGGTCGGCGAATATGCCGGCGGCATCTTCTGGGTGGTGGGACTGGCGCTGATGGCCTCGTGGTTCGTCGCCGTGGTCTTCACGCCCTACATCGGCGTCAAGCTCCTGCCGAATTTCAAGAAGGCGGCAGCGAGCCATGATCCGCATGCGATCTACGAGACGCGGATGTACCGCGCGCTGCGCCGCATCATTGAATGGTGCGTCGGGCATCGCATCACCGTCGTGCTGGCGACAGTCGGCGTGTTCGTCGCCTCGATCGTGGGCTTCGGCCATGTGCAGCAGCAGTTCTTCCCGCTGTCGGAGCGGCCCGAGCTGTTCTTCCAGCTCCGCCTGCCGGCCGGCACCGCCTTCGGCACGACACTGCAATCGGTCAAGACCGCCGAGGGCCTGCTCAAGGACGACAAGGACATCGCGACCTACACGGCCTATGTCGGCCAGGGCTCGCCGCGGTTCTGGCTCGGCCTCAATCCCGAACTGCCGAAGGAATCCTTTGCCGAGATCGTCATCGTGTCGAAGGACGTCGAGGCGCGCGAGCGCATCAAGGCACGGCTCGAGAAGGCGGTCGCCGACGGCGCTCTCTCCGAAGCGCGCGTGCGCGTCGACCGCTTCAACTTCGGCCCGCCGGTCGGCTTCCCGGTGCAGTTCCGCGTCATCGGTCCCGACACGCAAAAGGTGCGCGACATCGCCTACCAGGTGCGTGAGGTGATGCGCTCCGACGAAATGGTGGTCGACCCGCATCTCGATTGGAACGAGCAATCCCCGTATCTCAAGCTCGTGGTCGACCAGGAGCGCGTGCGGGCGCTGGGCCTCACCCCGCAGGATATCTCGCAGTCGCTCAGCATGCTGATCTCGGGCACCTCGGTCACCACCGTGCGCGACGGCATCGAGAAGGTCGAGGTGGTGGCGCGCGCCGTACCGTCCGAGCGGCTCGACCTCGGCCGCATCGGCGACCTTTCGCTCTACACCCGCAACGGCGTCGCCGTGCCGTTGTCGCAGATCGCCAAGGTCGAATACGCCCACGAAGAGCCTATTCTTTGGCGCATCAACCGCGACATGGCGATCACGGTGCGCGCCGACGTGATCGACGGCGTGCAGCCGCCGGACGTCACCAACGCGATCTGGCCCAAGCTGAAGAGCATCCGCGACAGTCTGGAGCCGGCCTACCGGATCGAGATCGGCGGCGCCATCGAGGAATCCGAGAAGGGCAATGCCTCGATCTTCGTGCTCTTCCCCGTGATGCTGATCGCCATGCTGACGCTCCTGATGATCCAGCTGCAGAGCATCTCGCGGCTGATCCTGGTGTTCCTGACCGCGCCGCTCGGCATCATCGGCGCCTCGCTCGGCCTCAACGTTGCCGACAAGCCGTTCGGCTTCGTCGCGCTGCTCGGCCTCATCGCGCTCGCCGGCATGATCATGCGCAACGCGGTGATCCTGGTGGACCAGATCGAGTCCGACGTGACCCACGGCCTCACCCGCCGCGAGGCGATCGTCGAGGCCACGGTCCGGCGCGCCCGGCCGGTGGTGCTGACGGCGCTCGCCGCGATCCTGGCGATGATCCCGCTGTCGCGCTCGGCCTTCTGGGGCCCGATGGCGATCACCATCATGGGCGGGCTGTTCGTCGCGACCTTCCTGACGCTGCTGTTCCTGCCGAGCCTCTACGCCCTGTGGTACCGCAAGCGTCTCGACGAGCAGGGCGACGCGGAAATTTCGCCCGCCGGCCCAGAGCCCAAGTCACAGCCGGCCCCGGCGCCGCTTGCGGTTGCGGCCGAATAAGAAGATATAAGGCGAAGGAAACGCCTGATGTTGAACGTGGCAGAACAGGTCGAAACCGACACCCGGGAGCGGATTCTCGTGACCGCCGAACGGCTGTTCCGGGAGATCGGCTACCAGAAGACCACCGTGGCCGACATCGCCAAGGCTCTCAGCATGAGCCCAGCCAACGTCTACCGCTTCTTCGATTCCAAGAAGTCGATCAACGCCGGCGTCGCCCGCCGCCTGATGGGCCAGGTCGAGCGGCAGTCGCAGGTCATCGCGGCCGGCAACGAGAAAGCCTCGACCAAGCTCCGCGAGCTCGTCACCACCATCCACCGGATGAATTCGGAGCGCTACGTCGCCGATCTCAAGATGCACGACATGGTCGCCGTGGCCATGGAGGAGGACTGGGAAGGCTGCAAGGCGCATATCGATTGCCTCACCGCCTCCATCGCGGCCGTGATCGCCGACGGCGTCGCCTCCGGCGAATTCCATGCCCCCGACGTGGAACTCGCCGCGGTCTGCACCTGCACGTCGATGGTCCGGTTTTTCCATCCGCAATTGATTGCGCAGTGTGCCGACAAGCCCGAGCCGACGATCGATCAGATGATCGACTTCGTCATTGCGGGGCTGCGCAAGTAGCGCAATCGCGCGTCAGTTCTTGACCACCGCGATCACCTCGACCTCGATCAGAAAGTCCGGATGCGACAGCCGCCGCACCTCTACCGCCGTGCTGGTCGAGAGCGCGTCGCCGCAGAATTCCATGCGCGCGTCGATGTGCTGGTAATAGGCCTCGATGTCGGTGGTGAAGGTCTGCCGCTTCACCACGTCGGCGAAGGTGGCTCCGGCTGACGCGAGCGCGGTGCGGATGTTGGAGAACACCTGCCGGATCTGCGCCCGCATGTCGCCCTTGCCGACGATCTCGCCGTTCTCGTTGCGCGACAGGATGCCGGAGAGGAACACGAGCTTGCCCGGCACCACGGTGATGACCGGCGCGTAGAGCAGATGGCCTTTGACGACCCGCTTCGACAACCCCTCCGGAAATATGTTCTGACGTTCGACCATCGCGATCCCTCCTCGAAGCTTCCCGGCCCTGCCCTTGCATGGACTCCATTCAGAGGGCGGCTACTATCCAGGCTTCGTTTGCCGCTGTCGATGCACGAGGGGATACCGCGATGCAGATGCGCTCCGCGATAATTGCTGTGCTGATTGCATTTGGCGCATGCTTCTCGGCAGCCACGCACACCGCGGCGCAGGGCTTTCCGTCGAAACCGGTCCGCATCGTGGTGCCCTATCCGGCCGGCGGCTCGGTCGACATCGTCACCCGCGCGGTGACGCAGCGGCTCGCGACGCTGTGGGGCGAGACCATCGTGGTCGAGAACAAGGCCGGCGGCGGCACCCAGATCGGCGCCGAGGCGGTCGCGAAATCGCCGGCCGATGGCTACACGCTGTTCGCCACCGGCATGGAGACCTTCGCGATCACACCGTTCATGGTCGCGAAGCTGTCGTACGATCCGGACAAGGACTTCACGCCGGTCAGCGGGCTCGGCTTCTCGAACCAGTTCCTGGTGATGACGGCGTCCTCGCCGCTCATGACGGTCCGCGACGTGATCGCAGCCGCGAAGGCCAAACCCGGCGAATTGCAATACGGCACCATCGGTCTCGGCGGATCGAGCCACATCAACATGGTGCTGTTCGAGAGCATGGCCGGGATCAAGATGACGCCGGTGCACTACCGCGGCGGCGCACCGCTGGTCACCGACCTCCTGGGCGGCCATGTGTCGATGAGCTTCCTCAGCGGCGCCCTCGTCGACCAGGGCATCAAGGCCGGCAAGCTCAGGCCCGCCGCGATCGCCACCAAGCGGCGGCTGCCGCAATATCCGAATGTGCCGACGGTCGACGAGAGCGGCGTGCCGGGCTTCGAAGCCGTGAGCTGGTACGGCCTCTGGGCGCCGGCCGGCACGCCGCCCGATGTCGTCGCGAAGATCAACGCCGACGTTCAGAAGATCTTCGCCGACGACGATTTCCGGGTGAAGTTCCTGGAGCCGAATTTCCTCGGCGCGGTGACCGGCTCGCCCGCGGAGTTCTCCGCCTTCATCAAGGCCGAGGCCGCGAAGTGGGGCAAGCTCGTCAAGGAGGCCAGCATCAAGGTTGAATGAGCGAAACGCCGGCCTGCCTGGTCACCGGCGCGTGCGGCCGATGAACCGGTTCATCCCGATATCCGTCTCCCACATCCGCCGGTGTGCATCGAGCATGTAGGGCAGCGCCGCCTTCCGCGACCGGACGACCTCATCATAGTCCTTGATGAAGTGCCGCATCAGATCGGCCACCTCGCGCCGCAGCGCGTCCTCGTCGATGGTCGTAACCTTCCGTTCCTTGATCACCATCCGGCCGTCGACCATCACGCTTTCGACACCGCGGCCCGCCTCGGTGTAGACGAGCTGGCGCGCCGCGCTGTTGTAGGGAAGGTAGGCCACGTCGTTCAGGTCGATCATCACCAGGTCGGCCTTGTGGCCCGGCTTCAGCGCGCCCAGTTTGCCGGCAAGACCCGCGGTCCGCGCGTTGCCTAGCGTGGCATGGCGCAGCACCTCGTGCGCCAGCGGCGGGCCGGGCTCCGGTTCGCTCACCGCCGAGAACAGGCAGAACAACTTCATCGCCTGGAACATGCTCTGCACGTCGCTGCCGCTGCAGTTGTCGCAGCCGAGGCCAAGCCGCACGCCGGCCTCGCGCAGATCGACCACCGGCGCGATGCCGCTCTTGAGCTTCATGTTGCTCAGGTGATTGAGCACGATGCCGGCGTCGGCCTCAGCCATCCGGTCCATCTCGGTGCGGCTGATCCAGACGCTGTGCACGATGTTCAGCCGCGAGTTCAACATGCCGTTGTTGTCGAGATAGCTGATCAGCGAGCCGTCGTGATCGGCGAACTGCTCGCGGGCGATCAGCACCTGGCCGCGCGTCTCGTAGACATGGGTGTAGACCGGCAGATCGTGCTTGTGCGCGAGGTCGCAGCAGCCCCGCAGCATTTTCGGCGTGCAGCGCTGCGGCGCGAACGGTGCCACCGCCCAGTGCAGCGGGCCCTTGGCCTTGTGGCGGTTGAACTGGGACTCGAGATAATCGAGCTGGTCCTGCACCGGACGGCCTTCGGTGCCTAGCATCTCGCGCACGTCGGCGGGCAGTTGGTCCTTATCGCGCACCATGGCGATCGGCGGGATGTCCCAGACCATGGGCGAGAACACCACGCGGATGCCGATGTCGCGATAGGCATCGATCACCACATCGGTGCCGGCGTCGTCGAGCGGCACGAGGCCCAGCATGTCCTGCACGGTGGTGATGCCACAGCGAAGCGATTCGAGCGCGCCGACCAGCGTGCGGGCGCGCAGTTCCTCCTTGCTGCGGTTCGCGCCCATCGGCAGCGTATAGAGCAACCACATCTCCAGCGGCAGCTCCTCGAACATGCCGCGGCACAGCGTGTCGTGGGAGTGGTAGTGCGCGTTGATCAGGCCCGGGATGATCAGCTTGCCTGCGGCATCGATCACCTGATGGCCGTCGCCTTGCAGCCCAGGACCGATCGCAGCGATCGTGTCGCCTTCGATCAGGATGTCAGCGACGGCAGGGCGATGAACATCGCCGTCATGGTCGTAAACCTGTCCGCCACGGATCAAAATCTTGGTTTGGCCTGACATTCAGCTCTCGACGACAATTCGCGATGGGACCGGAATGATCATACGGCCCCATCGGCGTCGGCGGAACGGCTCAATTCCCCGCCATGTGGCGGCCGATCCGCGTGAGGTCGGCGTTCTGCCCCGGCGTCTCGTAGACGAACGCACCGTGGAACATGACAACGATGCGGTCGGCGAGCTCGAGCAGCTCGTCCAGGTCCTCGCTGACCAGGAGCACCGCGGCGCCGCGGTTGCGCACCGCCATGATCTCGGCGCGGATCTGCGCCACCGCCGCGAAATCGAGCCCGAAGCACGGATTGGCCGCGATCATGATGTCGACGTCGCGGCCGAGCTCGCGCGCCAGCACGGCGCGCTGCACGTTGCCGCCGGAGAGTTCGCCGATCGGCGTGTCCGGCGTGCGGGTCTTGACCTTGTAGCTGCCGATCTGCCGTGTGGCGTTGGCTTCGAAGGCGCCCCGGTCGAGCCACCAGCCGCCGCGGGCGAAGGGCATGCGGTCGAAATCGCGGAACGCCAGATTGTCGGCGACGCTCATGCGGGCGACGCAAGCGTTCTTCAGCGGCTCCTCGGGCAGGCATGACAGCTTGTGCTCGCGCATCTCGCCGCGCAGCGCATGATAAGGCGCGCCGTGCAGCGCGATACTGCCGCTCTGCGCCTCGCGCTGCCCGGCCAGCACCTCGACCAGCTGGCGCTGGCCGTTGCCCGACACGCCGGCAATGCCGACAATCTCGCCGCCGCTCACCGTCAGCGACACGTCATGCACCGCGACCTGCCCGGCATCGTCGAGCGCGCTGAGCTTTTCGATCGCGAGCCGCGGCTTGCCGGGGGTGCCGCTGCGCGCCGGCCGCACCGTGAGCTGTTCGGCGCCGATCATCATCCGCGCCATGGCGTCCGGCGTGAGATCGGCGACCTTGCCGCCGCCGGCAAGCTTGCCGCGCCTCAGGATCGTCACCTCGTCGGCGAAGGCCATCACCTCGCGGAACTTGTGCGTGATCATCAGGATCGTCAAATCGCCGGCCTTCACCATGTCGCGCAGCAGCCCCAGCACCTCGTCGGCCTCGCCCGGCGTGAGTACCGACGTGGGCTCGTCGAGGATGAGGAAGCGGCGGTTGAGATAGAGCTGCTTGAGGATCTCGCACTTCTGCCGCTCGCCGGCCGAGATCGACGACACCCGCGCGTCGAGCGGCAGCTTAAAGGGCATGCGCGCGAAGAATGCGCCGATCTCCGCCTTCTCCTTCTTCCAGTCGACCACGCCCGGCACGTTGTCGCGCGCCAGCACCAGGTTTTCGGCCACGGTCATGGCCGGCACCAGCGTGAAATGCTGGTACACCATGCCGAGGCCGAGCGTGTGCGCGGCCTGCGGGTTGCCGATCACCTGCTCTCGGCCGTCGACCAGCACGTCGCCTTCGGTCGGCTGGTAATAGCCCATGATGCATTTGACCAGCGTGCTCTTGCCGGCGCCGTTCTCGCCGAGTAGCGCATGGAACGTGCCGGCCTCGACCCTCATGTTGACGTGGTCGAGCGCGGTGAACTCGCCGAACCGCTTGGTCATGGAGACGGCCTCGACGCCCATGGTGCGCAGCCCATCGTTCGTGGCGGCATTCATGCGATGGCGTCCCGGAAGGCCTTCGACGAGGCAACGGCGCCGAACACGCCGCCCTGCATCTTGATCATCTTCAGCGCGTGGTCGTGGTTGGCCTTGTCGGTCGCGCCGCAGCAGTCCTCCAGCAGCAGGCATTCGAAGCCGCGGTCGTTGGCCTCGCGCATGGTGGTGTGGACGCAGACGTCGGTGGTGATGCCAGTCAGGACGAAGTTCTGGATGCCGCGCAGCCGCAGCATCAGCTCCAGGTCCGTCGCACAGAACGAGCCCTTGCCCGGCTTGTCGATGATCGGCTCGCCGGGCAGCGGCGCGAGATCAGCAATGATGTCCCAGCCCGGCTCGCCGCGCACCAGCACGCGGCCGCAGGGGCCGGGATCGCCGATGCCGGCGCCGATCCGCCGCGAGCGCCAGCGCTTGTTGTCGGGCAGATCGGCCAGGTCGGGCCGATGGCCCTCGCGGGTGTGGAAGATGTGGAAGCCTTTGCTCCGCATCGCCGCGAGCAACGCCTTGATCGGCTCGATCGGCGCGCGGGTGAGCGAGAGGTCGTAGCCCATCTTGTCGACATAGCCGCCGATGCCGCAGAAATCGGTCTGCATGTCGATCACGATCAGCGCCGTATTCTCGGGGCGCAGATCGCCGTTGTAGGGCCACGGATAAGGATCGGACGCGACATAACGTTCGGCCATGGCGATGCCTCCACGCGGGGTCCCTATTTGGTGATGCTCAATTCAGCCGGCGCGCCGATCAGCCGGCGCTTCGGCGAGCAGGTGACGATCATGATGATCAGCGTCAGCATGTAGGGCGTGGCGTTGAACAGGTAGTACCCTTGCGTGATGCCGACCGATTGCAGCGCCGGGCCGAGCGCGGCGGCGGCGCCGAACAACAGCGACGCGCCAAGGCAGGCCATTGGATTCCAGCGCGCGAAGATCACGAGCGCGACCGCCGTGAAGCCCTGACCGCTGGAGAGGCCCTCGTTCCAGCTTCCCGGATAGAACAGCGACAGGAACGAGCCGGCGACGCCGGCGAGGAAGCCGCCGGTCATGGTGGCGCGCAGCCGGATCATGTTGACCGAGTAGCCCATGGCGAGTGCCGCGTCCGCGCTCTCGCCCGCGGTGCGCAGCACCAGGCCCCAGCGCGTCGAGCGGAACGCCCACACCAGCAGCGGCGCGAGCGCGACGCCGATCAGGAACAGCACATTGATCTGCAGCGCAGCTTTCACCTGCGGGATGTCGCTCCACCAGCCGAAATCAATGGCGGGAAGCCGCGGCGCGGTCGGCTCGATCAGCGGCTTGCCGAGATAGAACGCGAGCCCCGTGCCGAACAGCATCAGCGCGATGCCGAGCGCCACGTCATTGACCTTGGGCAGGCTGCAGATCGAGGCGTGCAGCGCGCCGAGCAGCGCGCCCGCGACGCCCGCGGCCAGCACGCCGAGAAACGGCGAGCCGGTGAGGTACGACGTGGCGTAGCCGCTCATCGCGCCCATCACCAAGGTGCCTTCGAGGCCGAGATTGATGCGGCCGCTTCGCTCGGTGATGCATTCGCCGAGGCTGACGAACAGGAACGGCGTCGACACGCGCACCGCGCCGCCGATCATCGCGATCGGCACCACCCAGTAACCGAGCGAGGTGTCGGCCATGGTCTTCAAGCCTTCAGCCGGTTGATCAAGGTGAAACGGCCGTAGAGCGTCTCGCTCGCCAGCACGCAGATGAAGATGATGCCCTGCAACACCAGGATCGAGGCGTCGGGCAGGCCGAGCCGGCGCTGGAGGAGCCCGCCGCTGGCGCCGATGCCACCGAGCAGGATCGCGACCGGCACGATCGCGAGCGGATTGTGCCGCGCGAGGAACGCCACCAGGATGCCGGTGAAGCCGTAGCCCGCCGCGAGGTTGGCGTTCGCCCTGCCCTGCACGGCCGCGACCTCGACGGTGCCGGCAAGCCCTGCCATGCAGCCGGCGATGAAGCAGACCACGAGAATGAGCCGGCCGACGTCGAGGCCCGAGATCTTCGCGGCGCGGATGTTGCCGCCGGAGACGCGCGCCGCGAAGCCGAATGTGGTGTGGAAGATCAGCACGTAGCAGATCACCGCGGCGACAAGGCCGAGCGCCAGGCCCCAATGCACGTCAGTGCCGGGGATGCTGCCGATCATGTTGTCGGCGCCGATCTCGCGGGTCGACGGCTTGTTCAGGCTGGTCGGGTCGCGCATCGGACCCTCGACGATCTGGTTGAGCACCGCGATCGCGATGTAGACCAGCAGCAGACTCGAGATCGTCTCGTTGACGCCGCGATAGTGCTGCAGTGCGCCGGAAAGAACGATCCAGAGGCCGCCGGCCGCGGCGCCGACCGCGAGCATCGAAAGCTGCACCATGAGCGGCGGCGCCCACGGCATTGCCAATGCAGTGGCGGTCGCGGCCAGCGCCCCCATCAGCAGCGCGCCCTCGCCGCCGATGATGACGAGGCCGAGCTGCGCCGGCAGCGCGGCGCACAGCGCCGTGAGGATGAGCGGCGCCGCACGGGTCAGCGTGTTCTGCCACGAGAACCAGGTGCCGAACGCGCCCTGGTACATGTAGAAATAAAGATCGATCGGGCTTCGGCCGGACACGCCGACGAAGGCTCCGAACAGCACCAGCGAGCAGAGCAGCGCGAGCGCGGGGACGAGGATGTATTCCGCCGCGCTCGCCAGACGTCGAGCGATCGCCATAGGGTCCCGGCCGTGACGCGTTACGACGTCGATCCGATGACGCCCTCGACGAGGTAGTTCATCGACTCGAGCTCCGGCGCGGTCGTCGCCTGCTCCGCGCCCGCCGCGATCACCGTGTTGCCCTTGTTGTCCTTGATCGGACCCTTGTACATGACGTAGCTGCCGGTCATGAGCTTGGCCTTGACCTCGTCGGCATGCTTGCGCGCCTGCTCCGACACCTTCGGGCCGTAGGGCGACAGCTTGACGATCTCCTCCTTGAGGCCGCCGCGGTAGAAGTTCGGGATGGTCTCGCCCGAGGTGAACATCTTGACGAACTTCGGATAGATCGCCTCCCAGTTCCATTCGGCGCCGGTGAGATAGGCTTCCGGCGCGAGCGGCGCGGCGTTGACGTGATAGCCGGAGATCATGGCGCCGCGGCGCGCCGCGTTCTCCATCACGGTCTTGGGGCCGTCGACATGGCAGGTGACGACGTCGACGCCGGCATCGATCAGGCTGTTGGTCGCCTCGGCCTCTTTTACCGGCATCGACCAGTCGCCGGTGAAGATCACCTGCAAGGTCGCGTCGGGCTTGGCGAGACGCGCACCGAGCAGGAACGCGTTGACGTTGCGCAAAAGCTGCGGAATGGGCTTCGCGGCGACGAAGCCGAGCTTGCCGGATTTGGTCGAGTGGCCGGCGACGATGCCGGCGACGTACTGCGCCTCGTCGATATAGCCGAAGTAGCTGCCGACGTTCTTCGGGTCCTTGTCGGTCCAGAGCCCGCCGGCGTGCTCGAACCGCGCCTTCGGGTATTTCTTCGCGAGCTTCAGCGTGTGCGGGCTGAAATAGCCGTAGGAGGTCGGAAACAGCAGCGAGGCGCTGTCGAGATTGATCATCGACTCCATGGTCTTCTCGCAGGCGTCGGTCTCCGGGACCTTCTCCTCCTCGACGACCTTGACGCCGGCCATCTTCTTCAGCGCGGCGGCGCCGGCGGCATGGGCCTGGTTGTAGCCGTAGTCGTCGCGCGAGCCGACATAGACGAAGCCGACCACCGTGTCGGCCGCGAAGGCGCGTTGCGGCACGAGGCCTGCGAGCGCGGCGGTGCCGGCGCCCTGCAGCAGGCGCCGACGCGTAACCTGATCGAATGTCATTGGACGATCCCCCTCGTCACACGAAACAGCTCAAACGCCGGCTTGCGTCACGCAATCCTCGAAGCACGAGCCGCAATGTCGGAAACCGCAAGTTCTATGCCAGCGCGCTGTTTGGCGCGGCATCGGCTGACGCATTGAAATGCGAAGACTTTTCGGTGCGGCGCGGTGCGCTGGCGGCAAAGCCTGACGTGATGTGCCTGCCTATCCTTTAAGCAGAAACATCGGAACGCATGCATTCGGCCTGGGCACTCCTTGTGCTCGCCACAGGCGCTCGCCAAGATCGCGCCACCTCGGACGATCGACGACGGCAATGCGGGAGGTTTTTATGGCGGCGCACAAAACTCTGTGGCCCGTGTTGGCGTGCTGGGCGCTGGCCTCCGCGCCGGCATTCGCTCAGCAGCAAAAACCCGGCGCCGACTTCCCGCCGGGTCCGGGCAAGGACACCGTGGTCGCTGTGTGCAACGGCTGCCACAGCATCAACCGGCTCAAAGCGGGCTACGACGCCGCCGGCTGGAACATGATCCAGCACATGATGCAGAACATGGGCGCGCCGGTGGTCGCCGAGGAATGGCCGGATGTCACCACCTACCTGACGAAGAATTTCCCGGAGCGGCCGCGGCCGCCCGCGGCTGAGCTTCCTGGCCCGGTGCAAGTCGAGATCAAGCTGTGGGACGTGCCGACGCTCGGCTCGCGCCCGCACGATCCGCTGGCGACGCGCGACGGCGCGATCTGGTGGAGCGGGCAACTCGCCAACAAGCTCGGCCGGCTCGATCCCAAGACCGGCGCGATCCGCGAATACTTCCTGAAGTCGCCGCACACCGCGCCGCATGGGCTCATGGAGGACAAGGACGGCAACATCTGGTTCACCGGCAACTTCGCGGGCCTGATCGGCAAGCTCGACCCCAAGACCGGCGTTACCACCGAATACCCGCTGCCCGATCCGAAGGCCAAGGACCCGCACACGCTGATCTTCGACCGCGACGGCATCCTGTGGTTCACGGTGCAGGCGGCCAACAAGGTCGGCCGGCTCGACCCCAAGACCGGCGAGATCAAGCTCGTGACGCCGCCGACGCCGAATTCGCGGCCTTACGGCATGGCGCTGAACTCCAGGAACGTCGTGCACTTCGTCGAGTTCGGCGCCAATAAAGTGGCGACCATCGACGGTGCGACCATGGCGATCAAGGAATACGAATTGCCGGACAAGGCGGCGCGGCCGCGCCGGATCGCGATCGGACCCGATGACATCGTCTGGTACACCGACTACGCCCGCGGCTTCCTCGGCCGGCTCGACACCTCGACCGGCAAGGTCACCGAATATCCATCGCCGAGCGGGCCGAAGTCCGCGCCCTACGGCATCGTCTTCACGCAAGGGGCGCTCTGGTACAACGAGTCATTCGCGAAGCCGAACACCATCGTGCGCTTCGATCCCAAGACCGAGAAATTCCAGACCTGGGCGATCCCGGGCGGCGGCGACATCGTGCGCAACATGAGTGTCACGCCGGACGGCAATCCGGTGACCGCGAACAGCCTGATGAATCAGGTGGGGCTCGTCGAGATCAAGTCGCCGCCGTCGCGGTGAGGTGATGGTGTTCGTGTCCCGAAAGGCCCCGTGATGTCCGCGCAGCTGCCGCAAAAAACTCCAGCGTGGCTCGAAACCAAAGCCCTGGAGATCGCACGTCGCGAGAGGGGCTGCGGGGAACTCGAGGCCGTTCGGATCGAAAGAATCGCTCTCGAAGGAAGCGGCGCCAATTGGAAGGTGGCGGCATTCGAGCCCGCACTCTCTCCCGCGGCCGAAGCCCTCGCGATGGAAGCCATTGCCATACTCAGGGGCACCTATGCGCTGACACCCGCAGAAACCGACGATCAGGACGCGCTCAAAAGCGAATACAAACAGCTGCTCGCCAAGCGAGCCGGCTTTCGAGACATCGTCATTCGCGAACAGGCGTCTTGGGATGGCCAAGAGCCGAAGCCCGAGGCGATGGCCGAAGCGGAACGGGAGCGCGACAATGTCGATATCGAGCTGGCCAGGATCGCCGATCGGATCAGACCCCGCTGAGCGGAATCATGCTCTACGGCCCGTAGAGCACGGCGGGCAGCCACAGCGCGATTCCCGGGAACAGGAACAACAGGAAGATCAGCAGGAACGGCGCGACAAGGAACGGGATGATGCCGCGGTAGATGCTGGTGATCTTCACGTCGGGCGCCTGGGCCTGGATCACGAACAGGTTCATGCCGACGGGCGGGTGGATCAGCCCGACCTCGACCATGATGACCACCACGATGGAGAACCAGATCGGGTCATAGCCGAACTGGACGATGATCGGCTGGAACACCGGCACGGTGATCAGCACCATGCCGATGCCTTCGAGAAAGCAGCCGAGGAAGATGTAGCCGAGGATGATGACGATCATCACCATCACGCCGCTCATGTGCAGCGCCTTGGCGCCGGCGAGCAGCAGCTCGGGCAGATGAGTCTGCACGATGAAAAATGAAAACAGGTTGGCGCCCATCACGATGACGAACAGAACGCCCGAGACGACCACCGAAGTCTCGATGGCGCGAACGAGATCGGCCCATGACATGCGGCGGCCGAGCATGCCCAGCAGGATCGCGCCGAAGGCGCCGATCGAGGCTGCCTCGGTCGGGCTGAACACCCCCGCATAAAGGCCGCCGATGGTGACCACGAACAGCGCCAGGAATTGCCACGGCTCGCGCAGCGCCGCGATCCGCTCGCGCAAGGTGTGGTTCTCCCGGCCGGGCGCATAGTCGGGCCGCAGCCAGACCACGATCATGGCGACCGCCATGTAGAGCAGCGTCAGCAGCAGACCGGGGATCAGGCCGGCGGCCAGGAGCTTCGGCACCGACAGCTCGGCGATGGCCGCATAGATCACGAGGATGATCGACGGCGGAATCAGGATGTCGGTGGAGCCGCCGGCGGCGATGCAGCCGGTGGAGAGACCATCGTCGTAGCCGGCCTTGCGCAGCTCCGGCAGCGCCATGCGGGTCATGGTGGCGGAGTTGGCGAGCGAAGAGCCCGACACGGCGCCGAACGCCGCAGAGGCTGCCAGCGTTGCGACGGCAAGTCCGCCGCGGAAGCCCGACAGGATGACGCGTGCCGCCTTGAACAGCTCACCGGACATCCGCGATTCGGAGGCCACCTCGCCCATCAGGATGAACAACGGCACCACCGAGAGCGAATAGGACGACGCGACGTCGAACGGCGCGGTGCCGAGCAGCGCCAGCGCGCCGGGCCAGCCCAGCGCGATGGCGTTGCCGAAGAAGCCGACCAGCACCAGCGAGATCCAGACCGGGACACGCAGGATCAGCAGTACGAACAGAACGGCGACGCCGGTCACGCCAAGCAGCGACGGACTCATTCGATGTGTTCCGTCTCAGGTTTTGCCGGCCGCGCCAGCAGCACGGTGAGCGCCGCAAGGATCGTCCCGGCCAGTCCCAGAAAGGCCGCGACCCACATCCACCAGATCGGAATCTGGGAATCGAGCTTCACGTCGCCGTACTGATAGATCTGCACGGCCGGCGTGATCATCGCCCAGAAAATCAGGACGAGGACGACGATCGAGAGCACATCGGCCAGGCGGATCAGCCAGACGATGACGCGGGCCGCGATGAACGAGTCGATGATGTCGATGACGATGTTGCGGCGGCCGAAGAAGGCGGCCGCCATGCCGTGGAACACGAAAATCAACAGCATGCATTCCACGATGTCGTAGGACCCGCGGATCGGCTTGTTGAAGAGATAGCGTAGCAGAACGTCGACGACGGTCACCATCATCAGCACGACCAGCGCAACGCTGGCGACCCGCAGCTGGGCGCGCTGCAGCCGCTCCACCAGCTGCGCGGGACTGGCCGGGGTTGCCATTGAAGCCCGCGGCCTACTTCAGGAAATCCGCCATGAAGGCCTTGGCGGGCTTGCCCTGCGCCTCCAGGCGCGCGATCTCGTCGTCGGTCTGCTTCTTGGCCAGCTCCTTGAGCTTGGCGATGTCGGCATCGGACAGGCGATTGATCTGGAGGCCCTTCTTGGTCTCGACGTCACGGGCAAACTTCTCCTGGTCGGCCCACGCCTTACCGAAGCTCTCCGACGCGGCGACGCCGCTCTCCTTGTCCAGCAGCGCCTTCAGGTCGGCCGGCAGGGAGTTGTATTTCGCGGGGTTCATCGCGGTGACGAACGTCGCCGAGGCCATGCCTGGATCGAGCGAATACTTCACGACGCCGGCGAGATCGTAGGCGAGGCCGGCTTCGTGGGGGAACGTGGCGCCGGCGATGATGCCCTTGGCCAGCGCGTCCTGCGAATCCGGCGGCGGCACCAGAAGCGTGGTCGCGCCGAGCGCGTCGAGCATGACCTTGTTGGCCGCCGAGGCGTAGCGGATTTTCAGGCCCTTGAAATCGTCGAGCTTGGTGATCGGCGTCTTGGAGTAGACCACCACCGGATTGGCCATCGACATGAACAGGATGTGCAGGCCGGTGTGCTCGGCGGCCAGATATTTCGGCGCCAACTCGGTCATGCGCACCGCAGTCTGCACGATGTCGTCCTCGGTGCCCTTCCAGGCGAACGGCAGATTGGCGAGTTCTGTCACCGGGTAACGGCCGGGCGTCACGCCGTGCAGCACCCAGGCGATGTCGACGACGCCGTTGCGCACCGCATCGAGCTGCCGGTTCGGCGGCCCGACGAGCTGGCCGTTCGGATAGATGGTGAACTTCAGCCGGCCGTTGGATTCCTTTTCAAGCTTCTCGGTCCACGCGGTCAGCCATTTGTGGAAGGCGTGCTGCGGAGGCACGAAATGGGAGAACTTGAGCTCGATGGTCTGCGCCCGCGCGCCGCCGGACGGCTCGATGGCGGCGACCAAGGCCGCCAGCGCGGCAAGTGCCATGAAACGGAACCGCGGCATTGAAGCCCTCCCTGCCGAGTGGTTTTTATTTGCGTCCAATATGCGAGAGCCCGGCGTGCTTGGCAATGCGCACGGGGCTTTGGCTCAGGCGCTGCGTGCGGCTGCGACATCGTGCGCAGATGCGCCTCGGCGCCCGCGAACAGCCTGATGAATCAAGTGGGGCTGGTGGAGATCAAGTCGCCACCGTCGCGGCGGACTGCCACGTGGTGGACGGAATGACAAGACAGCGTTTCGTGGATTGTGTCGATTGTTGCACTCGCTGCAGGAAGTTAAGCTTTCAAAAAAAACCGCTGTGCTCGAAGTGACTTCGTGAACGTAGCGGCCCGTTGCCGCGACATAGTTTAAGAAAATTCACTCGATTGAGGATGCCAGCCAGTTGGTGGCTGGAACGGGGGGCGATCGTGTCGATTCTTGTGAAGCGGCTTCTGCCGCTGCTTGCGGCTGTTGTCATCCAGGTCGGCAGCGCCGACGCCCAACAATCCACGCGACCACCAAGTCTCGATGTTGGTGATGCGGTTGTCACCGGATTCTCCGGCACCGTGACCGAGCCTGCGCGCGGTGGCGCAAGCCCGGCGGATCGCACTGCGATCGATGCGGGCGGGCGCTCGCTCCGGGTCATCGACCTGAGCCGGCCGGGCCGCCCCTTTGACGGCACGCTGGTCACGACGCCGAAAAAGTTCGACGTGCAGGCGAAGGATATCGGTCAGGTTTTCGGCGTGGCGCTCGACGACCAGACGCCGCCGAACATTTACGTTGCGGCGACCTCCGCCTATGGACTGAGCCTGGTTAGTCGCGGCCGCGACGGCACCGCCGAGCGCCGCAAGAAGGGCGGACCGGGCGTCGGTTGGATGCGCGGCCAGTTCGGTCTCGAGTTGCAGGGCGGACCGGGCGCGATCTACAAGATCGACGGCCGCAGCGGCGTGGTGACGCTGCTCACCAACGTCACGCTCGACGGCGTGCCCAATCCCGGCACCGGTCTCGGCAATCTCGCCTACGACGCAGCGCACCGCCAGCTCTTCGTGTCGGATCTCTACACCGGCATGATCCACCGCATCGATCTCGATGGCCGCGATCTCGGCCAGTTCGATCACGGTGCGGCCGGCCGCGCCGCCGCGAACCAGCCGCCGCTGCCGTTCAATCCGCGCAACCGGCCGAACATTTCGAGCGACCGCTTCGACACTGAACAGCCGGAGACATGGGGATTTGCGCCGGCACCGCGCCGCGTGTTCGGCCTCGCTGTGAGCGAGGGCCGCCTCTACTACTCTGTGACCGCCGGGCCGCAGATCTGGTCGGTCGGCATCATGCCGGACGGCAATTTCGCAGCCGATCCGAATCTGGAGGTCGAGCTCCAGTCGCCGATGACGGTGACCGACATCGCGTTCGCCCACAATGGCGCAATGATCCTGGCACAGCGGGCCGCGACCTCCGGCGCCTATGACTATGCGGCGTTGACTCGCGCGGGCGAGCCGCGCGTGCTGCGCTATACGCTCAAGGCGCCCAACGATCCGCCGTCTCCGGGCCGCTGGCGGCCTGCTGCAGACGAGTACGCCGTCGGCTTCGCCGGCACGTTCCGCAACACCAATGGCGGCGTGGCGCTCAGCTATGGCTACCGGTCCGACAACACGCTCGACACCGGCGCCTGCGAGGCTTCACTGTGGACCACCGGCCAGACCCTGCTCAATGGTCCGAACGCGGTGAATGGATTGCAGGGCAATCCTGCGGACCGCGTGCGCCCTGCCAATGAGCCGCCGTCGGTCGCCTCTTTCGTCGACTTCGACGACAAGCTCACCGATCCGGGCTCGACCGGGCACCTCGGCAGCGTGCGCATCATCGCCCGTCCCTGTGTTGCGCCGGTTGCCGCTGTCGCGCCTCCTCCCCCGCCGCCCCCACCGACCGTCATCGGCGGCGGCGGAGGCCGCGCCTGCACGCCGTCCTGCGTCTGCCCGTCCGGCACGATCTTCAAGGACGGCACGTGCCAGACCACCGACATCAAATGCCCTGACGGCCAGATCCTCATCGACGGCAAGTGCGTCAAGCGGCCCCCGTTGGCTATCATCGGTGGGCGTTGCGTACCGCCGTCAATTCCCGGTCCGACACCCGATTCCTGCGTCTGTCCGCAGGGCATGGTGCAGCAGGGTCGCACCTGCGTGACGCCGCGCAACGCCTGCACGCCGCCCATGGTGCCCGGTCCGTGCGACGAGAACATTGACCTCGCCATCAAGAAGATCGGCGAGACCAGTCCTCCACCTGACGTGCCGTGGTACAACTGGACCCTGAACGTCACCAACGTTGCCGATCCATTCAACGGCAACAACATCATCGTCGTCACCGACAACGCCCCGCCCGGAATGACCTTCCTCGGCGTGACCGCAACCCCCGCGTCGGATTGGGATTGCAGCAACTTCACGGCGACGTCGGTGCAGTGCATCTACAAGGGCAGCGGCCCGGTCTCGCCCGGCGAACTGCTCGGCACCATCACCATCCAGGCGCGGGCGAATGGCAACGGCCCCTATCCGCCGTTCACGAATTGCGCGACGGTCGGCATCGTGCCGGGTTCGGGTTATCACGACAGCAACGCGGGCAACGATCAGTCCTGCGACACGGTGACGAAGCCCGCCATTCTCGTGGTGCAAAAGAAGGTCCAGAACAACGGGCCGATCCTGCTCCCGACTATCCCGTTCCCGTTCACCGTGGACTGCAGCAACTCCTCGTTCTCGCTGACCGACGGCGGCTCGCAGACCATCAACGGCGTCACGGTTGGTGCAAGTTGCACCGTGAGTGAAACGCTGCCGACGCCGCCCAACGTCTGCCCGCAGGGCACAGTCCCGACATGGAACACGACGTGGTCGCCGTCGCAAACGATCACGATCCAATCCGGGACCAATACGGTCACGGCAACCAACACATTCGACTGCAAGAAGCGGGAAACCGCGACGCTGATCGTGAGCAAGGTTGTCGTCAACAACGCGCCGCGGCCGCTGCCCTCGGTCTCGTTCCCGTTCACCGTCGATTGCAGCAACAGCACGTTCTCGCTGACCGGCGGCAACTCGCAGACCATCGGCAACGTCGCGGTGGGTGCGACCTGCACCGTGACCGAGAACCCGTCGACGCCGCCCAACATCTGTCCGGACGGCACGACGCCGACCTGGACCACGACGCCGTCGCCATCGCAGACCATCACGATCCAGGCCGGGACCAACACGGTCACGATGACCAACACGCTCGATTGCAAGAAGGGCGGCGGCGACACCGGCACACTGGTCGTCAAGAAGATCGTCACCAGCACGGTTTTCGGCGCGCAGATCGCGGGATGGGCCTATCCGATCGCCGTGACCTGCGCCGGCACCACCGCGAACATCAGCCTGCCTGACGGCGGATCGCAGACTTACGGCAGCCTGCTCACCGGCACGCAGTGCCACGTGCAAGAGGCCACCCTGACGCAGCCGCCTGGAGGCGGGTGCGCAATCGCCGGCGACGTGCCGACCTGGACAACGACCTATTCGCCGTCACAGGACGTCACGATCAGTGGCGGGAGCACATCGACCATCACGGTCAACAACTCGCTCGACTGCAAGCCGGGCACCGGCACGGGTGACACGACGCTCATCGTCACGAAGAAGGTCCAGAACAACACCAGGGCCAACCTCGGCGGGATAACGTACCCGATCATCTACAATTGCTCCTATGGCAACGGCCTGGGCCTGCCCGGCAATGCTCCACTGCAGGACGGCGGATCCCAGACCGTGACCGGCGTCATCTCCGGCAGCACTTGCACCGCCACGGATATACCGCCGGCTGCTCCGTCGGGAGTCTGCCCGAAGGATCAGACGGCGGTGTGGACCGTGACGTCGAGCCCGACGAGCGTCACGACCGGCTCGTCGCCCGTGAGCATCACCGTGATCAACACGCTCGACTGCAAAGACATCAAGAAGGTGGAGTGCCGTGCGCCGGCGGTGCCCAACAGCAACGGCACCGACTGCGTCTGTCCGGATCGTCAGAGCTACGTGCCTGGCGTCGGCTGCAGGCCGGTCACGCCACCGCCGGCCTGCTCACCGCCGATGATGGCGGGTCCGTTGCCAGGCTCCTGCGTCTGCCCAGCCGGCACGACGCTCAAGGGCAAGGAGTGCGTGAAGGTCGACTCGTCCGCCTGTCCCGACGGCCAGATCCGGCGCGGCAAGCGCTGCGTCGAGCCGGTCACGTGCCGGCCACCGGCCAGGCGCAATGCGGCCGGCACCGCCTGCACCTGCCCGGAGGGCATGACCAAGAAGGGCAACACCTGCGTCGAGCGCGAGCACCCGCGGATCAATCCTCGCGACGTGATCCACGACGTTCCGGGCATCGGCTTTCCTGGCGGTGGCGGTCGCGGCTCGCCCGGCGGAGGCGGCGGCCACGGCTCGCCGGGTGGAGGCGGGGGCAAGACGCGATGAGCGGCGAAGCCGGCGAGGCTCGATCTACTCGATCACCTCGTCGGCGATCGCGAGCACGCGCGCCGGAATCTCGAGACCCATGACGCCGCGGGCGAACGTGGAGATGCCAAGCCCTTTTTGCCCGGCAGGGGCCCGCGGGAGCGCATGATCGGAAGCTCATCGTACCCCGCCGCATGTCGGTTTTCATGGAGAAGCGGACATTGGCAAGACCGCGAAATCTTCAATCAGCGAGCATCCAACAACTGCTCTGTACAAGCTGCTATCCCACACAAACAGGGATATGATTTTCAAGGTCGGATTCCGAAGGGTACCGAGAGAAATGGCCTCAAATGCCGAGTCGTTCAAAGACCTGCTCATGGCGGGGCCACGCTTTGGGCTCAATTGCGCGATTCCTGCGTTGCATACGATGGAGATCCTGGCGAAGTCCCCGTACGACTTTTTTGTCATCGACGCGGAGCACCCCGCGACCAGTGTCTCGATCATTCACACCCAGCTGATGGCGCTTGCGGCAAGCGGGGCGGCTTCCTTCATCAAACTG
The DNA here is from genome assembly GCA_936924235.1 of uncultured Rhodoplanes sp. GTDB lineage: Bacteria > Pseudomonadota > Alphaproteobacteria > Rhizobiales > Xanthobacteraceae > Z2-YC6860. The sequence continues at coordinate 4,912 of CAKZHN010000105.1, read as the reverse complement.
TCGTCGCTCGATCCAAGCATGGTTCGCCGGTGCCTCGACCTTGGGGTCGACGGGCTGATGGCAGCGGACATCAACACGGCCGAGGACGCGAGGCAGTTCGTCAGCCGCACACGGTATCCTCCTCGCGGTATCCGCGGCGTCGCGGGCGCTGTGCGGGCCACCGGCTATACGCGTGATAGGACTTACCTGGAGTCGGCCGAGCAGCGCCTGATCCGGTGCGTGCTGATCGAAAGCACATCCGGCTTGGATCAGCTGGAGGCGATTTGCGCCACCGAGGGTGTCGATGTTGTGTTCTTCGGTCCCGCCGATCTGGCTGCGCAAATGGGCCAGCCCGGCCGGCCCGGCGCCCCGGCTGTTGCAAGCGCCATTGAGGACGGCATCAAACGCGCGTCCAAGGCCGGACGGCCGGTCGGCATCGTCAGCGGGGAAGCTGATATTGACCGCTATGTCGCGCTCGGAGTTTCGATGTTTGTCGTCGGGTCCGAGCTGACGCTCTTTGTCCAAGCCGTCGATGGTCTGGCGGACCGTCTGCGGAAGAAGTATCGGTCAGCGGTCTGAGCGATATTCAAGTTACTTTACGATGGCCTTCTCCAGAACGCCGGCCCATTTTCGCTGCTCCGTCTGCATCTGATTGGCGAGCTCGTCCGGTGAGGATGGGGTGACGTCGAGTCCCTGCTTTGCAAATGCCTCGATGACATCCTTGCGGCTCAGCGCTTCGCGAAGAGCGGCGTTCAGCTTCCGCACGACCGTCTCCGGGGTGCCGGCCGGCGCCATCAGGCAAACCCAACCCGAGACGTCGAAGCCGGGTACGCCGCTTTCGTCGATGGTCGGGATATTTGGCATGATGGGGGAGCGCTGCAAACGAGTCACGGCCAGCGCTTTGACTCGATTGCCGTCGACCAGCGACATGACGGCCGGGAAGGCCGACATGATGAGGTCGACGCGGCCGGTCGAAAGGTCAGGCAGCGCCGGCGCCACACCACTGTAAGGCACGAACGTGATATTGACTTTGGCCAGTTGCACGAACAACTCGGCGCCGAGATGACCCGGTGTGCCGATCTGCGGGACCGCCATTGACAGCGTGCTTGGTTTGGCGCGCGCCATGGCAAGGACCTCGGAGACATTCTTCGCAGGCAGCGTTGGGCTTGCGACGAACAGCATGTTGGAGGTCGCAATCAAGCCGATCGGGGAGAAGCTCTTGACGTAGTCGAAGCCAGGATTTGGCAGCGTGGTCGCGTTGATGGCGTGATTGTTGCCGGTGACGAGAAGCGTATAGCCGTCCGGCGCCGCCCCGGCGACCGCACCCGCGGCGATGTTGCCCCCCGCTCCCGGCTTGTTCTCGACCACGACCTGCTGACCGAGCGGGTCCTTCATATTCGCCGCCAGTATCCGCGCCGCAAAATCGGGAAAGCCACCAGGCGGCGTGATGACGACGATGCGCACCGGCCGTTGCGGCCAGTCTTGGGCCTGCACGTTTCCGGTAAATTGGGCCGCAAGCGCCATCAGGGCCCACGCCGCTGAAAATCTAGCGACTCGGGTCATTGCTCGCCCTCAGGAGTTTCGTTCCGTTGCCCGCCCGCTTGCGCACAATCCCGAGCAGCATCGCGCCTGCGGCTGGGATGATGTCGTCGTCGAAGTCGTATTCGGGGTGGTGACAAGGCATACCGCGTTGACCAATCAGGAAATAGGCTCCCGGCTTTGCCTGCAGCATGAAGGAAAAATCCTCCGACGCCATGGCCGGCTTGAAATCGGCGATAACGTTGTCCTTGCCCAGCAATTCGCGCGCCACCTCTTCGACGACGGCTGCGGGTCCAGGATGATTGAGGGTTGCCGGGCAGTCGGTTTCGATGCGGCATTCGATGGCGGCACCGAAGCCTTCCGCCAACCCGCTGCAGATCGCGCGCACGCGCCGGTGCAAGATGCTCCGCCCTTCATCGGACACGGAGCGGATAATGCCGGTGAGCAGCACCCGGTCGGGGATCACGTTGTTGGTCGTGCCGCCATTGATCGTGCCGATGCTGACAACCCCCGCCTCCTGGGGATCGAGTGCCCGCGACACCGCGGTCTGAATCTGGCCGATAAGCTGTCCCGCCACCATGATCGGATCGATGCTCTTGTGGGGCGTGGCGCCATGCGAACCCACGCCGCGAATATCGATTTCCAGACGGTCGCTGGCCGCCAGCATGATGCCGGCACGGACCGCCACGGTGCCGACCGGAATCATCGGATAGTTATGGAGCGCATAAATCTCGTCACACCGAAAGCGCTCAAACAGCCCGTCGTTGATCATCGCGGTCCCGCCGCGCAAAGTCTCCTCGGCCGGTTGGAAGATCAAGTTCACCGTGCCGACGCGCCCGGCCTCGCTGGAGAGACGCTTGGCGACCCCAAGCAGGATCGACGTATGGCCGTCATGTCCACAGCCGTGGAACGCATTGTCGTTTTCCGACCTGTAGGGAAGCGACGTGCGTTCGATCATCGGCAGCGCATCCATATCGGCGCGCAAGCCGATGGCGACACCGCCCGATCCGCGCAGAACCCCGACCACGCCGGTGCCGCCGATGCCGGTATGGACCTCGATGCCCCAGGATCTCAGCAACTCGGCGATGCGCGCCGCGGTCAGGGTCTCCTGGAATCCGATCTCCGGCCGGCGATGGAATTCACGGCGCCAACCGGCGACTTCGGGAAGCTGTTCGCGAAACCAGGATAAGTCGTCCATCGGCCAGCCGGTCCATTTTACGAGGCAAAATGGTCGCGCCATTTGTTAGTTTTTGCAACAAGTTTGTTGCAGGATGCAACAATATGATGGACAGTGCGCCCAGATGGGTGCCCACCACTTCGATCGTTATCTGACCTACCGTCTCGAACGTCTTTCGGAAGAGGCGATCGAAATCGCTTCGCGAATTTACAGAGACACTTGTGGGCTGACGGTGCGCGAGATCCGGGTCCTGCGCCTCATCCACGATCGGCCTGGCATCATCTTCAGCCTCGTTGTTCGAGAAACGCTGTTCGAGCGCAGCTTCACCTCGCGAGTCATATCCGGACTGACGCGCAAGCGGCTGATCAGCCGGACTGCTGCAGGCAAAGGAGATGCCCGCGTCTACGAGTTTCGGCTGACCAGGAAGGGAGAAGAGACGGTCGCGGCGGCCGACCGCGTCGGCTTGGTGCTCGAGAGATCGCTGATGTCGCCGCTGAGCGGCGTCGAGCAGAAGCGGTTGCTCGACTATCTGGACCGGCTGACAGCCTGGGTTGAGGGCGACTTTGCTGCCCGTGCGGGAGTTCCGCGATGAAACGCCAGCTCAAGTTCTCCGTCTATATGCAAATGGACGGCAACTATCATCAGGGCGCCTGGCGCTTGCCGGATGCCTTTGCCGACACTGGCCAGGAACTCGACCGATGGATTGAGATCGCGCGCCTGCTGGAGCGCGGCAAGCTCGACATGTTGTTCATTCCCGACAATATCAGCCCGCCGGGTGTCGATCATCTCCAGTCGCTCAGCCACACCGCGCGAGCCGTCGGCTTCGAGCCCCTGACGCTGTTGTCGGCGCTTGCCAGCGTAACCTCACATCTCGGCCTGGCGGCAACCGCCGCAACCACCTGGAACGAGCCGTATATCGTGGCTCGAATGTTCGCATCCCTCGATCAGCTGAGTCGTGGACGCGCGGGCTGGAATCTCGTGACCGGCCGCAACCCCGAGGACGCCAAAAACTTCAGCCGCAGCGAGCATGTCGCGCATGAGAATCGATACGCACGCGCCGAAGAGTTTGTCGACGTGGTGAGAGGGCTATGGGACAGCTACGCCGACGACGCGGTCGTACGGAACAAGACCACGGGGCTGTTCTTCGAGCCGTCCAAAGTCCATCTGTTGGAGCACGTCGGAGAGCATTTCCAGGTGAAGGGGCCGCTGAGTGTCGCGCGCCCACCACAAGGCCATCCGGTGATCGTGCAAGCCGGCGAGTCCGAGCCTGCCCGACAGTTGGCCGCGCGTGCCGCGGATGTTGTGTTTACCCAGCAATCGTCGCTGAAAAGCGCCCAGACGTTCTACAGCGATCTCAAGGGCCGGCTGGCCAGATACGGGCGGGACGCTGAATCGCTTGTCGTGCTGCCCGGGCTTTCCCTCTACATCGGCCGTACCCGCGCGGAGGCGGAAGAAAAATACGAACAGATGCAATCACTGACACCGCCTGAATTTGCCGTACGTCAGCTCAGCCTGCTGCTTGGCGTCGACCTCTCCGAGCATCCCCTCGATGCGCCGATGCCGAAAGTGGCACCGAGCGCCACCCGTGCGAATCCGGAACGCTGGCTGGAGTATTCCCGCGACGGCCAGATGACGCTTCGCCAGGCGGCCCTGCGGGCGACAGCCGCAAAGGCGCATTGGGTCATGAAGGGCACACCCAAGGAGATTGCAGATCACATCGAAGAGTGGTTCACCGGTGACGCCGCCGACGGATTCAATCTGCTTCCACCCTATGTGCCGGGCTCCCTTGCCGAATTTATTGATCTCGTGCTTCCGGAGTTGCGCCGGCGCGGCCTGTTCCGCACGGACTACGAAGGTAAGACGCTCCGTGAGAACTTGGGACTTCGACGACCGAGCAATCGGTTCTTTCAGTAGCTGTCCGGTTGCGAAGCTGATTTTCACGGACCCGACTGTCGGCGAGCTGACCGTCGAAAATATCCGCGTGAAAACCGCAGTCTGAGACGATTGCGCTGACGGCGGGCACGCCAGGCACGGAACGCGGAGCCACTGTTGACGGACCTTGCAAACCCCGGTGCCCGATTTGCAATTTTCCGTGTTCTCGTTATGTTCCAGGCGCCTTGCTCGGTCGAGGACGCCGTCGATCGCGGCATCCGAAAGCCCCCGCAAGGTGCGGCCGCCGACAACGCGGTCCGCGATGGAGCGCCGAGAGGCGCCCGG
>CAKZHN010000104.1 GCA_936924235.1 uncultured Rhodoplanes sp. | reverse complement strand
CTTACAATTGAAATCGCTGCACTCGCTCATGGATCGCCGGGTCAAGCCCGGCGATGACAGCGGAGCGAGGCGCAGCAGCCGCGAATTACCTCTGCACTACGCCTTCCACAAATTGGCGTACTGCGTCGCCACCACGTCCTCGTACTTGCCGAGGCCCTTCGTGAGCCCGACGGTCTGCACGAACTTGCACATCTTGTCGAACGTGTCCTTGGTGATCGTCGGGTCGTAGTACGGCAGGTCGCGCTCGATCAGCGTCGCGATCAGGCTCGCCTCGAATTCCGGGAACCACTTCTCGCCGACCTTGGTGGCGCGCTTCGGATCAGCCTTGAGCGCCTTCTGGGTCTTGATCAGCGCCCGCACCGCGGCCGCGGCCTTCTCGGGCTCCTTCTCGACCAGGTCAGCTCGCGTCGCCAGCACGCCGAAGGTGTAGCCCTTGAGCGATGCAGGCCCGTCGCCGCGCCGCGCGTCGAGCACCATGGTGCCGAGCCCGCGCTTCACCGCGACCTCGGCGCCCATGCCGTTGGCCCAGAAGCCGTCGATCTTGCCCTCTTCCATTGCCTTCGCGGCATTGACGCCGAACGACACGCCCGCCGGATTGGCCGGCATCGGCGGCGGCGCGATCTGCACGTTGTCGCGCTTGGGATCGATGCCGTATTCCTTGAGCAGCTCGATCAGACCGATGTCGATCAGCGGCGCCGCGCCGATCCTCTTGCCCTTGACGGCCTCGACGTCGCCGCGCTTCACCTTCAGGTCGGCGCGCATGATCAGGAACCAGTAGGTGTTCTGTGCGAGCGCGCCGAGAAACTTCACGCCCTTCCACTCGGGGAACGCGGTCGGCGCCGAATGCGACGAGCCGCCGACGAAGTCGCACTTGCCGTCGCGCAGCGCCTCGTAGCACTTGCCGACCGGATAGATCAGCTCGAGCTCCGCATCGAGGCCTTCCTCCTTGAAGAAGCCCATTTCAACTGCGGCGATCGCCGGGAAGTACGAGTTGGAGACGAGATCGGGAATGACGACTTTCATTGATAGCTCCTCAACGTGATTGCCTGTACCCGCCGCCAAGCAAGAAGCGGGCAACGGAATGCGTGTCCGAGATCAGCCCTCGTCCGGCAGCGAGACGATGCGATAGCCGTAGCTGATCTTGCGCTTCAGCACCGGGTCTTCGAGCTCCATGTCGAAGGTGCCGGAATACGAAATCTCGCCATGCACCGCGAAAGTGCCGCAGAACATCGCCGTGCCCGGCGCGAGCTTGTCGCCGCCGGTGTAGAGCTTGGTCAGCTCCTCGGGCGATCGCATGTTGGTCACCGGTCCTTCCTGGTAGAGCCGGCGCTTGCCGCCGTCCGGCACGAAGGAGCGCAGCACGAGCCTGTCCCAGTGCGGCTTCACCTCATCGTAGCGCCAGAGCTGCGCGCCGACCGGCTTGGCGCAGAGCTGCTTGGACAGCGTCACGCCGACCGTCTCGGCCTTGCGGTCGGTATGATCGGAGCCGAGGCCCACCCAGAGCCCGTCCTCGAACTGGTAGAGCACGAACTCCACCTCGCCGCTCGACTTGTCGGCCATCACCTCGATTGCGTCGTCGGTGGTCAACAGCGCCCGCGAGACCCGGTAGAAGATCGGCACGGTTTTCGGCCGCTTCACCCCGATCGCCTCCAGCTCCTTGATATGGGCCTCCAGCGCCGCGACGTTGCGGCCGGTCCAGCCCGCCACCACGAGGTTTTTCACCGCCGCGACATCAAGTTTCTTTTCGCTCGGCACGACCACTCCTTGTATAACCCGTGCCGGAATAATCGGCCGTTCCGGGTGTTCACCTTTAGTTTCTTTACAGGTCAGTTCCCCGACCTTAAAGCACACTCATCCGATCGCCCGGAAGGCTTCAGGACACATAGGAGTTAAGCCATGAACGACGCCAGCGGCCAGCTTTCCGTCAAGGGCCAGGAGCATTGGACCACCAAGGGTCCCGCCAAGCTCTTCATGTGGGAGAAGCGCGCGCCGGGCGGCCCCAAGAAGGGCACCATCCTGTTCGTGCACGGCTCGTCGATGGCGTCGCAGCCGACCTTCGACCTGCAGGTGCCGGGCCGGCCGGGCGCGATGGACTATTTCGTGTCGCAGGGCTTCGACACCTGGTCGGTCGACATGGAGGGCTACGGCCGCTCCACCAAGGACCGTGGCATCGACGCCAGGATTTCGGAGGGCGCCGACGACTGCGCAGCCGCGAGCGAGTACATCATGAAGACCCGCAACAGCGGGCCGCTCTACGTGTACGGCATCTCGTCAGGCGCGCTGCGCGCCGCGCTGTTTGCGCAGCGCCATCCGGAGCGGGTGAAGCGGCTCGCGCTCGACGCCCATGTCTGGACCGGCGAAGGCAGCCCCACGCTCGCCGAACGCAAGAAGAAGCTCCCCGAGCTGACCAAGACCAAGCGCCGGCCGATCGACGCCAAGTTCGTCCGCTCGATCTTCGAGCGCGACCATCCCGGCACCGCCGACGACGTGGTGATCGAGGCCTTCGCCAAGCACATCCTGGAGCTCGACGATTCGATCCCGAACGGCACCTATATCGACATGTGCAACCACCTGCCGGTGGTCGATCCGACCAAGATCGTGGTCCCGACCATCGTGATGCGCGGCGAGTACGACGGCATCGCGAGCTTCGAGGACCTGCTGAAGTTCTTCGAGAAGCTGCCGAATCCGGACAAGACCTTCTCGGTGATGCCGGGCATCGCGCATGCCTCGTTCCAGCAGAAGAACTACATGATCGCGTATCACATCCTGCTGAGCTTCTTCACCCAGCCGGAGCCGATCTACTCGACCTACCAGCCGGGCCAATCGGCGAAGCACTGAGGCGGATCGCGGGCAACACGAGCGGTCTCATCCCTCCCCGCGAGGGGAGGGTCCGCGCGAAGCGCGGGGGTGGGGAGAAGCCTCCGTCCGTCGCTGGCCTCTCCCCACCCGGCCGCTCGCATTCGCTCGCGTCCACCCTCCCCTCGCGGGGAGGAATGGCACCGCCGATGCCGCAACTGTTCGCATAGAATAGCTATTACGTTTTTAGCTCGTCGCTGGCCTGCCGCGATCGCGCAGCTCGTCCAGCATCTGCACCGGCCCGCGGCCGCCGAGCTTGTGGTGCAGCCGGTCGAGCAGCAGGTAGATCACCGGCGTCGTATAGAGCGTCAGGATCTGCGACACGATCAGGCCGCCGACAATGGTCATGCCGAGCGGCCGGCGCAGCTCCGAGCCCGGGCCGCTGGCGATGATCAGCGGCAGCGCGCCGAGCATGGCGGCCATGGTCGTCATCATGATCGGCCGGAAGCGCGCCAGGCAGGCCTCGTGGATCGCCTGCGCGGGCGATCGCCCCTCCTGCCGCTCGGCGGCGAGCGCGAAGTCCACCATCATGATGCCGTTCTTCTTGACGAGGCCGATCAGGAGAATGATGCCGATGAAGGCGATTACGGTCAGCTCGGCGCGGAACAGCTGCAGCGCGAGCAGCGCGCCGAGGCCTGCTGAGGGCAATGTCGAGATGATCGTCAGCGGATGAGCGAGGCTCTCATAGAGCACCCCGAGCACGATGTAGATCGTCAGCAGCGCGGCGATACACACCAGCACCATCATGTTGGATGACTGTTTGTAGGCCTTGGCATCGCCGGCAAATTCGGTGCGCAGCGTATCGGGCAGGTGCAACTCGGCCACGGCCCTTTCGATCGCCGTGGATGCCGTCTCCATCGCGACGTTGGGCGCAAGATTGTAGGTGATGGTCACGGCCGGGAACTGGCCCTGGTGATTGATGACCAGCGGCGCCAATGTCTTTTCGAATCGCGCCACGGCCGACAGCGGCACCTGCGAGCCGCTGGAGCTGTCGACATAGACCTGGCTCAGGTCGGACGGGTCCCGCTGAAACCCCGAGTCGACCTCCAGGATCACACGATACTGGTTGCGGTCCGAATAGATCGTCGAGATCTGCCGCTGCGAGAAGGCGTTGTTGAGCGCGTTGTCGATGTCCTGGATGCGGACTCCGAGCCGCGACGCGGCGAGGCGGTCGATCACCACATTGGCCTGCAGGCCGTTCTGCTCGCGGTCGGTGGTGACATCAACCAGCTCGGGCAGGCTCTGCACCTTCTCGACCACCCGCGGCACCAGCCGCGTCAATTCGTCGAAATCGGAATCCCACAGCGTGAACTGAAAGGCCGAGCTCGACTGGCGCCCGCCGGTGCGGACGTCCTGGGCCGCGAACATGAACACCCGCATGCCGCCAACGTCGAGCAGCTTCGGCCGCAACCGATTGATCACCTGCTGCGACGAAACATTGCCGCGCTCGCTCGGCGGCTTGAGCGAGATGAACAGCCGGCCGTTGTTGACCGAGGCGTTGAAGGTCGAGGTTCCGACCGACGAACCGACATAGCCAACCGCCGGGTCGGACAGCACGATCTCGGTCGCCCGCTGCTGCAGATCCTTCATGGCCTCGAACGAGATGTCCGGCGCCGCGCGGGTGCCGCCGAAAATGAGCCCGGTGTCGTCCTGCGGGAAATATCCCTTCGGCGTCATGACGTAGAGCACGCAGGTCAGCGCGATCGTGAGCGCGAACACCATCATCGTCAGGAAACGGTGGCGCAAGACCACGACGAGGGTCGAATCGTAGAACGCGACGGAGCGGTCCAGCACCCGCTCGACCAGGCGGTCGAGCCACGTGCCGTCCGGGCTCGGCGGCGCCTTGACGAAATGCGCACAGACCATCGGAGTCAATGTCAGAGACACCACGGTCGAAATCGCGATCGCAAAGGTGAGCGTTATGGAGAATTCGTAGAACAGCCGGCCGACCGTGCCGGCGACGAACAGCAGCGGCATGAACGCCGCAACCAGCGAGATGCTGATCGAGATCACCGTGAAGCCGATCTGCCGCGCGCCCTCGAGCGCCGCATTGAACGGCGTCATGCCTTTTTCCAGATTTCGGAAAATGTTCTCGATCACCACGATGGCATCGTCGACCACGAAGCCCACGGAGATGGCCAGCGCCATCAGCGAAATATTGTCGACCGAGAAGCCGGCGGCCCACATTGCGGCGCAGGTGCCGGCGAGCGCCAGCGGCACGGTGACGCCCGCCGCGACAGTTGCGGCAAGCCGCCGCAGGAACAGGAACACCACCATCATCACCAGCACGATGGTGGCGACCAGCGTGAGCTGCATGTCGCGGACGCTGGCCCGAATCGTGGTGGTGCGGTCGGACAGGATCGAAATCTCGACATCCGCCGGAATCCACCGCTTCAGCTCCGGCAGCATCGCGCGCACACGGTCAACCGTTTCGATCACGTTGGCGTCGGCCTGCTTGGTGATCACCAGCAGCACCGAAGGCTGCGCGTTGAACCACGCCGCCGAGCGGCTGTTGCGCACGCCTTGCTCGACCTTGGCGATGGCGCCGAGTTGCACCACGGTGCCGTTCGCCGCCTTCACCACGAGGGTTTCGTAGTCGCGGACCGCGCGAAGCTGATCGTTGGTGCCGATGGTGCGGGCGAGATCGCCGCCCTCGAAGGTGCCGAGCGGCGACAATGAATTGGCATTGGAGATCGCGGCGCGGACGTCCTCGAGGCTGATGCCCATCGTGGCGACAGCCACCGGATTGACGCGGATGCGCATCGCCGGCTGCTCGGCGCCGCTGACCGTGACCTCGGCGACGCCGTCGATCTGGGAGATGCGCTGGGCGACCAGTGTGTCGGCGATGTCGTAGAGCGTGCTCGGCAGCAGGGTCGGCGAGGTGAGCGCCAGGATCATCACCGGGGCGGAAGATGAGTTGGACTTTCGTATGGCCGGCAACGTCGGCAGGTCGCCGGGAAGGTCCATGGCCGCGGCGTTCAACGCCGCCTGAACGTCACGCGCCGCGCCGTCGACGTTGCGGTTGAGGTCGAACTGGATGGTGATGTTGGTCGTGCCAAGCGTGCTCGACGAGGTCAGCTCGCTGACCCCGGGAATCTCGCCGAGCCGGCGTTCCAACGGCGCCGCCATGGTCTGCGCCATCACGGCCGGATCGGCGCCTGGCCGGCTCGCCGAAACCCGGATGGTCGGGTACTCGATGGTCGGCATGCTCGAGACCGGCAGGAACTGGTAGGCCACCGCGCCCATCAGGAACAGGCCGATGGCGAGGAGCGCCGTGCCGATCGGACGACGGATGAAGGGCGCGGAGACGTTCATGGCCTACTCCGCAGGCGTCGGCGGCGCCACCGGATGTCCAGGTGAGCCGTGCCCAGGGGCAGCGCCCGGGCTGAAGCGCTGCTTCACCCGCTCCATCAGCAGATAGATCACCGGCGTGGTGTAGAGCGTGAGCAGCTGGCTCAGCAGCAGGCCGCCGATGATGGTGACGCCGAGCGGATTGCGCAGCTCGGAGCCGGTGCCGCTCTCGATCGCCAGCGGAATGGCGCCGAACAACGCCGCCAGCGTCGTCATCATGATCGGCCTGAAGCGTAAGAGCGAAGCCTGGATGATGGACTCGCGCGGCGACATGCCCTGCTCGCGCTCGGCGTCGAGCGCGAAGTCGATCATCATGATGGCGTTCTTCTTGACGATGCCCATCAGCAGCACGATGCCGATCAGCGCGATCACCGACAGGTCATAGCCGAACACCATCAGCGCCAGCAGCGCGCCGACGCCGGCCGAGGGCAGCGTCGACAGGATGGTCAGCGGGTGGATGAAGCTTTCGTAGAGCACGCCCAGCACGATGTAGATCGTGATGGCGGCGGCAAGGATCAGCCAGGGCTGGCCGGCCAGCGACCGGTCGAACTCGGCGGAGTCGCCCGAATAGGTGCCGAGCACCGAGCCCGGCATCTTGATGTCGCTCTTGGCGTCGTTGATGGCGGCGACCGCGTCGCTCAGCGCCGAGCCCCAGGGCAGGTTGAAGCTGATGGTGACCGAGGGGAACTGCTCCTGATGGGCGATGGCGAGCGGCGCCGAGGTGTGCTCGAACTGCGCAAAGGCGGACAGCGGCACCTGGTTCGAGCCGGTGACGACATTGGGCGTCGCCGACGTGTTGGTGTTGATCGAGCCCGATGAGGTGTTGCCGACGGTCGCGACCGTGCCGGTGTTGGTGCTCGATCCGGTGACGTAGAGCTTCGCGAGCGCGCTCGGGTCGCGCTGATAGCGCGGCTCGGCCTCCAGGATCACGCGATACTGGTTGGACTGGGTGTAAATCGTCGAGACCTGGCGCTGGCCGAAGGCGTCGTTGATGGTGTCGGTCACCGACTGCATCGACACGCCGAGGCGGCCGGCCATCTCGCGGTCGACCTCGATCTGCAGGCGCAGGCCGCCTTCCTGGGCCTCCGATGCGACATCGAGGAGCCGCCGGTCGCGCCGCAGCCGCGTGGTGAGCTTGTCGGCCCACTCCGTGACCTCGGCGGCGTCGCTGCTGACCAGCGTGTACTGGTACTGCGCGCGGCTCGACCGCGTGCTGATCTGGATGTCCTGCACGGGCTGGAAATAGACCGTGATGCCTGGGATCGGCGCCACCGCCTGCTTCAGGCGCGCGACGATGTCGTCGACCTTCGAAACGCGCTCGTTGCGCGGCCGCAGCGTGATCGCCAGCCGCCCGGCGTTGGGCGTCGGGTTCATCCGGCTCACGCCGAGCACCGAAACCACGCCGTCGACGTCGTGGTCCTTCTTCAGCGCGTCCTCGACCTGCTGCTGCAGCTGCTGCATCTGCTCGAACGACACCTCGCCGCCGGCCTCCGACACCGCGGTGATCAGGCCGGTGTCCTGCAGCGGCAGGAAGCCCTTCGGAATGATCAGATAGAGCCAGACCGTCGCGATCAGCGTCAGCACCGTGACCAGGAGCGTCGCGCCCTGGTGGCGCAGCACCCAAAGCAGGCTGCGATGATAGACCTCGACGGTGCGGTCGACGGCGCGGTTGAAGAAGTCCCCGACCGCGTTCGCCCGCTGGGCGGCCTGATGCCGCAGGATGCGGCTGCACATCATCGGCGTCAGCGTCAGCGAGATGATCGCCGAGACCACCACGGCGATGGTCAGCGTCAGGGCGAACTCGCGGAACATGCGGCCGACCAGGCCTGTCATGAACAACAGCGGAATGAACACCGCGATCAGCGACAGCGTCAGCGAGATCACGGTGAAGCCGATCTCGCTCGCGCCGCGCAGCGCCGCGTTCAGCGGCGTTTCGCCGTTCTCCATGTGACGCACGATGTTCTCGATCATCACGATGGCGTCGTCGACCACGAAGCCGGTGCCGATGGTCAGCGCCATCAGCGACAGATTGTCGAGCGAGAAACCTGCAAACCACATCACGCCGAAGGTGGCGATCAGCGACAGCGGCAGCGCCGCGCCGGCGATGATGGTGGCGCGCACGGTGCGCAGGAACAGCAGCACCACCATCACGACCAGCGCCACGCTGAGGATCAGGGTGAACTGCACGTCATGGATCGAGGCGCGGATCACCTCGGTGCGGTCGCTGACCGTGGTCAGCGTCACGCCGGCGGGCATTGCGCGCTTCAGGCGCGGCAATTCGCGCTTGATCCGCTCGACGGTGTCGATGACGTTGGCGCCGGGCTGGCGCTGGATGTCGATCACCACGGCCGGATGGCCCTGGTACCAGGCGCCGACCTTGTCGTTCTCCAGCCCGTTGATCACGGTCGCCAGATCGGTGAGCTGCACCGGCGCGCCGTTGCGATAGGCCACCACCAGCGACTTGTAGGAATCGGCGCCGATCAGCTGGTCGTTGGCCGCGATGGTGTAGGACTGGTGCACGCCATCGAGCGAGCCTTTGGGCCCCGAGACGTTGGCGCCGACGATGGCCTGGCGGACGTCCTCCAGCGCGAGGCCATAGGCGGCGAGCCGCGACAGGTCGGCCCGGATCCGCACCGCGGGGCGGATGCCGCCCTGGATCGAGACGCGGCCGACACCGGTGACCTCGGAGAGCCGGCTCGCCATGATCGAGTCGGCGATGTCGCTCATCTCGCGCAGCGTGTGCGTATCGGAGGTCAGCGCCAGCGTCATCACCGGCGCGCTTGCCGGGTTCACCTTGGCGTAGGTCGGCGGGTACGGCAGCGTGCGCGGCAGCACCGAGTTGGCGGCGTTGATCGCGGCCTGGACGTCCTGCGCGGCGCCGTCGATGTCGCGGCCGAGATCGAGCTGCAGCGTGATCTGGCTGATGCCGAACGAGCTCGACGAGGTCATCAACGACAGCGACGGGATCTGGCCGAACTGCCGCTCCAGCGGCGCGGTGACCAGCGACACCATCGTGTCGGGGCTGGCGCCGGGAAGCTGTGTCGTGACCTGGATGGTCGGGAAGTCGACCTGCGGCAGCGACGACACCGGCAGCGACCAGTAGCCGAGCCAGCCGCCGAGCATCACGGCAAAGGCAAGCAGGGAGGTTGCAATCGGCCGCTGGATGAATGGCGTCGAGACGCTCATCGCTGCCGGCTCGGGGGCGTGGCTTCCGCTTCCGATCGCTGTTCGCGGCGCTGCCCGCGCCCGCCGCCGCGCCGCCGGTCACTCTGCGGCTGGTTGGTTTCCGTGCCGGGCGCCGGGACCTGTTCGGCGTTGGTCACCGCGACCTCGGCGCCGTTGGTCAGGCGCGCGAAGCCGGTGGTGACCACCCGGTCGCCGGCGTCGAGGCCCTTGTCGATCACGGCTTGGCTTTCGTCCTGCTGGGCGACCGACACCAGCCGGATCGCAACCTTGTTCTCGGGCTGGACCACGTAGACGAAGGTGCCGCGCGGCCCGCGCTGCACGGCCGCGGTCGGCACCACCACCACGTCCTTCAGCGTGTTGATGAGGAGGCGGACGTTGACGAAGCCGCCTGGCCAGAGCTGCAGATCGCGGTTGGGGAACTCGGCCTTGAGCTTGATGGTGCCGGTGGTCTGGTCGACCTGGTTGTCGACCACCTTGAGCGCGCCGGTCTCGACCACCGTCTTGTTGTCGGGGCCGAAGGCGTCGACCGACAACGTCATCTTTTCCATCGCGCGATTGACGTCGCCGAGCTGCTGCTGCGGCAGGGTGAAGAGCAACGAGATCGGCTGAAGCTGGGTGATCACCACGATGCCGGTGGCGTCGGAGGCGTGCACGATGTTGCCCTGATCGACGAGCCGGATGCCGGTGCGGCCGGCGAGCGGCGCCGTGATCGTGGTGTAGTCGAGGATGGCCTTGGCGTTGTCGATCGCGGCCTGGTCGAGCCGCACCTGCGCCTCGGTTTGCGCAACCGTCGCCTTCTGGGCGTCGTATTGCTGCTGCGCGACCGCGTTGGTGGTCATCAGTTTGCTGTAGCGCGCGAGATCGAGCCGCGCGTTGGCAAGCGTCGCCTCGTCCTGGGCCTTCTTGGCCACCGCCTGGTCGTAGGCCGCCTGGTAGGTGACCGGATCGATCTTGGCGAGCACAAAGCCGGCCTCGACCTGCTGGCCCTCGGTGTAGTTGACGCTGAGCAGCTTGCCGTCGACCTGGGACCGCACCGTCACGGTGTTGAGCGCCTTCACGGTGCCGACGCCGTCGAGATAGACCGGCACGTCGGCGCGGCGGCTCTGCGCCGCGATGACCGGAACCGGACCGTCATCGCCGCGGAAGTTACGGCCGGCTCGCTGCTGTTGCGACTGGGCGGGCTGCCACCAATAGGCCGCGGCCCCGCCAATCAGGATCAGGGCCGCAACGGCCGCAGCAATTGATCGCAGTTTACCCGACATTCTCCAGCCAGCCAGGAATCGCCGATGTCCAAAATAATGGTGCTGGATAAGCTTTCACAGCACCTTACGGACATTTAAGAGGCAGCCTTAACGCTAAGAGGCAGCCCTAATGCCTTAGTTGGCCCATCGGGCGCGGCGGTTCAGTCCCCGGGAAGGTGACCTCTTCGATCGGCGGGGCGGCTTCGGCGAGCTTGGGATTGTCGGGCTGGGGCTTCTGCCAGCCCCCGCCAAGTGCCTGAAACAGCGAGACAACCGCCGACAGCTGACTGAACTGGGCGACCGCCAGGGCGTCCTGCGCCTGGAACATGGCGGTTTGCGTGTTCAGGACCGTGATCAGGTCGACCGTGCCCTCGCGCAGCCGGGTTTCGGACAATTCGAACGCCTTGCGGGTGCTCTCGACCACGGCTTTATCCAGCTCCACGAGGCGTCTCGCCTGCTGCACCGCGATCAGCGCCCGTTCCACCTCGACGAAGCCGTTCACGATCGACTTGCGGTAGGTCTGCAGCAACTCGTCCTGCACGCCCTTCTTGAGGTCGAAATTGCCCTGGATGCGGCCGCCTTCGAGCACAGGCTGCAGCAAGCCGGCGGCGAGATTGAAGAACGTCGACTCCGGCCGGACCAGGTTCTTCAAGGCCGAGGTCTGGTAACCGCCCTCGGCGGTCAGCGTGATGCTCGGGAAGAACTGCGCGCGTGCATTGTGAACGTCGGCGTTGGACGATGCGAGCTTCGCCTCGGCCTCGCGGATGTCCGGCCGCTGGCCGATCAAGTCGGACGGCAGGCCCGGCGTCACCGGCGGAATGGCCAGCGCCTTCATGCTGGTGACACGGATCCGCACTGTTTCCGGCGGCCGGCCGATCAGCAACGCCAATGTCGCGATGTTCTGCCGCAGACTCTGCTCCAGCGGCGGAACGTTGGCGCGCTGCTGGTCGAGCAGGCTCTTCTGCTGGGCGACGTCGAGCGCGGACGCGGTGCCGACGTCGAAGCGCTGCAGGATGAGCTTGTAGACGCGATCGGCGGCTTCGATGTTGTTGCGCGCGATATCGAGGCGATCCTTGGACGAGAGCACCGTGAAGTAGGTGTTGGCCACGGTGACGACCGTGGTCAGCGCCACGACCTCGCGGTCGAAGCGGCTCGCCACCGCGAGTTCCTCGGCGGAGCGCAGAGCCGCACGGTTCTTGCCCCAGAAGTCGATCTCGTAGCTGGCGCTGAGCGAAATGCCGTAGGTCGTCAGCGCACCGCCGCCGAGGCCGGCATTGCTGGTGTTTCGGTTGCCGACGGTGTCCGAGGAGCCTGCGCGCTGGGCCTGGCCGTTGAAATCGACGAGCGGCAGCAGCGCGGCGCCGGCGACGCGTGAGGTCGCGTCCGCCTGCACGATGCGTGCGACCGCGACAGCCACGTCGAAGTTCGACGTCAGCGATTCTTCGATCAGATCGGTGAGCTCTTTCGAGCGGAAGCCGCGCCACCACACAACCGAAGGCAGCGCCGCGTCCGCTTTGCGCGGGCCCGCGCGATACGCCGCCGGCGGATCGATGGCGGCCGGGATGATTTCGTTGGACAGGCAGCCGAGCAGCGGCAGCGACAAAGCGACGACCATTCCGGTCGCGGCGATACGCCGAACAGGACGCAACAACAATGAACGCTGCGACACCAACGGACGCATACGGGTGCTCAAACGCCTGATGCTACGGACAAACTGCGGCCGGAACGCGCCGCCCCGCTCGAAACCTAGCAACCCTCGCCGGGCAGCCCAATCGAAATAGCGCGGCAAGCCCAGGTTTGCTGTGGAGGTGCTGTGGATATGTCACAGTGCGGCGGGAAAACCGCACTGTGACAGCACAGATTGTCGTTTTCGGTCAGCCGTTTGGCTGAAGGTCACTTCGACGGCTTGTAGACGATGTCGATGAGGCCGGCGATGTCCTGCGACGTCTTCGGCGCTGTCAGGAATTTGTAATCCAGCGCATCCTTCAACGAACGGTCGAGATCGCGGATCTCGCCGATCTGCATCGCCGACTTCGGATAGAACTCGTCGACCGACTGCTTGGCGATCGCGTTGCTCACCTTCATGTTGCGGGCGAAGATTTCGATCGCCTGTGGGTTGCTGTAGCCCCAGTCGATCGACTTCTGGATCACCTGCATGAACTTGGTGATGGCCTCGCGCTTGGTCTTCAGCGAGTTCACGTTGGCGAGATTGGCCCGGATGGTCTGGTTGGCGAGCTCGGTCGCGTCGCGCGCCTTGGCCACGATGCGGGCCTTGCCCTCGTTGATGTCCTGCAGCGCGAATGGCACCACCGACCAGCCGATGTCGATCTGCCCGGTCATGGTCTGGGTGTAGGTGCCCGGCACGCCGCCGGTCGGCACCGGCTTGGCCTTGGACCCGGCCTGCTTCAGCAGCGTCAGCAGGATCAGGTTCGACGAGGAGCCCGGCGAGGAGAACGCGATGGTCTTGCCTTCACCGGCGTCCTTCAGCGTCTTGATCGGGCTGTCGGCCTTGACCCACCAGAACAGCTCGTGGGCGCCGGTCATCTCGGCCGAGATGATCCGATACGGCGTCGCGTCGCCACCTTTGGCGTAGGCGCCGATGGCGCCGAGGATGCCGTTCGACATCGCGATGTCGACGCTGCCGGAGGCGACGGTCGCGATCGTCTGCGCGCCACCTTCGGTGTAGAACACCTCGAGCTCGAGGCCCGCCTCCTTGAAGAAGCCCGCGGCCTCGCCGAACTCGACCCAGGAGCTGTCCCAGAAGCCCTTCTGCGGGATGGCGATCTTCAGCTTCTCGGCGGCCTGCGCGGCGCTGACACCCGCGATCGTCAATGCCGCAATGGCGGCGATCCATTTTTTCATCACAACTCTCCCTAGGCGCCCCGCTTCACTTTGATTGTTGGGCCGGATATTGCCCCGCCATCCTGCCGGACACAATTGCCGGCGCCCACCCCGCCGCGAGCAAGTCGCCGCATTGATCGGCCGTGGCGCGCTCTCCATAATCGCTCCGGTCTCCGTGCCCGGGAGGAACCTCGTATGCGTGTTTCGAAGCTTGCCGTTGCCGCTTTTGCGGTCGTCGCCGCGGTGGCCGGATCGGCTCCGCTCAGGGCGCAATCCGGCGAAGAGATCATCCTGGCCGACCCGGCCTTCAGCCTCACCTTCGCGGCCGGCTATATCGCGAGCGATCTCGACCTCTGGCAGAAGCACGGCATCAAGGTGAAGACCGTGCAACTCCAGGGCATCGCCGCGATCAATTCGGTGATCGCCGGCAGCGCGCAGTTCGCCCAGGCCTCGGCCAGTTCCTTCGGCCGCGCCTCGGCGCGCGGCCAGAGGCTGATCGCCATCGCCACCACGATCGACCGGCCGTTCGCCCAGGTGGTGCTGCGCAAGGACATCGCGCAGGCCGGCGGCTTCGACGCCAAGGCGCCCCTTGAGAAGCGCGCAGCGCTGCTCAAGGGCCACACCATCGCGGTCGATTCCATCAACTCGATGATCCACGCCTATCTGCGGCTGATCGCCGCGCGGGCGGGCTTCAGCCCCGACGACATCCGCGTGGCGCCGATGGCGCCGAACAGCATGCTCGCCGCGTTCCAGAGCAAGCAGATCGACGGCTACGCCATGTCGCTGCCCTGGCCGCTCAAGGCGGTGCAGGACGGCGACGCGCTCCTGATCGCGAGCGGCCCGGACGGCGAGCCGGGCGACATGATCCCGTTCGGCCACAACATGATCGTGGCGCGGCAGGACACGTGCGTGCAAAAGAAGCCGCTCTGCCTCGCCATGGGCCAGTCGATCAAGGACGCGACCGCCTTCATCAAGAATAAGCCGGACGAAGCCTTCGCGATCCTGAAGAAGCGCTTTCCGACGCTCGACGATGCGCTGCTGAAGGCCTCGTTCGAGGAGCTGCGCAAGGTGACGCCGTCGCCGCCGGTGGTGAACAAGGCCTCGATCGAAAACTCGGAAATCTTCAACGTCCAGGCCGGACTGCTCAAGCCCGACGAGAAGCTCAAATCCTACGACAGCCTGTTCACCAACGAATTCGTCAACTGAGGAGCGCATCATGCGCCCTGCCCTCGCGTTTGCCCTCGCGGCGACGCTCGCTTTTTCTCTCACGGCGCGACCCGCCGCGGCGCTCGACGACATCGTCATCGCGATGCCGAACTTCACCTTCACGTCGACGCCCAACCTGGTCGCCGAGGAGCTCGGGCTGTGGGCCAAATACGGCCTGCACGCCAAGATCGTGCAGATCCAGGGCGTCGGCGCCACCAACGCGGTGATCGCCGGCAGCGCCGATTTCGTGCAGGCCGGCGGCTCGACCTTGACGCGGGCCGCGGCGCGCGGCCAGCGGCTGCTCGCCATCGCCAACACCGCCGAGCGCAACATCGTGATGATCACCATGCGCAAGGAGGTCGCCGAAGCCGCGGGCTTCGACGCCAAGGCGCCGCTGGAAAAGCGCGCAGCGGTGCTGCGCGGCAAGAGCTTCGGAGTCGGCGCGATCAACGCCAACCCGCATGCCTACCTGCTGGCGGTCGCCTCGCGCGCCGGCATCGGTCCCGACGGACTGCGCGTCACCGCGCTCGAAGGCAACGCCATGTGGGCCGCGTTCCAGAGCAAGCAGATCGACGGCATGTCGAACAGCCCGCCCTGGCCGCTGAAGCCCGTGGTCGACGGCGCATCGGTGGTGATCGCGAGCGGGCCCGACGGCGATCCGCCGAACGCGATCAACTTCGCCTACAACGTGATCCTGGCGAAGCCCGAGACCTGCGAGAAGCGCCAGCATATCTGCGTCGCGATGGGCCGCGTGATGAAGGAAGCGATCGCCTACATGCACAGCAACCCGGCTGAGGTCGTGGCGCTGCTCGGCAAGAAGTTTTCCAATCTCGAGCCGAAGCTGATCGCCGCGGCCTATGACGAAATCCTCAAGTCGACGCCCAAGGTGCCGGTCGTCACCAAGCAGGCGCTGGAGAACGCCGACGACTTCAACGTCGAAGCCGGCATGATGAAGGCAGACGCCAAGCTCAAGAGCTACGACGGACTGTTCACGGACGAGTACGTGAAGTAGCGCTCAGGAGCAGGCTTCCGGATAGTCCAGCGCCCGGCCGCGCGCGGCGAGCATCCCGCTGACCTTGCCGTCGAGCACCTCGACGCGAAGGCCGTTCTGCCCCGCCCGCTCGGCAACGCCCCATGTCGTACCGGGGTTACTCGGCTGCTGCCCCATCACCAGGCCATCGCCGTATTTCTTTTTCAGCTCGGCCTCGGGACTGCCGATGCCGATCCCGGCGCGGGTCTTGACCGCGGGCACCAGACGGGAGCCTGGCGTGAAAATGTCGATCCGGATGATGACGTGCTTCTCGGTCATGTAGTTGATGCCCGGATCGACGCCGTCGCGGCGGCGCCAAAGCCAGCAAGGCCGCGTCGACTCGCGTTCCCTGGAGAAGCCCTCCTCCATGGTCGAGATCCGCCCGAGCTTTGTCTTGAGCTTCTTCTGCGCCGCTTCGATGGTCATGCCGATCTCGACGGGATCGAGGCCCTTCGGCGTGAGCATCGACGTGCTTTGCGCCGAGGCCGGCGCGGCTGCGACCCAGAGCCCGAAAGCGACAAGGAAGCGGTTCAGCGCCGGCACCCTTCAGGCCTCATCGACGATCTTCGTGCGCAGCACGCCGATGCCGGAAATCTCCACCTCCAGCAGGTCGCCGGGCTTCATCCAGAGCGGCGGCTTGCGGCTGTGGCCGACGCCCTCCGGCGTGCCGGTGGCGATGACGTCGCCGGGATGCAGCTCGGTGAAGTCCGAGCAGAAGCTGACGATCTGCTGGCACGAATAGATCAGCTTGTCGGTGCCGGAATGCTGCACCTGCTGGCCGTTGAGCCGCGTGGTCAGCGTGAGCTTGCCGGGATCGGGGATCTCGTCGCTGGTGACGAGCCACGGCCCGAGCGGCCCGGTGCCCGGCCAGTTCTTGCCCGAGGTGACGGAGAACTTCTGATAGTCGCGCACGCTGCCGTCGACAAAGATCGTGTAGCCCGCGACGTGATCGAGCGCCTTGTCGATCGGGATATGCCGCCCGCCCTTGCCGATCACCATGGTCAGCTCACCCTCGAAATCGAAGTTGTCGGAGAGCTTCGGCCGGATCATCTCGCCGCCATGGCCGACCAGCGTGTCGGTGAAGCGGATGAACATGCTGGGCTGCTTCGGCAACTCGCGACCGACCTCGGCGGCATGCGATTTGTAGTTCACGCCCGCGCACAGGATCTTGTGCGGGTTCGGGATCACCGGCAGGAAGCGGATGTCGGCGAGCTTGAAATCCGGCTTGGCCATGGCGGCTGCGGTGCGCATGCCCTCCAGCGCGCCGGCCTCAAGCGCGTCGCGCAGCGAGCCGTGGCCGCGCATGGTGATGACGCCGTCATCGGTCACGACGCCATAGCATTCCTTGCCGCCGGCGATGTAGCTCGCAAGCTTCATATCGCGCTCCCTAGATCTGCATGTCGCGGTCGGTCGGCCGCCATTTCAGCGCGCGGCGCTCCAGCGCGTTGACGATGCCGTTGATCAACAGCACCAGCGCCACCGCCACGACAATCCCGGCGAACACGCCCGTGGTGTCGGAGAGCTGCCGGGCGCGCTCGATCGAGAAGCCGACGCCCTCGGTCGCCACCAGGAACTCGCCGACGATCGCGGCACTGACCGCCCGCGGCAGCGCCACTTTCAGGCCGGTGAAGAAGAACGGCAGCAGCGAAACCCAGATCACCTTGCGGGCAATGGCTTGCTCGCTCGCGCCGACCACCCGCGCCATGCTGATCAGACGCGGGTCGACGCTGCGCATGCCGGCAAACACCGTGATGAACACGATGTAGAACACGAACAGCGTCACCACGATGACCTTCGGCCGGTCGCCGATACCGAACCACAGGATCAGCCACGGCGTCAGCGCGTATTTCGGGATGCCCATCGACGCCAGGATGAACGGCTCGATGGCCTGCGTGGCACGCTCCGACAGCCGCAACAGGAATGGCAGCCCGATGCCGCAGGCGCAGCCGATGACGAAGCCCAGCGCCGACACGCGCAACGTCGCGATGACATCGGTGAACAGCTTGCCACTGGCCGCCATTTCGACGATGCGCTGCGCGGTGGCGAGCGGCGGCGCGAAGAACAACGAACCGAAGCTGCGCGCGCCCCATTCCCAGGCGGCGAGCAGAGCGAGCCCCAGCAGGATGCGCCCGCCGATCACGATCCATTGCCGCGGGATCGTGCGGGCTTCCGAAAACTCCGATGCGATGTCGGCGCTGCTCATTGCACGTCCGCCCGGATGCGCTCGTAGATCTGGGTGAAGCCCGGCGTGGTGAAGATGTTCTTCACGTCGCGCGGCCGCGGGATCGGGATCGGATGCTCGGCGGCGATGCGCGCCGGCTGCCGCGTCAGCACCAGAGCGCGGTCGCCCAATGCAATCGCCTCGGTGATGTCGTGGGTGACGAAGATGATGGTCTTGCGCTTGAGGCTCCACAGCCGCAGCAAGTCGCCCTGGAGCTGCGTGCGCGTCTGCGCATCGACGGCGCCGAACGGCTCGTCCATCAGGATCATCGGCGGGTCATAGACCAGCGTGCGGATCAGCGCCGCGCGCTTGCGCATGCCGCCGGACAGCTCGTGCGGATAATAGCGCTCGAAGCCGGTGAGCCCCACGGCCGCGATCAGCTCGGCGGCGCGTGCCCGCGCGCTGTCGTCGAGCCGGCCCTGCACCTCGAGCGGGAACAGCACGTTGTCGATGGTGGTGCGCCAGGGCAGCAGGTTGTCGTCCTGCGTCACGTAGCCGACGCGGCGGTTCAAACCCGGATGCAGCACCTTCTGCTCGGCCGATACGGTGCGCTCGCCGTCGAACGTGACCTCGCCGGCGCTCGCGGTCTCGATCTGCGCAATGATGTTGAGCAGCGTCGATTTGCCGGCGCCGGACGGGCCGATGATGGTCAGGAGCTCGCCGGCGCCGACCGAGAACGACATGTCGCGGATGATCCAGGGCGGCGGCTCGCGGCCCTCCCGCGCCGGGAAGCGCTTGCCGAGACCCTTGATGTCCAGCATCGGCGTTCCGGTCATCGTCAGGTCCCGTGATCGACGGCCAGCGCCGCGCCGCGCGGCCGCCAGCGCAGCAGAAAGCGCTCGGCGACATCGACGATGGCGATGAAGGCGTGCACGATGATGGTCGCGGTCAGGATCGCGACGAACACCTGCGTGGTGTCGAAGTTCATCGCCCCTGTTTGAACCAGATAGCCGAGCCCGCGGTTCGACGAGATCAGCTCGGCGATCACCGCGCCGCCGATCGCATAAGGCACCGCGATGCGGAAGCCTGCAAAGATCGCCGGCACCGCGCCGGGAAACACAATGTGCCGGCCGACCTGACGCTCGTTGGCGCCGACGAGCTGCGCCATGCGCACCAGCCTGGTGTCGAGCGCGCGCACGCCGGAGAGCGTCGAAAAATAGACGATGAAGAACACGACCACAGCCACCAGCGCGATCTTGGATTCGATGCCGATGCCGAACCAAAGAATGAACAGCGGCGCGAAGGCGAGCTTCGGCGCGCCGTAGCCACCGACCATGAACGGGTCGAGGATCGCGACGACGATGGGTTGCCGCCGCAGCAGGAACGGCAGCAGCACCGCCGGCACACCGCCGATCACACAGCCGACCAGCGCCTCGCTGATGGTGTAGCCGCCGTGGAAGAAAAGCTCCCCGTTGCCGAGCGACGCGAAGAAGCGCGTCACGGTCCCCCATGGCGTGCTCAGCCAGTAGTCGCCGAACACCATGCTGCCGGCCTGCCACAGCGCCAGCAGGATCGCGAAAACGATCAGCCGGTCGATCGTGACGCGCCAACGCATGAGCGGTCCTAGTGCGTCATGGGAAGGATCTGCCGCACCGGCGCGAACAGATCGTCCACCTTCGGCGCCTTGGCTATCACGCCCTGCTCTTCGAGATAGCGCACCAGCGCGCTCAGTGTCGGCCGGTTCGGCTCGACGCCATAGGGCCACGGATCGCCGCCGAACACCGCGTTGATCTGGTCGAGCTCCTCCGTCATCCACGGCAGCATGTAGCGCAGCGTGCCGCGGTAGTTCATCTTTTTCCACGCGAGGTTCTTGGACTGATCGAGCGCGTGATAGAGCGCGCTCGCCACGAACGGATGCTTCTCGTGCACGTCGCGGCGGATCACCACCGTGTGCATGATCGGAAAGATCCTGGTGCGCTTGTAGTAGTCCATCTCGGCGGCGCGGTAGTCCGGATAGAGCCGCACGATATCGGGGTTGCGGCCGAGGGCCTCCGGCACGCCGGTGCCGATGATGGCCTGGATCTCGCCGTCTTCCAGCATCTTGCTCAGCGACTTGCCGGACTTGTTAGCCGAGATCGAGAGCTTCTTGGCGGTCGGCAGGATGGTCGGATTGCCGTGCGGCTTGGCGGTGTTGATGTCGCCCTCGACCCATTCGCATTTGGCGAAGTCGATGCCGTGCTCGTCGCTGAGCAGCCCGCGGATGAAGATCGCGGCCGTCATCGTGTAGACCGGCACGCCGATGCGCTTGCCCTCGAGTTCCTTGGGCGACTTGATGTGCTTCTTGTTGATGAAGATGAAACTGTGCCGGAACACCCGCGAGGCGAACACCGGAATGGCGACGAACGGGCACTGGTTGGCGACGAAACGCGAGACGTATTCCGAGCTGGAGAATTCCGCAGCGTCGAACTCCTGCCCGGCCGCCATGCGGTCGAAGATGTTGCGCGGGTTGTCGTCGACCAGGAAGTTCAGGTCGACGCCTTCGACCTGCACCTCGCCGGTCTGGAGCGACTGCATGCGATCGTAGAGTCCGCAGGCGAAGGTGAGCGGCAGTTTCGGCATTCCATCCCTCGTGTTCTTGACGCGCAGTCTTCTTCGCAACCGATTGGCGGCCGCGGATTTGAGACAGTCTAACAGGTGCGCGCGGGAGCGAAAGCATGGCTGCTGCCGCCACCGCGGCCTTGCCCACGCCGTCCCGATCGGGCTTTTATGCCGCAAAAATTTGGGAGCACGCCGCTGATGTCCGATCTGCCGCTGACCCTTGCCATCGGCGTCTACCTGCACACGCGGGAGCTCGCCATGGGCCGGATTAAACCGGAAGGCATCGACCTGCGCGTGCTCAACCACCCGTTCGAGCAGATCGCCTATCGGTTCTTGGCATCGGAGGAGTGGGAAGTTTCGGAATTCTCACTCGCGACCTATTGCACCATTACGGCCCGGGGCAACTCGCCGATGATCGGGCTGCCGGTCTTCCCGTCGCGGGTGTTCCGCCACGGCTCGATCTATGTCGCGGGCGACTCCAAGGTGAAGAGCCCGGCCGATCTCGCGGGCAAGCGGATCGGCATCCCGCAATGGACGCAGACCGCCGTGACCTATGTGCGCGGCTGGCTGCAGCACGAGGTCGGCGTGCCGCTCACCTCGATCGACTGGATCCAGGCCGGTCTCAACGACCGCGGCCGCAAGGAAATGGCGAAGTTCGAATTGCCGCCCGGCTTTCGGCTCACGCCTGTGCAGGACAAAAGCCTCAACGAACTGCTGCTCTCGGGCGAGATCGACGCCATGATCACGGCGCGGCCGCCCGACGTGTTCCTCGACGGCAAACATGGCGTGAAGCGCCTCGTTCCAGACTACCGTGAGCAGGAGCTGCAATACTTCCGGAAGACCGGCATCTTCCCGATCATGCATGTGCTGGTGATGCGCCGCGCGGTGTTCGAGGCCAACCGCTGGATCGCACGCAACCTGATGGAGGCCTTCGACAAGGCCAAGCGGGCGTGTCTCCCCGCGCTCTATCAGGGGCAGATCTCGTTTCTGCCCACCGCCTGGAGCGACGATCACATCGAGCAGACCAACCGCGCGCTGTTCGGCGACGGCGATCCGTGGCCCTACGGCATCGAGAAGAACCGCAAGACGCTGGAGCCGTTTCTCGCTTTCTGCCATGAGCAGGGCGTGACTCAACGAAAGCTCACGGTTGAAGAGCTGTTTCCCAAGGAAGTGAATGTGGAGCTTCGGATATGACGCTTGCCCTCTATCACAACGACATGTCGAGCTGCGCCCAGAAGGTGCGGCTGATGCTGGCCGAGAAGGGCCTGCAATGGGAAAGCCGGCATCTCAACCTGCGCGCCGGCGAGCATCAGCAGGACTGGTACATCAAGCTCAATCCGCGCGCCGTGGTGCCGACGCTGATCGACGGCGATATCGTCGTGCCGGAGTCCAACGTCATCAACGAATATCTCGACGAGCGCTTTCCCGAGCCGCCGCTGAAGCCCACCGATCCGTTCGGGCGTGCAAAGATGCGGCTCTGGACCAAGCAGCTCGACGAAGGCGTGCATGACGCCGGCATCGCCATCCTGAGCTTCGGTCTCGCCTTCCGGCACCAGTACATCAGCAAGGGCGATGCCGGAAAGGAGATGCTCGAAAGCATTCCAGATCCGATCAAGCGCGAGCGCCGCCGCGACGTGATCGAGAAGGGATTGGACTCAGCCTTCTTCAAGATCGCGATCGCGCGCCTGCTCGAGCTTTATCGCGACATGGACGACGCGCTGGGCAAGCACGCCTGGCTCGCCGGCGACAGCTACAGCATCGCGGACGCCGCCTTCACGCCCTACGTGGTGCGGCTCGACCATCTCGACGTGCTGGGCATGCTGGATCCGACCCCGCGCGTGGCCGACTGGTACCGGCGGATTCAGGCCCGTCCGAGCTTCAAAGACGGCATCACGCGCTGGGAAAATCCCGATTATCTGGCGCTGATGAAACGGCAGGGCCGGGAAAATTGGCCTAAAATCAAAGAGATCATGGCCGCTTGCTGACAGTTACCCACACCGTCCACAGCAATCCACAGCCCCAAAACGGGATTCTTCACGTGTTCGGGAACTGAGACGACGCTGTCGCAATTGGGGCTCCATATAGCTGATACCCTCAGTTTGCTGGGGGTCACACCAGGAGCCCGCTATGGCTGGTTCGCCAACGACCAAGTCTCGGTACTACGTAGTTTACGACGGCGCATGGATGATTCAATGCGACGGCGAAAACTCCGAGCCCTATCTGCACAGGAATGATGCCTTCCGCGATGCCGTCGCACTGGCCCATCTCGACGTCCGCAACGGACGCCTGGCCGATGTGATCGTGCAGTCCGAGGACGACTTATTCCGTCCGGAGTGGGACTCGACCCGCGATCCCTATCCGCCGCCGCTGGCGCCCGAACATTGATAAAAGGCACCGCCCAACGGCGGTGGCCCTGTACCGGTTTGCGCCAAGCCGCCTTCCGGCGGGGGCTGGCGCGGCGCTTGCGAAGCGGTAGTATGTCACGACTCACACCGGTGCGTGCGTCATGACAATGGCAGTGCAAGCTACAACCATGGACCGGATGCGCTCGATCGATCGGACGCCCCGCGTATTGATCGTCGAGGACGAGCTTCTGGTCGCGTGGCATCTGGAATCCCTGATCCGCGAACAGAGCCTGGAAGTCTGCGGCCTCGTGCCGGACGGCGACGGCGCCGTCGAGCAGGCTGCCGATCTCGACGTTGACCTCGTGCTGATGGATGTGCGGCTTGCCGGCCGGATGGACGGCATCGAGGCCGCGCGAAAGATCCGCGAGCAGCGCGACACGCCGATCATCTTCATCACCGCCCACGGCGACCAGGAAACCCGCGCCCACATCTCG
Source organism: uncultured Rhodoplanes sp. (assembly GCA_936924235.1). Taxonomy (GTDB): domain Bacteria; phylum Pseudomonadota; class Alphaproteobacteria; order Rhizobiales; family Xanthobacteraceae; genus Z2-YC6860. The sequence goes on along the minus strand of CAKZHN010000104.1, from coordinate 8,431 downwards.
CAGATGGTGCCGGGCGCGCCAGTGCTGGCGAAGCCGATCTCGGCGCATCGCCTGCGCGACGCGATCGCATCGGTGCTGCGCTAGAGCACTTCCACCTGAGTTGAAGCGCGCCCGGGTAATACCCACCGACCGTCGCCCGCGGGCTTGACCCGCGGGTCCATACGGTGATGCGACAAAGCACACTCTTACGATTGCTTGCGCTGCACTCGCTCATGGATCGCCGGGTCAAGCCCGGCGATGACACCGCCGTTGTGGCCGGTAAAGCTGGTGGGTTTGAACAAGCTTTAGCTATCCAGACCGGACTCAACTTACCGCCGTCGGCGCCAGCGCCTCAATGTCGGTGACCACGTCAATGATCGCCGGGCGGTTGGCGGCGAGCGCCTGAGCCAGCGCGGCCGGCAGGCCCTTGGGATCCTCGACGCGAATGCCGAGCGCGCCCATCTCCTCGGCGATGCGGGCGAAGTTGGTCTTCCGGAAGGTCCACATTTCTCGCGCCTTCTCGGTCTGCGTGCCGCCATAGACGCGGTCGAAGCCGCGCTTGCTCTGGTTGCCGCCGCCGTTGTTGTTGACCACCGTCACGGCGTTGATCTTCCAGCGCACCGCGGTCTCGATATCGCCGATGTGGTACCAGAACCCGGCGTCGCCGGTGAACGTCACCACCGGCCGGTCCGGCGCACCGCACTTGGCGCCGAGCCCTGCCGGGAACGCCCAGCCGAGATGGCCGGCGCTGCGCATGTAGCTCTGCTTGTCGGTGCGCAGGTCATACATGCCGCCCATCCACATGCCGGCATGGCCGGTGTCGACGCAGACGATGGCGTCGTCGGGAACGTGCTTCGACAGCTCATGACAGATGCGCGCCGGATGGATCGGCGCAGCATCCGATTCCAGGTCCTTCTTGTACTTGGCGTACCATTCCTTGACCAAGCCCTGGGCCTGCGCGACCCACGCCTTGCGCTTGCCCGCCGTGCTCTTGTCACAGGCCGCCAGCATCTTCGTGAGCGTCACCTTGGCGTCGCCGTTGACCCGCGCCTGCAGCGGATAGTTCATGCCGAGCGCCTCCGGATCGATATCGATCTGGATCGCCGCCGTGCCGATCTTCGGCACCGCCCAGAAATGCGTGGTCATGCCGCCGGTGGTGGTGCCGACAAAGCAGATCAGATCGGCCGCGTTGACCACCTTGTTGGCGCTCTCGCGCGAATAGGTGCCGACCACGCCGCACGACAGCGGATGATTGCCGGTGATCGAGTCCTTGCCGTTGAGCGAGGTCACGACCGGAATCTGCAGCGCCTCCGCCAGCGCCACGAGTTCGCGCGCCGCGCCCGAGGCGCGCACACCGCCGCCCGCAACGATCACCGGCCGCTCGGCCGACTGCAGCACCTTCAGGGCCGCCATCACGCTTGCCTGGTCCGGCTCCGGCCGGAACGGCGGCACGCGCGAGAACTCGGTCTCGACCATCGGCTCCATCTCGCCTTCTTCGCCGTCGACCTGGCCTTCGTTGCCGCGGAACTGCAGATGCACCGGTCCCGGCCGTCCGGTGGTCGCGACGCGGAACGCCTGCCGCACCATGTCCGGGAAGCGGTTCACGTCATCGACCGTGGCGTTCCACTTGGTCACCGGCTCGAAGGCCGGCACGTCGTCGACCTCCTGGTAGACCTGCCGGAACTTGGTCTTCGGCTCGCGGCCTCCCGTGAACGCAATCACCGGCGAATGCGCCAGCCAGGCGTCGCGGAGGCCCGCGGCAAGATTCAGCGCGCCGATCACCTGGGCCATGCAGATGCCGGGCTTGCCGGAGGCGCGGGCGTAACCGTCCGCCATGTAGGCCGCGGTCGCCTCGCTGTGCACATGCAGCCGCTTGATCTTGGTCCGCGTCTCCATCACGGCGAAGGTTTTGCGGAGCACGGCCGGCACGTGAAACACGTGCGTCACGCCGTAGGCCTCCAGCATGTCGGCCATGCACTCCGCACCCAGCATCTTCCGGTTATGTCCCAGCATCATGATGTCAACGCTCTCCCTATAAGGGGCGGCAGAATGGCACGCTGAGCCGAGCGCGCAAGGCCCGATCCGCTATAATCGGCCGGGCGAATCCCAGGGCTCGACCATGTACAGCGCGACGATCGGCGGCCGGCGTTTCAGCTTCAGCGACATCAAGACGCTGATGGCGAAAGCGACGCCGCTGCGCAGCGGCGATCAGCTCGCAGCGCTCGCCGCCGAGACCGGCGAGGAGCGCGTCGCCGCGCAGTATGCGCTGGCCGACCTGCCGCTCGCGACGTTCCTTCAAGAAGAACTCGTGCCTTACGAGACCGACGAGGTGACGCGGCTCATCATCGACGGCCACGACAAGAAAGCGTTCGCTCCGATCGCGTCTCTCACGGTCGGCGGCTTCCGCGACTGGCTCCTGTCCGACGACGCGACGACGCCGAAACTTATGGCGCTCGCGCCCGGCGTCACGCCCGAGATGGCGGCTGCGGTCAGCAAGATCAGCCGATTGCAGGATCTGATGGTCATGGCGGCGAAGTGCTCGGTGGTGACACGCTTCCGCTCCACCGTCGGACTTCCCGGCCGGCTATCGGTGCGGCTCCAGCCGAACCACCCAACCGACGATGCCCGAGGTATCGCCGCGAGCATCCTCGACGGGCTGCTGCTCGGCTCGGGCGACGCGGTGATCGGCATCAATCCGGCGACCGACAGCCCCGAGCGCACGCATCAGCTTCTGTCGATGCTCGACGAGATCCGGACCAAGCTCGACATCCCGACGCAGGCCTGCGTGCTGGCCCATGTCACGACCACGCTCGGGCTGATCCGCTCGGGCTCGCCGGTCGACTTGGTGTTTCAGTCCATCGCCGGCACCGAGGCCGCCAACAAGAGCTTCGGCATCAATCACGCGCTGCTTGCTGAAGCGCGCGATGCGGCGCTCGCGCTTCATCGCGGCACCATCGGCGACAACGTGATGTATTTCGAGACCGGCCAGGGCAGCGCACTCTCTGCGAATGCGCATCACGGCGTCGACCAGCAGACGCTCGAAGCGCGCGCCTATGCGGTGGCGCGGCATTTCAAGCCGCTGCTGGTGAACACCGTCGTCGGCTTCATCGGCCCGGAATATCTGTTTGACGGCAAGCAGATCACCCGCGCCGGATTGGAGGACCATTTCTGCGGCAAGCTGATGGGCGTGCCGATGGGCGTCGACGTCTGCTACACCAACCACGCCGAGGCCGATCAGGACGACATGGACGCACTACTGACGCTCCTGGTCGCGGCCGGCGTCAACTTCGTCATGGGCGTGCCGGGTGCCGACGACATCATGCTCGGCTATCAGAGCACGTCGTTCCACGACGCGCTGGCGATGCGCGATCTGCTTGGCAAGAAGCCCGCGCCGGAGTTCGAGGCCTGGCTGGCGCGGCAAGGTCTGGTCGATGACGTGCAGCGCATCCGCCCGCCCGGCATTCCGGGCCGTTTCCGCGCGCTGCTGCCGGCATAGAACATGGCGGACGAACCAACAAAGCAGGATCGCAGCCTTTGGGACGAGTTGCGTCGGTTGAGCGGCGCGCGCATCGGCCTGCCGCGCGCCGGCGCGTCGCTTGCGACCACGCCGCTGCTCGAGTTCAAGCTCGCCCATGCCCGCGCCCGCGACGCCGTGCACGATGCGTTGGATATGAAACAGCTTGCGACGGACCTCGCGCCGCTGGGCCTCGATGTGGTCGTTGTCGACAGCGCCGCAGAGGATCGCCCGCGCTATCTGATGCGTCCTGATCTGGGCCGCAGACTTGCGCCCGAAGCCGAAGCGAAACTCGCGCCGCACACCAAGCGCCATGATGTCGTATTCGTCATCGCCGACGGTCTCTCGGCGCGCGCCGTGCAGCGCCACGCGCAGCCGGTGCTGGCCGGAACCATCAAGGCGCTGCGCGCCGAAGGCTTAAGCATCGGCCCGCTGGTCATCGTCCGCCACGGCCGCGTCGCGGTGGGCGACGCCATCGCGTCGCTGCTGGGCGGCGACAGCGTCGCGGTGCTGATCGGCGAGCGGCCGGGACTGACCGCACCCGACAGCATGGGCGCGTACCTGACATGGCAGCCGCATCCCGGCACCACCGACGCCGACCGCAACTGCATCTCCAACATCCGGCCCGACGGCATTCCTTATGCCGACGCCGCGTTCAAGCTTGCCCACCTGCTGCGCGCCATGCGCGCGCGGCGCATCTCCGGTGTGCAGCTGAAAGATGACTCGGATCAGGCGCAAGTGCAGGCTACGATCACAAACAAGACGTGACGCCGGGAGTAAGCCATGAAGACCAGCACCGATCGCATCCTCACCACCCACACCGGCAGCCTACCGCGGTCGCAATCGCTGATGGACATCATCCTGCGCCGCGAGAAGGGCGAGAACATCGACGCCGCGACCTTCGAGGCCGCGACCGCCAAGGCGGTCGACGAGATCGTCGCCCAGCAGGTCGCCTGCGGCGTCGACATCGTCAGCGACGGCGAGATGAGCAAGCCGTCCTACACGACCTACATCCGCCACCGCGTCGATGGCATCCAGATGGACCCGCGCGCGGCCGAGAAGGGCCGCGACATCATGATCGGCAACGATCTGCTCGCGCATCCCGACTTCGCCGGCCGCCGCCGCAACTTTTCGGATTCGCCGTTTCCGGGCTGCGTCGGCCCCTTGAAGTACAAGGACCGCAGTGCGCTCGATCGTGACCTGGCGCATCTGAAGGCCGCGGCCGCCAAATCGAAGCCCGCCGACGTGTTCATGACCGCGCCGTCGCCCGGCATCCTGACGCGCTTCATCATCAATCTTCACTACCCGACCGAGGACGCCTACGTCGCGGCGCTCGCCGACATGATGAAGACCGAGTACCGCGCCATCGTCGAAGCTGGCTTCGTGCTGCAGATCGACGCGCCCGACCTCGGTTCGTGCCGCAACAACCAGTACCGCGATCTGACCGACGACCAGTTCCGCAAGATCGCAGCGCGCAATATCGAGGCACTGAACGGCGCGCTCGAAGGCCTTCCAGCCGACAAGGTCCGGCTGCACATCTGCTGGGGCAACTATGAAGGCCCGCACAATTTCGACCTGCCGCTCTTGAAGATCATCGACCTCGCCTTCAAGGCGCGCGTGCAGGCGATCAGCATCGAGGCCGCCAATCCGCGCCACGACCACGAGTGGGAAGACCTCAAGACCATCAAGGTGCCGGACGACAAGGTGCTCATTCCGGGCGTGATCGACTCGACCACCAACTTCGTCGAGCACCCGAAACTCGTGGCGCAGCGCATCGGCCGCTACGCCGACATCGTCGGCCGCGAGCGGGTGATCGCCGGCGTCGATTGCGGCTTCGGCACCGCGGTGCGCACCGATCCGATCGTGGCCGACAGCATCGTCTGGGCGAAGCTGAAGTCGCTCAGCGAAGGCGCCACGATCGCGAGCAGCAGGCTTTGGGGCTCGAAGGCCGCATGATGAAGCGTATCGGATTGCTGTTCGCGACTTTGGCTGCCTTGGCTCTGCTCGTGCCCGACGCGGCGTTTGCCGCGACCTCGCACAAGCCGAAGGTCCAGCGCAACCGCATCGTCGTGCATGCCAAACCGCGACACTGGCACGGCTACGGCTTCCTGCCGGGCTATCGTCCCCAGCTCGCCGAGAGCCAGGGCACGCCTGTCTTCGGCCCGCCCATTCCGCGCCGCGAGCCGCGCTACATCAACCTCTACAACGGCAATATCGAGTACGGCTGGGGTGGTCCAGGCTACTTTCGCGGCCAATGGAACGGCGGCAGCTTCGGCCCATGCTGGACCTACACGCCGATTGGCATGATGCCGAACTGCAATTGAGCGCCTTGCCGTTTGAGCATGATCTTTTCCGAAAACCGCTTCACACTTTTCGGGATCATGCTCTAACCCGCAGCAACCCGCGGTGGCTTGAACGCGCGCACCGGCTCGACTGCGCCGGTCCAGCGCTCGACCTCGACCAGCGCTGTGGCCGAGCTCGGCCCTTGCGCGAGCTTCGAGGTGCCCTGGTCGCGCGTCAGCACATTGGCGTTGCCGTGCTGGCACATCGACGGATCATCGTCGGAAGGATCGAACCACGCGCCGCAGGACAGCTTCACCACGCCGGCGCTGACCGTGTCGCTGATGATCGCGCCGGCAAGGCACGAGCCCCGCGCGTTGTGCACGCGCACCACGTCGCCGTCGGAAATGCCGCGCGCCCTGGCGTCTGCAGGATTGAGCGTGATCGCCTCGCGATCCGCGACCTTGCCGCCGGCGCTGACCGGCCCGCAGTCCATCTGGCTGTGCAGCCGATAGCGCGGCTGGCTCGAGACGAGATGCAGCGGATAGCTCTTGGCGTCCGGACCGCCAAGCCATTCCCACGGCTCGATCCAGGTCGCGTGCGGCGGGCAATCGTCATAGCCGAAGCCCGCGATCTTCTCCGAATAGAGGTCGATCCTGCCGGACGGCGTCTTGAGCTTGTGCTTGCCGGGATCGGCGCGGAAATCGGCGAACAGCACGTATTCGTCGGTGACCGCCGGGACCTCCAGATAGCCCTGCTCCCAGAACGTGTCGAAGTCCGGCAGCGCCGCCGCGTTGGCGCCGGCGCTGTGGCGGCACTGCTCGTAGAGATGGCGCAGCCAGGCGTTCTCGTCGCGCCCCTTGGTATAGGTCTCGGCGAAGCCCAGCCGCTCGGCCAGCGCGGAAAAAATCGCGAAGTCGTTGCGCGCCTCGCCGACCGGCGCGATGGCGCGGTGCATGGCGATGATGAAGTTGTCGCGCCGCGCGCCGCCGATGTCGTTTCGTTCGAGCGACGTGGTCGCCGGCAGCACAATGTCGGCGTGGCGCGCGGTCGCGGTCCACCAAGGCTCGTGCACGACGATCGTTTCGGGCCGCGCGAAGGCGCGGCGCAGCTTGTTGGTGTCCTGATGATGGTGGAACGGATTGCCGCCGGCCCAATACACCAGCCGGATATCGGGATACTGGCTGCGCTTGCCGTTGAAGTCGTAAGGCGCGCCGGGATTGAGCAGGCAGTCGGAGATGCGCGCGGTCGGGATCGTGGAGTTGATCGGATTCTTGATGCCTTCCATGGCCGGCGCCGCAAACGCCAGTGGCGGATCGCCGATGCCGGCGCCCGAGCCGTAGCCGAAACCGAAGCCGCCGCCCGGCAATCCGATCTGGCCGAGCGCCGACGCGAGCAGCACCATGGCCCAGTACGGCTGCTCGCCGTGATGGGCGCGCTGCAGCGACCATGACGCCGTCAGCATGGTGCGGGTTTTCGCCATGCGCCGCGCCAGCGCGCGAATGGTGTCGGCCGGAATGCCGGTGATCGGCGCGGCCCAGTCGGCGGTCTTCGGCGTGCCATCGCTCTCGCCCATGAGATACGGCCGCACGCGCTCGAAGCCTTCGCAGTAGGTTTCGAGGAACGCGCGGTCGTGCAGGCCTTCGCTGACCAGCGTGTGCGTCAGCGCCAGCAGCAGCGCGGTGTCGGTGTTCGGCCGGATCGGAATCCATTGCGGCCGCACCGGCTCCGGGCCGTCCTCGCGAATGGGGCTGATGTTGATCACCTCGACGCCGGCGCGGGCGAGCTCGTCGATCCACGGGCCGGTCGAATGCGAGGCGCAGCCGCCCTTGCTCACCTGCGTGTTCTTCGGATTGGCGCCGCCGAACAGCACCAGCAATTTGCCGTGGCGCGCGATCGACGACCACGAGGTGAGCGGGCCGACCGCCGCCTGCGGCGAGCCGAGGATGTGCGGCAGGAAGGCGAGCGCCGCGCCGAACGAGTAGTTCATCACCTGGTCGGTGTAGCCGCCGGCCGCCGCCATGAAGCGATGCAGCTGCACGCGCGCCTCGTGGAAGATGCCCGCGGACGACCAGCCCTGCGAGCCGCCCATGATGGCCTGGTTGCCGTGCTCGCGCCGCACCCGGTCGATTTCACCCGCGACAAGATCGAGCGCGCGATCCCAGCTCACCGGCACGAAAGGCTCGCGGCCGCGGCCGCGGCCTTCGCCATGGCCCTGCCCGTGCTTGAGCCAGCCTTCGCGCACCATCGGCTGCGCGATGCGGGCCTGCGCATACACCGACTGCGGAATGGCGTCGATCAGATTGGACGGATCGGGATCGCGCTCGAACGGCCGCACACCGACGATCTTGCCGCCGTCGACTTCGGCGAGGAATGCGCCCCAGTGCGAATGATGGCGGACGAGGTGCATGGTTTTGTTTCCTGATCTTCAGGCCAACTCTATCACACCCACCGCCGTCACCCCCGCGCTTGACGCGGGGGTCCATGACGCGGCGTCAACAGTGGAAGTCTTACGCAGAGTCATTGTTTGCCGCACGACCTCATGGATGCCCGGGTCAAGCCTGGGCATGACACCGGCTGTTTGGCTGGCAGCAGACCAACTCGACAGCATCTGGAAACGAACTCCTTTCAGCCAACGCTTCGCTATGCCGAGGCTTT
>CAKZHN010000103.1 GCA_936924235.1 uncultured Rhodoplanes sp. | reverse complement strand
TGCGGTTGGATGTTGCTGGCGAGAAGAACAGGGTTCGGATGCTGGTGCGACGTTGCAGCACCAGAAGGTGGATGACGGTGACGTAGATCTCGATGCCGACGAGCGCGCTCGCCGAGCCGACCACGCCGAACATCGCCGTGGATGCGTACATGGTGCACACGCCGAGAACGGCTGCGGAAGCGACGATCCAGCTCACCTCCCGGTCCATGCCGAGCGGCAGCATGGTCTGCACGCCGACGATATGGGACACCGCGATGATCGCCGGCAGGAACGCCATGATGCGCAGCAGCAGGATCGCGCCTTCGAACGCCGGGCCGGCGAGGAGGCGGACGATGATGGGGGCTGCCACGAACAGCGCGATGGAGATGGCGAGCGACAGGCCAAGGATGCCGTAGATGAAGAACCGCTTCGCCCAGGCTTCGCCCGGATCGGCCTCGCGGTGGGCGATCCGGCACATGAATGGATAGATGGCGCTGGTGACCGGCGCGGTCACGCTCATCGCCACCTGCCGCAGCCGGTCGGCCAGCGCGAACTCGCCGGCAGCCGCGGGGCCGAGAACCAGCGACACGATCACGATATTCGTCGACGTGTAGAGATTCGTCGCGATATTCGTGAAGAACAGCCGCGTGCTGCCCCGCATCGCGTCCGCAATTTCTACAGTCGACGGAACGTGCAGCCGGATGTCGTATTTCTTCAGGATGGCGAACGAGCCGATCAGGATCGCGATCGACGACAGGCTGTTGACGGCCAGAAAGAAGATCAGGTCATCCGCGGTGCGCACCCAGGCTACGATGCATATGGCGGCCAGCACGCGACTCACCAGCTGCACGACCGTGAAATCCTTCATCCGCTCGAGCCCCAGGAACACCCACTGCGGGATGAGACACGTGGATACGACCTGGGTCAGGATGATGACGGCCGGCAGGTTGTAGCTGCGGTCGGGCGACAGGCTGAACAAAGCAATCAGAAACAGCACCACCGCGATGGCGGCGAGCACGAACTGGGCGCCGATGGCGGCCGAAATCTCCCTGAGCATGTCCTGCGGCCGGTCCCGGGTCTGGGCGACGCTGCGCATGCCGCTGAAGTTGAAGCCGTAGCTGACCAGCAGCCCGGCATATCCGGCATAGGCCGTCATGGTCGCGACGCTGCCGTAGAGATGCGGGCCGAGCGCACGCGTGATGACCGGCAACGTGAACAGCGGCACGAGGTAGTTGAGGATCTGCACCAGGCCGATCCAGCCGGCGTTCTCGACGATTTTCCGGAAGACCATCAGATCACACCGGCGTTCAACGACTGGACCTGCTGGGCGACGGCCTGCTCGACCATCGACGGCGTGATGGCGCGAAGGCACTTGCGATCGTACGGGCACGGCTCGCGCAGCCAGCATGGTGCGCAGGGCGTGGGCGTATAGAACGTGATGTTGCCGGGATAGGTCGTGTTCGACGGATGCTCGTAGCCGCCATAGACGACCACCGACGGTTTGCCGACCGCGGCGGCAATGTGAATTGGCCCCGAGATCGGCCCGACGCACAGATCGGCCGCGGCGATCGCCGCAACAAGCTGGTCGAGCGAGGTCCGGCCGCGCAGATCGACGTAGTTCTTTGCCGTCACCTCGGCGTCGGATTCCATCCGGTCGCCGATCTCGATCACGCTGCAGAAGCCGAGCAGCCGTTCGATCAACTCCGACCAGGCCTCGCCCATCCATTCCTTGTTCGGCGTGAAGGCGCTGGCGTGTCGGCCGATGACGATGCGCGGCCCCGGCAGGTCGCGCCACATGCTTAAAAACGAATTAACCAAGACCTGGTCGACGATGCAGGCCGGCCGGACGTCGGAGAGCTCGACATCCAGCTGGCGCCCGATGAAACGCGCCAGATGCTCGGTCGGCGGTTTCGCTGCGTAAGGCGGGATGGCGTAGTCGTAGCCGAGATAGAGATCGTCCAGCGGGCGCGCCTCGAACGGAAGCACCTCGTCGATCCAGGGCAGGCCACGCACCAGCGACGGAAACCCGGTGTAGAAGCGGATCACGCAATTCTGGTTGAGGCGTTTGACCTCGCGCAGGGCGGGCGTGCACATCAGCACGTCGCCGATGCCGCCGGCGCGGCTGAGGTCCAGGGAATTCATCTGCCACATCGGCCGGCCCAGGGGATTGCGCATCCAGCGCCCGCACCCGTTGACATACGAGCGTGCCAGAGTTTTGAGGCCGAAAATGCCTGGGCCTGTCGTCATCGTCCGACGAGACGTCACGGGGCTTTCGTGCCCTCCAGTGTCAACGTTTCCAGCCGCAAGAATCCTTCCGGCATCCGAGACTCGTTCTCGAGCCCGCACAGGGCCGGGCTCGCGCTCGTCTGCAACTCGCATTTCACGACATTGGTGAAGCCCGCGCTCTCGAGCGCGTGTCGCAGGGATTTCTCATCATAGATGAACCGGTGCTCCCAATCGCGCACAAAATTATTGATCACGAAAATGTCGTCCGGATAGGGCGCCCAATTGACGAAGTTGGCGGTGGACCACTTGATGTACGCGTCGCGCCGGGGATCGGCCTGGCCGGCATACAGACCGACGAGAAATGCAAAATTGGGAGTCGAGATTCGGATCCTGCCCCCGCGCTTCAGGACGCGATGGCTCTCCTTGAGCATCGTGAGCCCATCGCGATAGGGAATGTGCTCGATCATGTGCTCGGAAAAGACGTAGTCGAAGGTGTCGTCCGGAAGCGGAAACGGTTTCGTCGCGTCGAAATGCAGCGCGTCGCGGGACGGCGGATAGAAATCCGAATTCATCCAGCCGGGCAGCATATTGAGGCCGCAGCCGATGTGAAGCTTCTTCGCGTCGCCGCGTGCCAGATACTGCTGGGTGAGGGTGCTGTTTCGCCCGATCCCGCGCGTCGCAAACCATGCGGCTCGCTTCGCCGGCCCGAGAAGTCCGAGTCCCATCAGCGCTTGCTTCAGCAACTGTTTCATGGCGGTCCGCGCGATCTTGGCCGATTCGTCAGAGGTGGTCCGGCTTTGGGCCGACCCATACCCCGCGTTTCAGCGCTTCATAGCGAAGCACGGTTGAAAAGGGCAGGATGCGCCGCTGGTCCCGGAACGCGCGGGTGGCGCGAATGCCCGCCAGCCAGCCCTCCAGCGGCTTGCGAAGCCTCCGCCACCGGATCGCCCAGAGCGACAGCTTCGCGAGACCCCACGATGTCCAGAGAACAAACAGCAGATTGTTGCAGTTGAGATACCGCAACAGCACCTGGTTGCGGGGGCCGAAGAAATCCATCTCGTCGATGTTTCGAACCGGCGAGGGGCGGTGGATCACGCCCATGCGTCCCAGCACGGCCACCACCTGGTTCTCGGCAAACAGCCGCAGGCACAGGTCTTCTTCTTCGCCTTGCCTGAAATACAGCTCCCGGAATCCGCCGTGCTTCTTGAATGTTTCGGTGCGGATGACGTTGGCGCATCCGGTGAAGCTTGCCGCGATCCCGTGGATCTGACGTTGCGTGCGTTGAAACTCCCGGCCGCCGACGATGTCGGTATGGGGAATCGATACGATCGCGACCTGGCTTCGTTCAAACAGCTTGACGGCGTCGCGGAGCACGTTTGCGTCAGTATATTCCGCGTCATCGTCGAGAATCGCAAAATACGGCGTGGTGATCAGCCGCGCCGCGGCGTTTCGCGCCGGCACGATACCGAGGCTTTTTTCATTCCGGATGAATCTGACGAAAGGGAATTTCTCGGCCAGCCGAGGCGGCGCCGGCACGGCCGAGCCGTCATCGACGACGAGGCATTCGGGTTCGATGCTCTGCCGCGCCATCGACGTGAGCGCGATATCGATTTCGCCCCAGCGGTCTTTCGTCGTGATGACGACTGTGCACGCGGCAGCCATCTAGCGCGGCCGATCCGGCTGCAGCGCGCCTGACGCGTTCGGCGAACGGGCGGCGATGACAGATGCAAGCTGCTCCTCGAGCTGGCGCAGGATGGAATTCTTGTCCCAGCGCGATTGCGCCGCTGACCTGGCGGCGCTGCCCATGGTGTCGCGGAGCGACGGGTCGCCGGCGAGCTTCATCAGCGCCGCGACCAGCCGCGGCGGATCGCCGGCCGGAATGATCAGGCCGGCATCCTTGACCTCGAATGCGAGCTGGGTCTCCGGCTCGGCCATCGCGATCACCGGACGCCCGGAGGCGAGCATCGCGGAAAGCTTCGACGGCAGCACGAGATCCGCCACCTCGGCGCGTTGCGGCAGCAGATGGATGTCGGCGGTCGACAGCATCTCCGAGACGCGCCCCGCCGGCTGCAGTTCGAGGAAGCGCACGTTCTTCAAGCCGGTCGATTTTTCGATCAGCTGATTGCGCATGGCGCCGTTGCCACACAGCACCATGGTGATGTGGGGCGCCTGTTGCTCGATGAGGCGCGCCGCCTCGACCAGGGTATCGAGACCCTGCTTGAGACCCATGCTGCCCGAGTACAGCGCAACGATGCTGTCGGCCGAAATGCCAAGCTCCTGGCGCAGCGGCGTCAGGCGATCCCGCGGGCTGATGACGGACGTGTCCACCCAGTTGCGGAATTCTATGACCGGCGCTTGTGACACTTTCTTTTGCGTCAGCCGCGCGACCATCTTGGAGGAGATCGTCGAGATGCGGTCGAAGCGTTTCAGCACGGCCCGCTCGATACGCTCGGACAGCGTCTGCAAGGTTTGTCCTGACAGGACGCCGAGCTCGAACGCGGTGTCGATCTCGAAGTCCTGGATATGAAGCCAAGAGCGCGCTCCGCTGATCGCTGCGGCCGTGAGAGCGGCCGGCGCAATGAACAGCGTCGGGGCGATGGACAAGAGAATATCGGGACGAAAGCGGAGCGCCGCCGCGCACACCGCCGGCATGCTCGACGTCGCAAACGACAGGTTGTGAATCAGCCGGCCCCGTCCGGTCGGCTTGGCCGGAACGAACAGCGGGCAGCGTCTGACCTGGACCGCGTTGATCTGTTCGCGCGAGTAAGTGGCGGTCTTATAGGCCGGGTCGATCTTCCAATACGGATAATACGGATAGGCGGTGACGACCTTGACCTGGTGGCCGCGTGCCGCGAGCCACTCGCACATCTCTTGCGTATATTTGCCGATGCCGACCAGTTCCGGTGCGTAATTGATCCCGTAGACCAAAATCTTCATGGGCGAGATCGGAGCCGAGGCCATCGAATCAGAATGGTCGAGTTCGTGCAATTTTAGCGGTCCATGAGTCGGAGGCGTACACGCCCCATCATAACGTTGTTAATGACTGACCCGTGATCCCCTGATCCCTGGGAGCGGCGGCGCCTGCCGCGAAATTGCATCATAAAACAATATGCTTGCGTCCCCAAACCAGCGCTGCACAACTCTCCCCAAGTGGCCTGCTTTAAGTGGCCTTGCCTGCAGTCCGGCTTCCGCGAGCCGCCAGGCCGTGGATGGCTCCCCGGATTCGCGATAAACGAAGGCCTTCGAACTGGCTGGCGACGGCGACTCAGTTTAGGCGACTCAGGTTAAGAAGCTTGGCCTAGGTTAATGATCCTCATTGCCGGACCTTTTCCGCCGCCCGTTCACGGTGCATCGCTGATGACCGAGCGCGTGGCTCAGGGACTCACGGCGAGGAGCATCGGGTTCGCGGTCGGGAACACCTCGCCAAACGCGGCTGCCGGCGGAATCCGGTATCACCTCAATCGGATGCGCGGCTACCTCGGCTGTTGCGCGCAGATCGCGCGCCGCGCGCGAGACGGTCGGCCGAACGCGCTCTACCTGTCGCTGTCGGGAGGGCTCGGGCTGCTTTACGACCTGCTTCTGGTCGCCTGTGCGCGGCTGAAGCGATGGGATGTCATATTCCATCACCATTCGTTCGGTTACGTTAATCGGCCAAGCCGCATCCTGAGCTTGATCGTCCGCGTCGCAGGCCGCGAGCAGCGCCACGTGGCGCTTTGCTCCGCGATGGCGATGGGACTTCAGCGAGTCTACGGTTCATCGCTGCAGGTTCAGGTCGTCTCCAACTTGGTGTTCATGGAGATGGCCACGCCGAAAGAGGCGAGTGGCCGGCCGCTGCGAACGCTCGGCTTCATCTCCAACATATCGTTTGAAAAAGGCATCGACAGATTTCTCGACCTGCTCGACGCGCTCAAGGCGGCCGGATCGCAAGTGCGCGGCCTTGTCGCCGGCCCCTTCGTGGATTCGCGCGTGCAAGCCTATTTCGAGCGCCGCGCCAGCGAGTGCGGAAACGTGACCTACGTCGGTCCTGTCTACGGGCCAGAGAAAGACAAATTCTTCTCGGCGATCGATCTGCTGGTTTTTCCGACCCGGTACGAGAACGAGGCGGAACCGCTCGTGCTGTTTGAAGCACAGGGCGCGGGAATCATGGTGGCGGCATCGCGGCGCGGTTGCATCGAGCCGAGTCCGGCGATGAATGGATTTTCACTCGAGCTCGACGCGGTGGCGTCGAACATTGACGGTTTGGTGAAACCGATCGTCTTCTGGGAAAATCATCCTGATGAATTTCGCGCGGTTTCCCGCCTCGCATTCGAGAATTTTCAGCAAACGGTCACAAAGAGCAAAAGCGCCTCGGAACACTTCTATCGGTTGTTTTCCGAGTACCGCTGAGCGGTATCCCTTGCTGCATTTGCCATTAAAACTAACGGTGAACGCGCGTAGCGGCTTAACAAGCATTCCAGCCGGCGCTATAAACCTTTTGGTAACTGTATTTCAGCGGTCTTTTTTATGTCGCTTGTCGGGTGGGAGAGGACAGAGAAGCTCCTTCTTGGAGCGGTTCCGCGCGTCCCTTTCCTTTGGATCGGGCCGGCGATTTTCCTGTTCGAGCTGATCGCCATCCTCACCATCAGCGTGGTCTCCGGCGTCGCCTATCACGAATGGGCGATCGGCGTTCCGGGTGATCTGCAGTTTTTCGTGGGCGTCGGAGCGGCCAGCTTCCTCTACTACGCCCTCGTGTTCAGCTACCGCGGCAACTATTCGATCGCCAAAATAACATCGGGCGAGAAGCAAGCCGGCGAGATCACGACGGTCTGGGCGATCGTCGTGTTCGTGGTTCTGGCGCTGGCCTTTCTGCTGAAGATCGGACCGAACTTCTCGCGCGGCTCGACGGTCGCGTTCTTTGGCCTGTCCTGGCTGTTCCTGATCGTGTGGCGCTGGTGTCTCGCGCGGTGGGCGCGGCGGGCATTTGCGGCCGGCGTGTTCTCGGCACGCAAGGCGATCGTCGTCGCGGACAGCGAAATCCTGCGGCACCCCGCGCTGATGCCCAATCTGGTCCAGTGCGGCTACCGCCCCGTCAAGGTCATCACGGTGGACGGTCCGCTCGGTGCGAGCGCGGTCGAAGATCTGCAAAGAGCCAGCCGCGACAATCACGATATCAGCGACGTGTTGCTGGCTTTGAACTGGCAAGAGTCCGAGCAGATCGATCGGATTGTCCAGCAATTGAGCGTGATTCCGCTGCCGATCGTGCTGGTCCCTGACGTCAATGTCTCGCGGTTCCTGGTTCGCCCGCTCGTGCGTTTCGGGGCTTCGTGGATGCCCGAATTGCAGCGCGGACCGCTGACCGTCCAGGAGCGGGTTTTCAAGCGCGCCATGGATCTGCTGCTGGCGACCGTCGGCGGAATTCTGATTTCGCCGTTGCTTCTGATCGTCGCGGTTCTGATCAAGCTCGACTCGCGCGGGCCGGTGCTGTTCACCCAGGCGCGCGGCGGCTTCAACGGTCGCAGCTTCCGGATTTTCAAATTCCGGACTTTGACTGCGGCCGAGGATGGTCCGGACGTTCAGCAGGTCCTCATCGGCGACCATCGGATAACGCGCATCGGACATTTCCTGCGCGACACCAGAATCGACGAATTCCCGCAGCTTTTGAACGTGCTGCGGGGCGAGATGTCGCTGGTCGGTCCGCGGCCCCACGCAGCAGCGCACAACAGCTATTACGAGCAGGTCATCGCCGACTATTCGTTCCGGCATCACGTGAAGCCGGGCCTGACGGGCTGGGCTCAGGTGAATGGATACTGCGGAGAGATCGACGTTGAGCGGATGCAACTGCGCGTCAGCTGCGACCGCTGGTACATCGACAATTGGAGCTTGTGGCTGGATATCAAGATCATTGCCCGGACGACGGTCACGTTGATCGCCACGCTGGCGCGCTGGATCCTGAATCGTTGAAGGCCGCACGGTTTCGCCGGCGGCGGAGCCATGCGGGAATAAGCACAAATACGATTTGTTAATTATGTGGACGCGACGAGCGGAAATTGGCAACCTGATGCCGGGTTTTTGTTCATCGCAGGTGATGGGCGAAATTCTGCCAACTTGGTCGGCAGTCGTACGCCTCCAGGTTGTGGAAAATTGAACTTCGAGTTGAACGAAAAGCAGTTGCGAGGCCAGATTCGAGGTGACCGGGTACCGCATTGCAGCATCTGATTGGGCGGTTTCCGGTAACCCATTCACTATTAACAGTAATTTCTAGGTTTGGCGTCGCACCAAAAACTGCTTTTTTGCGTTGACTAGAATGGGAATGAACGGTTTAATCTTTGAGCAAGCACGTTGGGTGGCTAAGTTTCGTTACTCGAAAATTAAAAAATTCGCCCAGCGGCAAGGTGCGTTTGACAGGTTTTTGTCGGGGTCTGATCTGAGCAACAGATCTCGCGGTTGGAACAGAAGGGGCTTTGGTTATGCCTGTTTATGATCTTCAGCATCTTGAAACCGCCCTGCAACAGGCTGGTATCCCGCTGGTCGATATCAGCAAGATCGAATTTTATCTCAACAACAACGGCTATTTCGGCCCGGGCCCGACTCCGGAGACCCAGCCTCCGTTCATCGATTACGAAACCACGATCAGTTCGAATGCGAACATCGAGGTTTTGAAGGGTGCGACGAGCTACACGCTCGACACCAGCACGTTCAACAACGGCCCCGGAAACCTCGACTACATCGTTTTCGGCAGCCACAATGAGACCATCACGGTTAACGGTCCCGCCGAGAATTACGGCGCGTCGCTGATCGGTCATGACGATCTCATCATCAACGACGGCGGCAATCACAGCGTCTGGACCGACGGCGGCCATAACACCGTCGATGCCAGCGGCTCGAGCGGCTACAACATCCTCGAGAGCCTGAACGGTGCCGACACGCTGATCGGCGGCGCCGGCGGCGGTATGATCACCGCGGACAACGGCACGACCGGCGGCCAGTTGATTTCGAACAGCGACGCGTCGCACTTCACCGTCGTGACGGACTACGCGGGCAACCACCTCTTGCAGGGCGGTCTCGGCGGCGACGTGCTGCAGGCCTTCGGCACCGGCGACGATACGCTGAAATCCGGTGGTGGCGACACGTTCATGCAGACGGGCGGCAGCGGCAGCAACACGCTGGACGGCTCGGCCTCCGGTCACGACACTATTGAGTCGGGCTCGACCGGCAGCAACAACCTGCTGATCGGCGGCAACGGTGACAGCCTGTTCGCTTTCTCGTCGGACGGCGGTGGCAAGCTGATTTCCCAG
This sequence comes from uncultured Rhodoplanes sp., assembly GCA_936924235.1. Lineage (GTDB taxonomy): Bacteria > Pseudomonadota > Alphaproteobacteria > Rhizobiales > Xanthobacteraceae > Z2-YC6860. The sequence goes on along the minus strand of CAKZHN010000103.1, from coordinate 22,472 downwards.
AGCACGGTCGGCGGCTTCGCGTTCCTGGACAACACGGGCTCCACCGCGGACCACACACTGCAGGGCGGCGCCGGCAACGACGTGATCTACACGTCCGGCGCCCACGACACGCTCAAGGCCGGCACCGGCGATCAGCTGCTGCAGACATTCGGCAGCGGCAGCAACAAGCTGGTTGGCGGCATCGGCTCCGATACGCTTATAGCCGGCAGCTCCGGCTCCGACACCCTGATCGGCGGCAGCGGCTCGAACACCTTGATTGCGCAGGCGACGAGCGGCGGCGGCAGGCTGATCTCGGGCAGCTTGGCCGGCGGCGGCAACACTCTGATCGACGAGAGCAACAATGCTCACACGCTGATCGGCGGCGATGGCAACGACGTGCTCTTCGGCGGCAACGGCGGCGACGTGCTGCGCTCCAGCAGCGATACGTTGACGTCCGGCAGCTCGCTGCTGGTCGGCGGCACGGGTGACGACCGGATCTTCGCGGTCGGCTCGGGCAGCAACACCCTGATCGGTGGCGCTGGCGACGACCTGATGGATGCCAGCCAGGCTTCCGGCCATAACGTCTTCACGGTCGGCCTCGGCAATGACACCGTGATCGGCGGTTCGGGCTTCGACTTCTTCCACGACGAGACGAACCTGAACGATCCGAACTCCAACGTGACCGTGCAGATCACCGGCGGTCCTGAGGACGTGCTGAGCTTCGACAACCGGACCCAGGGCGACCTGTTGGCCGGCCCCGCGGGCGACTCCACGTCCGGCGGCATCCGGACCCTTACGTTCCAGGACGGCAAGGTTTACGAGATCACCAGCAGCATCGTGGTCGAATTCAAGCCGTAATCCGATGGGCTGGGTATCAGCCTTCGCTTTCGGAACTTTGCAATGCCCTGGCTTTGCCAGGGCATTGTCTTTTGTCGAGACGCCTAGGGGCCCATCCATGGGCGCATCTACGGGCGCACATCCATGAATGCGCGTCCGTGCGTTAATGAATGCATTAACATTAGCGGCAAGTGATACAGCGCGAACCCGCTGCAAACGGGCCGTTTTTGTTGAATCCACAGGCCCAAAAGGTCATAATAGCCGCACATTCTCGCAGTAGCGATGCGGCATCGCCACGATAGTTTTATTGCGATCACTCCGAGGATTGACCATGACAAAAACCGTCGAGGGAAGCGGTGAGGCGGCGACAGGATTGATCGCGCTTTCCCCAGCGACCGACAACAATCTGCACAGCGATCCGGACGACCGTGAGCCATCGGCTCTGGCCTGTCTGGTGATCGTCGCGCGGCAGCACGGCGTGCACCTGACGACGGGTCAAATGATCCGCGAGAACGTGCTGACCTCCCGCGAGGTCACCACGTCCGATGTCGTCAAGTGCGCCACCACCGCGGGCCTTGTGGCCAAGGTGCTGAAGCTCGACTGGGACGGTCTCAGCGGCCTCGAGAAGGTGTTGCCGGTCATCGTCCGGCTGAAGAGCGGCGACAGCATGGTGCTGGTCGGCCTGCCGAACGACGACGCGGGCATCGAGCGTATCTCGCTGCAGGATCCGAACGCCGAGGAGGGGATGCTCCTCGTCATCGACCGCCCGCGTTTCGAGGAGGCCTGGACCGGCGAGGTTCTGCTGATCAAGCGCAACTATGAAATCACCGACGAAGAGCAGCCGTTCGGCTGGGGCCTGATCAAGGCGCTGGCCTTCCGGGAGCGTTGGATCGTTCGCGACGTGGTTATCGCGGCTTTCGTGCTCGCATTCCTGGCATTGTCGCCCATTCTGTTCTTCCGAATGCTGAGCGACTACGTGCTCTACTACAAGGCGATGGGCACCTTCACGGTGATCTGCATCGGCTTCGCCATCCTGCTGGTGTGCGAGACGTTGTTCTCCTGGATCCGCCGCTATCTGGTTCTGGTGTTGACCACGCGAATCGATACCAAGCTCGCGACCCATGTGTTCGAGCGGCTGGTGAAGCTGCCGATCAACTATTTCGAAAGCACGCACATCGGTCACATCACGCACAACGTCAACCAGCTGCGCCGAATCTCGGCGTTCATGAGGGGCCAGCTGTTCGGCAGCCTCCTCGATTCGGTGACGCTCGTGGTGTTCATTCCGGTCATGCTGCTGATCAGCCCGATCATGACCGCGATCGTGCTGATATTCTGCGCATTGATCACCGGCTGGCTGCTCATCATGCTGCCGCCCTATCGCCGCAAGTCGATGGCGGCGGAACGGGCCGACGCGCAGCGCCAGGCCTTCCTGATCCAGAACATCCACGGCATCCGGACCATCAAGACGCTCGCGATCACGCCGCGCCAGTCGCATATCTGGGACGTTCTGGTCGCCCGTGCCGCCAAGCTCCACCTCGAGGAAGGCATGGTCGGCAACACGATCCAGTCGGTCGTGCACCCGTTGGAAATCCTCGCGGTCAGCGGCACGCTGGCCTTCGGCGTCTACCTCGCCGTCACCACGAACGACCCGATGTACCTCAGCGCGCTGTTCGCGTTCCTGATGCTGAGCCGGCGCGTCGTGCAGCCGCTCGTCTCGATGGCCCAGATGGTCAATCAGTACGAGGAGGTTCGCCTGGCGGTCGAAGGCATCGCCAAGGTGGTCAATCAGGAGCCCGAAGAGGGCGGCGTCAACCAGGGCGTTCAGGCCCCCATCAAGGGCGACGTCGAATTCTCCAAGGTCCTGTTCAAATACCGGGGCGCATCGTCTCCGGCGCTGGACCAGGTCTCGTTCGAGGTGAAGCAGGGTCAGGTGCTCGGCATCATGGGCCGCAGCGGATCGGGTAAGACGACGATCACGCGGCTGCTGCAGCGGTTGCACCCCGAATATGAGGGCCTCATCAAAATCGACGGCATCGATGTCCGCGAGTACAACCTCAACTACATGCGGCGGAATATCGGCGTCGTGCTTCAGGAAAACTTCCTGTTCAGCGGCACCATCCGCGAGAACATCTGCGTGGCCAAGACCGACGCGACCTTCGACGAGATGGTCCGTGCGGCCCGGCTCGCCGGCGCCGAGGAGTTCATCGACCGGCTGCCTCGCGGCTATGAGACCCACATCAACGAAGGCTCGACGAACATTTCGGGCGGCCAGCGGCAGCGGCTTGCCATCGCGCGGGCCCTGATCATCGATCCGCCGATCCTGATCCTCGACGAAGCCACCAGCGCTCTCGATCCCGAGAGCGAGGCGATCATCAACGCCAACCTTGCGCGCATGGCGCAAGGCCGCACCATGCTCGTGGTCTCGCACCGTCTCGGGTCGCTGGTGTCGTCCGACGCCATCCTGGTTCTGGAGCGTGGCCAGGTCGCCGATATCGGCAAGCATCAGGAACTGCTCGAGCGCTGCGAGATTTACCACAAGCTCTGGCACGAACAGAACGGCCATTTGACCGGCAACAACGTGCAGCGGAAGCCGCCAGTAAGGAATCCGTCCCTTGTCTCTTGAAGAATCGAACGCAACCGAGATTCGGCAATTCCAGTCCGAGACCGCGGCGCTGCGCGAGGCGCCGCAGCCGGCCTGGGCGCACATGACCGTCTTCATCCTCGGCGGCATGCTGGCAAGCCTTCTGCTGCTTGCATTCGTCACCACGATGGATCGTGTCGTGACCAGCGTTTCCGGAAAGATCGTGCCGCTGCGCGCGGTCAACGTCTATCAGGCGCTGGATGCCTCGATCATCAAGACCATCGACGTGCGCGAGGGCGAACAGATCAAAGCCGGCCAGCAGTTGGCCACCCTTGATCCGACCTTTGCCGCGGCTGACGTGCAGCAGCTCAGGAGCCAGATCGCCAGCCTCGAATCGCAGGTCGCCCGCGACGAGGCCGAGATCGCCAACAAGAAGCTGACGTTCGAGCCGACCAGCGACGCGGACAAAAACAAGTATCAGGCGATCCAGCTGGCTTATTACGACCAGCACACGGGGCAGTACCGCGAGCAGGTCAACACCTACGACGCCCAGATCCAGCAGTACGAGGCGACGCTCACGAAGATGCGGGCCGACGTGGTGACCTACCGCAACCGTGAAAAGATCGCGCTCAAGATCGAAGACATGCGGACCATGCTGGCCGACAGCGGCTCGGGTTCGCAGCTCAACATGCTGGTTTCCCAGGACGCGCGGTTGGAGATCACCCGCCAGCTGGAATACACGATGAACGCCATCGTCGAGACCCAGCACCAGGTCGAGGCCACGAAGGCGACCAAGGAAACTTTCATCCAGCAATGGAACTCCCAGCTCAGCCAGGACCTCGTGACCTCACGGACCACTCTCGACGGGGCGCGTGCGCAGCTCGAGAAGGCTGTCAGGAAGCAGGATCTGGTGCAGTGGACCGCCCAGGAGGCGTCGATCGTTTTGACCAAGGCCAAGCTGTCGGTCGGATCGGTGCTCAAGGAAGGCGACGTGCTGTTCACGACGATGCCTTTGAACGCCCCCGTTGAGGGCGAAGCCTGGATCTCGAGCCGCGATATCGGTTTCATACGGTCGGGTGACCCCTGCGTGCTGAAGGTCGACGCCTTCCAGTTCGTCGAGCACGGCTGGGCTGAAGGCAAGGTGCGTTGGATCAGCGAAGGCGCGTTCACCACCGACGACGACGGCAAGCCCGTGGACCCGTACTACAAGATCCGCTGCACGGTCGAGAACTCCAACTTCCGGAACGTGCCGAGCAATTTCCGGCTGATCCCGGGAATGACGCTGTCGAGCGACATCCGGGTCGGCAGCCGTTCGGTCGCCATGTACATGCTGCGCGGCGGCATGAGAGGCTTCAGCGAATCCATGCGCGAGCCCTGATCCATGATTGGATCGCTGCTCACGAAGTTCCTGCCGGCCGGTGATTCGGAGGCGCTGCTCAAGCGCGGCATTGCCTATAAGGACCAAGGCCATTTCCTCGATGCCATGCGCACGTGGAAGCTCGCCGGCGAAAAGGGCAGCGCGGACGCGTTTTATCGGATCGGCCTGCTCTATGCTCGCGGCGAGGGCGTCTTTCGCAGTCCTCCCGATGCGATCGTCTGGTACACGATGGCTGCCGAGGCCGGGCATCCGGATGCTCAGTTTCAGCTCGGGCTGAGCTATCTTTACGGCGGCACCGCCCACTCGATGGTTCTGGACTGGATGCGCTCGGCTGCGCATCGCATCGGCGACCAGGTCCAGGAGACCGCGAACGCGGTGTTTCCGCACGGAATCAGCGTTGCAAAGGACGACGACCGCGCGGTCCACTGGATCCGCAAGGCCGCTGAAGCAGGCAAGGCCGATGCCCAGCTGGTGCTGGCGGAGATGTACCGCCAGGGCCGGGGCATGGAGATCGACCTCGCCGCTACAAAGCACTGGTATGAGCTCGCTGCGGAGCAGGGCGTCGCCGGCGCCCAGTTTGGGCTGGGCGATATCTACTATCAGGGTCTCGGCGTGCCGGTCGATCTCGAGCGGGGCGCCGATTACTACGCCAAGGCCGCCGAGCAGGGCCTGGCCCGGGCGCAAGTGGCGCTGGCTTCGATCTATCAGGCCGGCCAGGGCAAGCCCGCGGACCCCAAGGAAGCCGTGCGGATGCTCAAGCTCGCCGCCGACCAGGGCGAGCCGCGTGCACTGTTCAGCCTTGCGGCCTTCTATCAGCGCGGCGACGGCGTGAAGCAAAGCACGGAAAAGGCCGAGACCTATCTCCGTCGCGCCTCCAAGAAAGGCCACCTGCCCGCCATCATCAAGCTGGCGGAGTTCTACGCGCGCGGCGACGGCGTCGAGCCGGATCTGCGCCAGGCGGCCAGCTGGTACCGCGAAGCGGCGGAACGCGGCGACGTGCCGTCGCAGTTCATCATCGGCCGCATGTGCGCCACCGGCGCCGGCGGTCCGATGGATCTCCGAGAGGCTGCGCGCTGGTTCCTGAAGGCCGCGGAGAACGGCCACGGCACGGCCGCTCACAACATCGCGGTGTTCTATTCGAAGGGCACCGGTGTCGAGCAGAGCACCGAGAAGGCGGTCCATTGGTACGAGGTTGCCGCCAAGGCCGGCATCAGCGCGGCGAACACGCATCTCGGCCGGCTCTACGCCGCCGGAGAGGGCGTCAAGCGTGACCTCAAGCTTGCCGCCCAGTGGCTGGTGCCGGCGGCCGAGGCCGGCGACATGGAAGCCAAGACCACGCTCGCTCTGCTGAAGCTGCAGGCCGAGCCGCGCGATGCCGCAAGCGGCCAGGACCTGCTGTCCGAGGCCGCCAATGCCGGCCACGCGCAGGCGGCGCTGCATCTCGGGCATATGTTTGCTGGCCGCTACGGCATCGCGGCCAACCCGGCCGATGCCGTCAAGTGGTACAAGACCGCGGCCGAAACCGGCAATGCCGAGGCGCAGTTCAGCCTCGGAATCATCTATCTGAACGGCAACGGCGTTTCGGCCGATGCCGAGGCTGCGGCCGGCTGGCTGGAGCGCGCCGCGCATGCCGATCATGCCGCCGCGCAATTCCAGCTCGCGGTGATGTTCTGCACCGGGCAGGGCGTGCCGAAGGATCTGCCGCAGGCGATCATCTGGTACGACCTCGCCGCCCAGATGGGCCACAAGATCGCGCAGTACAATCTCGCGGTGATGCTGTCGAACGGGCAGGGCTGCGAACCCGATCCGGCCCGCGGCTATCACTGGTTCGAAAAGGCCGCCGCGCAGGGCATGCCGGAGGCTCAGCTTGCCTTGGGCGACATGTGCCACTCCGGCAGCGGCGTGCCCAAGGACGATACGGCGGCGCGTCGCTGGTATCAGGAAGCCGCGCGCAGCGGCAACCAGGCCGCGGAAAAGCGCCTGCAGGCGCTCGGCTGATTTTCACAGACAATCCGGGTCTGCGGTCGCGCTGAGAGCTTCTCGCTCAGCCGTTGTCCGGTCGGTCGTGGCAGGTCGGCTCACAGCCCGGGAACGACGTCGAGCGGAACGGGCGCGTCGTTGGTTCGCGGCTTCATCGACCGCGGCGGCCAGGCCAGGCCCGAGAATGGAATCGGATCGAGCGACAGCATCGGGTTGTAGCAGGGATCGCTCATCAGCGCGTCGCCCCAGCGGGCGCGCAGCATCCGCAGGTCACGTTCGAAATGGCCGGGGCGATTGCGAAGGACGCCCTCGGGCGACGCCGGTTCGTGATGAACGAGCCGCGCATGCGGCGTGAAGACCACGCGCTTGCCCGCGGCGCGGAGCTTCAGGCAGTAGTCGACGTCGCTGAAATTCGCCGCGAAGCGGAGCTCGTCCATGCCTCCGCAATCAAGATAGTCGGTCCGGCGGGTCAGCAGGCAGGCGGCGCTGACGGCGCTGGTCTCATGCGCGACGCGAAGTGCGTCGGCGTAGCCCGGATCGGACTCGATGCGATCGCCGAACGCGGCAGCCGCAGCGAAACCCGGACCGAGCACGAAACCGCCGTGCTGCACGATCCGGTCTGGCGCCAGCAGCATGGCGCCCACGGCGCCGACATCGGGCTCGGCGATGCGGCTCAGCATCTCGGTCAGCCACCGGTCGTCGAGGGCCTCGATGCTGCTGCCGAGCAGGCAGAGGTATTCGCTTTGGGCCTTGCCGGCCGCCATGTTGTTGAGACGCGCCACGTTGAAATCGCCGCCGGCGCGCAGGACCAGCGCCGAACCGCCCTCGAGCTCATCCAGGATATCGAGCATCTCAGGATCGGAGGAGTCGTCGTCGACGATGATGACCTCGGCCCGGGCCGCGGTGACGGTGCGCTGGATGGACTTGAGGCACGCCCGCAAGCGGGCGGCCTTGTTGCGAACCGGAACGATGATCGTGGTCGATCCGCGCGGCAATGTCCGGGTGACGCGGATCGCCGGAAATGCCGTTCCCGATCTCTTGTCGATCTTGGCCGAGCCGTCGCGGGCCTTCAGATGCTCGGCCGTGGCCATGGCCAGATCGGCGACCGCAAGCTCGAGCGGCAGCGGCGGCAGCGTGCCGAGCGCTCCCGGGACATGAACGATCTTCCCCGCGGCTGCGCCGCCGCGATCCAGCGCGCTGTTGAACAGCCGATAGAGATTTTGCGCGTCCGACTTCAGCATCGCGCCAAGCGCTCGGCGGCGGACTGCAAACAGATGCGCAGCATAACCCTGCTCGAGCATTCGCTCGTAGTCGAAGGCCGGCCAGGCGATCGGCCAGATCGAGCCATCGGCCCGCTCGATTTCGACATCCGGATAGATCAGGTCGGCATCCGGGAAGTCGGCAAATGCGTTGGCGATCCGCTGCAATGCAGGGCCCGAAAACACCGTTCCGGAAAGGCTAAAAACTATGATTTCACAATGGCTTGCGTCATCGTCGAGGAAGTCGGACAACAGCGTCCGGTCGAATCCGGTGGGCTCCTTCTGCTCGGGCATCGCCGCGGCCAGCCACTCCGCGTAGCCCTGGCTCTCGATGCTTTGCAGCGATGTATCGACCGACCCGTGACCCACCAGAACGACCGCGATCGGCGACGCGGTTTCCGTCTCGACGTCGATCGGGAAACGTTCGCACCATCGCTGATAATCGGACAGCGGCAGCGACGCGGGAAACAGCCGGTCGAACAATGCGCCCCGAAGCTTTTCAGTTTCGATCTCGCCCATCGACGACAGCATGCTCTCGAGCGCGTCGGGGAAGGCGACGAACGCGAGAGGCTCCGGCGTCAGTTCGACGCCGCTGTCGGTGCGAAAGCGCGCGCGCCGGACGCGGCCGTCGGCAAAGCGCTCCGGCAGCTGGACGTCGAAGCCGCGAACGGCTCTCACATTGTCGCCGGATCCCGCATGGGTCCAAAGCATCGCCTGCGTCACCGCAACCTGCTCGCCATCGACCCATACGGCGACGTTGGGACTCGCGCCCTGATCCGGATTGCACCAGCCGGCAAACCTGAGCCCGCCGAGCCAGCTCGCGTCTCCCGCCTGCCGCCACTGCGCAGCGCCCGAAGGCGCGCCGAGCGCGACCGGCGCGGCGACCGCTGCGCCGTCATTGGCCAGCCTTACTTCGATGACAGAGCCCGCCGCAAGAACCGCGGCCGGGACCATGAATGAGAAACCGTAACGCGCATCGCCGACGCGCTGCTGCGCAAGCTGATGGGTGTGGGCGTTGGCGCGGGCAAGCTTGAGCGGCACGCCATCGAGCAGCAGCTCGACCACGAAGCGGCGGCCGAGGTCGGCTTCGTCATAGACGTAGCCGTCGAAGCCCTCTTCGGTGATCCTGTTGAGCGCTCCGCGCAGCACGCGCTTGTTCGATGCGGATCCCAATGCCGAAGCGTCAGCGGCCGGCTTCGCCGGCGTTCCGCGCCCGGATTTGGACTCCGGCTTGAGCGCCGGCCTTGGCTCCGATCGGGGCTCGGTGCGCGCCTTCGAAGTTTTTTTTCGTTTCGCCATTCTTGGGGTCGTCGCCGAAGCTAGCGCGGACAATGCGTTGGTGGGGACAGGCGTGCAGCGCGATTCGGGTTCCTGACTTCGATCCGCATCATATACGATCAAACCAGGTCCGAATGGCTTTCGCCGCGTTGGGATTCGACAGGGCCGGGTCGATCAGGAGATCGCCTCGTTGCGCGGCCACCTGGCCCCGCGACCAGTCGAACAAGGCGACCGGAAAGGACGAGGCCCGGAGCGCGCCGACCATCGGGTGGCCGAACAGCGGCTCCCGCGCCGCCACGATCAGCGCTTTGACGCCGTAGTGATTGAGCGTATCGGCGATCTCGTCCGGCTCGATTGTGCCGGTCACCGACACGTTCGGAATCTTCATCAGCTCCAGATCGTTGAGGGTCTTGCCGATAACCACCACGGCCGGAGCGGATGGCTTGCTCTCGATCGTTCGGGCGATCTCGTCGATGAGTCCATAGTCTGCAGCACAGCCATCGATCGTCAGAAGCGCCAGGGCACCGGCGTCGCCGGCCGGGGCGCCGACGACGATCGGCGCTGCATCCTTTCGAGCCTTGAGCCGGACCACTTTGGTGCCGGAAAGCTCCTGGGCAATGAACGAAGCCGCAGATGCGTCGGGCACCAGCACATGCTTGGCCCGTTCGAGGAGGTCGTGCCATTGGGAGCTGGCGTTAGGCTCTCCGGCCTGCTCGCTCGCGCCCGCGGACACCAGGACGTCGAGCGCGACATCGAGGCCGAGCAGCACATCGAGAAACCCTGCGGGCATGAATGGCGGCCCGACGAGTTCGATGCGCGATGGCCGCAGCCTGGCCAGGTATTCCGGCAAGGCCCGCCCCGGCGCCGCATCTGGCATCTCGAAATTCAGCGACTGCGGCAGGCCTTCGGCCGGATTGGTCAGGCGAACAGCCGGAGGCGACGCGTTGGGGCGAAGCTCCGCGATGATCGATTTGTCGCCGTCGGCGGCAAGCTGCGCGGCCCGCGCCGCGGCCGCCGTTGCGCCCGGCCCGGGACTGCAAACCAACAGCACCGCGCCGGCGTTCAGCGCGGGCATCTGCCGCTCGATCGCGGCGCGAAGCGGCTTCAGAGGATCGGCTTTGACGAACATGGCGCATTCGTTGCGGTAGGCCGGAAACCTGGCTTCCACCCGCCGCATGTTGCGCATGACGAGCGCGCGCTTCTTCGCCCCGAACGAGCGCGAGCCCGCATGCCCGACATAGATCGATGCCGCGCAGACGTTGCGGAATCCGGCCTCTCGCGCGCGCAGGCAGAAGTCAGCGTCTTCCAGATAGCCGCTCTCGAAGATGTCGGAGAGAACGCCGATGGCGTCGAGACATTCGCGCGTCACATAAAGACAGAATCCCGTTCCATTCGGGATGTCGACGACCGCGCCGGCGTTTGCGTCCGCGGCGACGGCGTCGATCGCCATGATCTCCTCGACCGGGCCGATCGGATTGGGTGTGTTCGGAACCGGAAAGCTCGTGAACTCGCCGTTGTTGGACAGCGGCACGACGGTGCCGATGTTGGGTGCGGAGCGTGCGGCAGCGCGCAGCCGCGTGGCAAAGCCGGGCGGCACCACGGTGTCGGCGTTCAGCACAATGACATCGCCGACCGTGACTGCGGTGAGCGCGAGATTGACCGAGCCGACGAAGCCCAGATTGCGTTCGTTGGTGATGAGGCGGACGCCGTCGCGTTGCGCGAGGCTGTCGAGGAGCTTGGTGATGCGGGCGTCCGGGCTCGCATCATTCACCAGAATGGCAGTCGTCCCGGCCTTCGATTGCAACTCGGGCAGCAGGCTTTCGAGACAGGCCCTGGTGGCATCGTGGTCGTCGTACACCGGGACGATGACGGTCAGCGGATCGGACCCGGCGGGGCCGGGCCGGCGCTTCGCAGCAGCCGGGGCGGCCGCCGGCGCGGTTCGGCGGGCAGGCGGTAACAGCTTCTCGTAAAAGGGTTTTTTGCCTGCCGAGAGTGTCACGATCTGCGGCCCTTCCGAGCCCGGCCGCGGCACCGCAATGCCGGCCGCGTGGCCGGCACCGGCGCGGAGCGGATGATCGGGATCGGCGGCGATCGTCGTGCTCGTGATCGAGCCTCCGGTATCGATGCGCAGCTCAATCGATTTGCGGCCCGACCAGACCGCCCAGCCGGTGATGTGACCTTCGCTGTGTTGAAGCGCCGCGAAGGCCGTTTGCTTCGAGATCTTGCGAAGCGCCGCGATGACCGACGCCAGCGATTTGAAATTCGGTTCCCGCTGCAGCAGCACCTCGGCCGCCCGAAGCTTCTCGGCGCCGTTGCCCCATTCCAGCATGCGGCGGTTGGCGGCGATGTCCTCGGGAAGCAGCTCCAGCGCGCGCCTCAGGTCGCGGAGCGCAGCGTCGCGGTCGCCCATGCGATGCAGGATCTCCGCACGCAGCGTGAAGTGATGGGCCTGCGCGCGCGGCGCGATGCGGCAACGGCGGTCGGCGAATTTGAACGCCGACCGGGCATCACCTGCGGCGAGCGTTCGCATGGCAAGCTGCTCGAGCGCCTCGTGGTGATGTTCGTCGTCGAAGAATGCCGGATGCGTGCGGCCTTTCGGATCGTCGGCAGTCGGTTTTCGTCGACGGGCCATCGTCAGCGCAGGGTTCAGGTCTCTTCACTCGCCACGAGTGCGGTGTCGTCTTCGTCCTTGGCGCGCCGTTTGCTCGCCTTGAAGCCGAGAAACTCCCGCAATTTCGGCATGCAGACGCGGGCGTTGTCGAAGTGCTCCAGGACGAACTTGCGCGCCTGGATCCGCTGCTTGTCGTATCGCTGCGGCCGCGCCAGCGCGTCCACGGTTGCGGCGGCAAGCTTGTCGTAATCCAGAAACGGCACCAGAACGCCCTTTGACGGATCGAGCACCTCGCGAACCGGAGGCGTATCGGAGGCGATCACGAGGCAGCCCGCAGCCATCGCTTCGAGGAACGACCACGACAGCACGAACGGATAGGTGAAGTAGAGATGCGCACGCGAGATCTGCAGCACCTTCACGTAGCTCGCGTGCGGCAGTGCGCCGACGAAGTGCACGCGGTTGGTGTCGATCTGGCGCGCGACTTCGTCGAGGAAGATCGACTTCCAGGACTTGCCGGCCGGGGGCTCCAGGCCATACGGGCTGCCCGCGCCGCCGACGATGACGACATGGGCGTCCTTTCGCCGTTTGAGGATCTGCGGCAAGGCCCGCATGATGATGTGGAAGCCGCGCAGCGGCTCGAAACTGCGCGTCACATAGGTGACGACTTCGTCGGCCGCCGTCAGCACGCGTCCGGACGGTAATTGGAAACTGGCATCCGGGTCTGGCTTCACCAGGTTGGTGTTCACGCCTTCGTGGATGACGTGAATCTTGCTCTGATACTCGGCCGGGTAGGTCGACTTCTGCCACTGCGTGGGCGAAATGCCGCCATCGCAGTCGTCCAGCGCCAGAAGCGTGGCGGCATTTTTCATATGAATCCGGATGTCGCCGTCGAGGCCGGCGACAGGAAATTCCGGATCGAAACCGACGTCCTGGCCCTTGGAGCGGTAGTAGAGCTCGCAATAGGCCAGCAGGCGCGAATCCGGGAACGCCGACCGCAGAGGTATTGTTTCACCCCAGCCGGGATGCGCCAGGACGATGTCGGGGACGAAACCTGACGCCTTGAGATTGGAGGCGGCGTAGAGCACTTCCTCGGCGCGGCGGCATTCCAGATCGAAACGGCGGGCAAACGGATGCGTTGCCGCCACGTCGCCCTGGCCGATGCTGTATTTCAAAAGCTTCACGCCCGGGATCGGGCGGGCGGTCTGGGTGCCGATGGCCGCGACCTGAACGCCCGGATCCTTGGCCAGCGCCCGCGCAATGTGAACAAATTGTGCAGGGAAATTGTTATGAACGAACAGGATTCTCTTCATCGAATCGTCCAGGTTATCGATCGCCAAAATGGGTTTCGGACGTACTATTTCGCCGGGCTGTAACAAATTGCTGATTTCTGACCAAGGTGGCACGCTGTCATGCAGTTCTGACGCGATCATTGGGCATTAGCGTTACCCGCGGCCAAAAAGGAGCTTCGATCTTGGCAAGGATAGGCCTTAGTCAATCGTTACCGTGTGAAGCGCGGCTTGCCTAAGCAAATCGATGTTCCAGACTTCGGGGTTTATCACCATGGCGTTTATCACAATGGCGTAAACTGGTATAAATTACTGGAACGATGCGATAAATCGCTCTCTTGACGTGTTGTAGCCACAGTCGGGCCGCGGCAGGGCCGACAACAGATTTGGCATAAGGGGCTTTATGGACGGGCAACAGAAAAAGTCAGTGGAGATTCCGCGCGGCCTGTTCCTGGTCCGGTACGAGTCGGCCGAGGACGTGGCCAATCCCCCGCGCGTTACGGTGTCTCTGACCCCGGACCACTCCGAACACATCAAGGTGGTTTTGCCGCCGGGCACCGACGAGTCCGTGCTCTGGTCGCCCGGCGCCTGTCTGGTGGTCCGCGCCGCCCAGGGCGGCAGCGTCGACATCACGGTGACGCCGGCCCAGGCCAATAGCTCCGCCGCCGCGAAAATTCAGCTCGTGCCCATTTCCAACAACCCCACAGGCGCGTCCGCGGTCGAGACCTTTACCGAAACCCAGCAGGCGACGGTCGACGTCGCGTCGTTGAGGGTTCGCGGACACGTGGCCGGGATCGGCGACGTTGTCGTGCGGCCGGGAGAGTGGATCGCCGGGCCTGCGGCCCCCTCGCGGATCGAGGGCCTGCTCCTGCATTGGCCGAACAAGCCCCAGGCGATCGATCTTCGCTATGCGGTGTTCGTCGGTGGACCAAGGCCGATGCAGACGCCGATGGTTGCGGCCGGAACGTTCGCTGGAACCCGCGGGCGGGCGTTGCCGCTGGTCGGCGCGACGTTGGAGATCACGGGCCAGCAGGCCGCCAAGCATCAGCTTGAGGTCGAAGCCCTGTTCCTGGGATCGCCGCAGGTCCGGATGAGCGGCCAGCGCGTCATGTTGTCCGGCCCCACCGGCCGCGAGCCGCTTGTTGGCTTGCGGGTCACGCTGGAAGAGATCGGCAAGAAGAGCGCCGCTGTCGTCGAGGACGCGCGCCGGCAGAAGAAACGTGTGTTCCGCAAGAACCAGGACTCGGTCGAGGCCCCGGCCAAGGCCCCGATCGTTCGACGGGCCCAGGGCGCAAAGCACGCGGAGCGGGCTCAGGCCCAGGGCGTGCGGCCTGCGGAAGAGCGGCGCAAGCCCGTTCCGCCGGCCGACAAGGCGGCCCTGCCGGCCGCGAAGAAGCAGGGCGGACGGGTCCGGGTTTTCCAGGGCGAACCGAAGCGCACCCGGCCGGCCTCCGAGACCTGAGGGCCTCCGAGACCCAGGGCTCCGAGACCCAGGCCTCCGAAACCTAAGCGAGCTGACGGCCTGCCTTAAGGCGTGGCGTGCCTTAACGCGCGATGTGCGTTGAGGCGTGACGGGATGAGGCCCAGGGCCTCCGGCGGGCTATTTGTGCTGCGCCCGTTTGACGCTGGCGACCTCGCCCGACAGTGCGCGGATGCGCCGGTCGTAGGTGGTCAGATAACGCGCCAGCAGCATGGACAGAGTCGGCATCGAGATCGACACCTCCTCCAGGTTGACGTAGTTCGCGCAGGGCTCGCTGAAGAAATCGTTCGGCAGGCTGAACGTGGTCTGGAGGTTTTTGTTTTCCTCCGCGAAGTTCGCCTGGATCTTTTCCCGCAGCGCCGGATTGATCGCGGTCCAGCGCTTGGACGGGGCCGAATGGTTGGCATTCGCCATCGGCGTCGCCAGCACATCCGAGAACGTCATGTCGGGACTGAACTGATTGCAGAGGCGCAGAAACGCAATTTCCTCAGGCGAGGGCGTGATGTTGATCGGCGCCTTGTCGAGGGTGAAGGACGCCATGTCGGTGATGCCGATCCGGCTCATCGTCGCCGGAATGAGGCCCTTGCTGGACACTTGGTCATAGGAGATCAGGCCGATGCGGCCATTGACCAGCGGCGAGAGCGCAGCGAAGTAGGTATTGTACTTGAGGTACTTCGCTTCCAGGTAAACCCTTCGGATGGCCTCGTCGGAATCCTGGGTCAGCCGGTGACGCTTGATCCTCTGCAGATAGGACGACGACACCCAGTCGCATTGATTGCGCAGCACCGCCAGGAACGTCACAGACAGGTCGAATTCGCGGCAGAGGGTCAGCAGATTCGACCATGCCGGGACCTCGGCCAGGGCGAACAACTCTGACGACAGCAGCATCGCAATTGCGCCGGATTTGGCGACAGCCGCCTTGAAGGCGCCACTGACGCGTTCCTGGTTCCAGGGCAGATAGGCCTCGTTCTTCTCGGGCAGCATCGAGCGCGCGAGCAACGCGCCATTGCCCGACGAAATCTGTCCGGCCTTGGCCTCGGCGAAATTTCCGATCGGAAGGTAGTCGACCGATTTGGCCAGGAGGGCTTCGCGATTGCGTGCAAAGAACGTCTGCAATGCGGTCGAACCGGTCTTAGGCAGTCCGATATGAATGAATAAATCCCGCGCCAATGCCTAAACTCCGTGCTGCGGACCCAAACAATCTATTAGCGCTATTTGGCGTTTGGGCCAACATTAAAGACTTCCGTGTTCCGCCGAAACGCCGCAAGAATCCGGCATGGCGATAACCACGCCAGCCTGAAGTTCTTGTCGCTGTTATGGTCCAGCAGTATACATGATGCTGGCTGAGGCTAAGATGGAGATTGCACTGTGACCGAAGAACGCAAGATGGACCCGGTAGCCCGCTCACACAACCGGCGCCGCATTTACGTCAACTACCGCCTCCCGATCATCACGCAGGAGCTTGGCCAACTAAGAACTGAGCGCGAGAAAGTGCAACTCGCTTTGAAGTCCGCGGGGGCAGCCAAGAAAGCCGAGCTGCGGAAGCGAAATACCTATCTCGCCGTGAGGATGGAAATCCTGCGGCAAGAGAAGAAGTCCATGGTCGAAGAGCGCGAGAGCCTGAAGGTCAGCCGGGGCTAATTGGCGTTATCTTGCCATTCCCTAATTGATCTCCGGTGTGAGTGGCCGATGAAGCGGTCCGCGTTCCAGTGACAAGGCTATGAGCGATTTTGTCGCGAATACCATTTCTTCACATCGGCCCGGTTAGGCCGGGACAACGTCGATCCAGCATGCAGCCGCTGCCAATCGCGGTCTTCTGACGAAGGACGGAATTCTGTATCCGAAGACGCCTGGCCGCGGCGGTCACCGGCGCCCGACGCTTTAGCACCAATGATATTAGAGCTACCCTCGCCTCCTGGTTGAGCATTGCGGTCGGATGATGACTTCCGCTCGAATTGTCTCCGCAGAACCATGTCGGATGTTACCTTTCGGCCGGTACCGCGGAACGGCCAAGACGACGGGCTGTGCATCAATCGGTCGTCGCTGCTCTGGCTCCTGAGTTCAGCCGAAGCTGCCGCTGTTATTGGCGGAGCGAAAACTCAGCGCGGCGCCGTAAGGCAGTAAGCAAGTCGTCTCAAGCTTCTTGTCGCAGTTGGTGTCTGGCGGTATATAATCTCGGCACTTCATGAGGTTGAGATATGGAGGTTTACTTTGGCAGAAGAACGTAAGACGGACGCGGCCAAGGCAGAACACCGGCGCCGAATTTATGTCGGCCAGCGGCTGCCGTACATAAAGCAGGAACTTGCCCAGCTCCAGAAGGACCGGGCCAAGGTGAGGGAAGATCTTAAGGACGCGGACGACAAGAAAAAGGCGCTGCTTCGAAAGCAGCAGAGCTACATCGTGACGCGTCTGGGTATTTTGCGCGACGAGCAGAAGAGCATGGTGAGCGAGCGCCAGGCATTTCAGCTTAAGGAGAGCCGACCGGCCAAGGGCCGAGGTTAGGACTTAAGCTTCTGCCGCGTTGAGCCGGGCGGCGCAACGCATTCGCGACCGAAGTCCCGAGCCTCTGATTTGGAGCTCGTCAACGAACTGCACATTGTAGTGTCCTATGAAACAAACGCCGCGCTACCCGGTCTTTATTGTGGGTTCGGCCCGATCAGGAACGAGCGCCCTTGTCGACGGCTTGATGAGTGTTGACTATCATGGCTATCGCGAAGGCACGTTGCTGTCGCTGATCTCAAAGATCAGTCTATTGACCGACCAGCATTTTAAGGTGTTCGGCACCGGCAAGAAGCGCAACATGCTGGTGTCGGTCGACAAGGAGAAGTTCAAGGGCTCGTTGTTCGAGGTCTTCAAACAGACAGCATCAGAGCTGAATCCGACGCCGCCGTGGCTCGACAAGACAGGTAGCCCGGAGATGATCCGGTCCCTTCCGGAAATTTTAAAGTTGTGGCCGGACGCCGCGATCATCTTCGCCAAGCGTCGTGGCATTGAAAACGTGTTGTCGCGAGTCAAGAAATTTCCGGCCCATGATTTTGATCACCATTGTCGGTCCTGGGCGGCCAATATGACCGCTTGGCGCAGGCTCCGGCCCCACTTGTCGAAAGACTGTTATGTCGAAATCGATCAACAAGACATGATTCAGCAGCCTGACAAGGTTGCCGAGGCGCTGGCCAAGCTGCTTCACCTGTCAGTTGCTCAACAGCAACGCATCGCCAGCACCTTTCAGTCGAAGCGGCCGCAGCAGACCGAAAAGGGCAGCGCCACGCGTATCTATTCACTCCAGACGTCCGGATTCTCCGACGAGCAGGCGGCCATGTTCCTCAGCCTCTGCAAAGAGGAGATGGACGCGTTCGGCTATTCGACGGACGATCGCTACCGCGTGGCGTCTTAGCATCGTCTTATCGGCAGGTCTTTTTCGGCAGGGCGGTTACGGATCGCAATCCGGAGCGCCTGCATTCCGCGCGACGTTGTTGCCCCGTCCCAACGAGCAGACGATCTTGGTTTGATCAGCGATTGCCGAGACATCGTTATCGGTCACGGTCGCGCGATTGACATTGCGCAGGACGATGCCGGCGCCGCTGTGGCTCGCATTGGGGAATTTGTTGTTGGTGATAGAGGGCGACGTCACGGTGAAGTCGCCGCCCTTGATTCGGCCCAGCAGCGCATTCGATGGGTTCGGCGGCGGGCCAATTTCGACAGCGCCTCCGATTGAGTTCGCGATGATGCTGTTGTGCAGCTTAGTCCCGCTGGTCCCTCGGATGACGGCATTGGACAGGTTGCCGACGCGTGGCGCGTCGCAGGCGATGCCGCTCAGCATCACGTCGGTCGCGGGGGCGGCCGAGACGTCGAGGCAACGGCCAAAGGTGTGTCGGATGGTGATGCCTTCGAGGGTGACATGCGCGATGAGGCTGTCGTCATAACCGCGGATCATGATCGCGGCCTGCTCCTCATTGTCGTTCTTGGACGTCAGATCAGCAGTCAGGTTCGAGATCGAGATATTCGAGAGTTGTCCGGTGCTGTTGAAGCCGTTCTGAATCCGGATCGCAGTGGTGGCAGTGCTGCCGCTGATGTTGCGCATCTTGATATTCGTTATCGAGTTGCTGCACGACAGGCCGATGTTCTGAGCGCCATTGCCGATCAAAATCATGTTGCCGGGCGTGCCGACGGCGCGACTGTTCTCATAAAGATAATCGTCGGCACTGAGGTTGTGCCAGGCCGTGTTGGGCTGGCATGCCGGTGCAACTTGCAATCCTGCGTCGCCGGAAACGACCTGGCTGTCGTGGACCCACACATTGGCTGGTCGCCCCGTTCGTGTCGCGACCTTGGGCGAATTCCCGAGATGCCTGAAGCCATCACTGGCGGCGCCGGCCCCTTTGGAATTCGCGGTTGCGCTCCCGGCCACGTTGAAGCTCCATTCCTGGTCGGAGCCGCGCACGTAGGCAAAGCCGGTAAAGCCACGAACAGTCAGATTGGTGAAAGTTAGGTGATCAATCCATAGGCGAAGGGCCTTTCCCAGAAACGTTGGATTCGGATTTGTCAAACTCAACCCGTCGATCGTGACGTTTGTCAAAGGCTCGCGGATGCGCTGCTGGGTGATGCAGCCGGCCCCCCGATTGCCGAGCCAGTCGCAGGCCATCGTGCAGTCGGGTTGCACGTGTATTGTCAAGTTTGATTTCAGGAGCCATTGCCCGGCGATTCGGATCGGCTGACCGGCCGGGCAATCGCCGATGATTGAGGCGTTGGCGGGAAGGGCATTGAGCGCCTGTGCGTTGTCCGACTTTCCGTCGGCCACCACGCCCAATGTTGACCATTTTACCGCTGCCGGCTGCGCCTGCGCCGAAACCGCAGCGATGATGATCATCATGCAAAGCACGAACAGTCTCAACATAGTTGCACCCTGTCAGAGGCGAGTCTCTGGGTTGATGCTCAACCTGCGGTAAGATATCGATAGCGTGGTCGTCGTGCAGGAGGCGTGATCATTAGACTGGTCAAATATGACCCATTTTCGCCGCTGCGACCGTCGATCCGCGATATTTTGCCGTCAATCGGAGGTCGTTGCAGCGAGCACGACCGGGCCGTCGCCCCAATACCGGCAAATTTCGACGTGACACGAACCGCCACTACCGCTTGATCCGCTCCAGCCACAACGACCCGCCAAAGCTTTCGGGGTGACGGGCATGATGCGGAAGCTGTTCTGCCACCAGGTCGTTGGCAATTCTGCCGAATAGATTGTTGAAAAAAAGGATGCGGAAGCTTTCGTTGAACATCAGAAACGTATGGAGCGCGTAAGCCTCGTTCCAAGACAGGTTGTCCTGGAAAATCCAGGCGTCGGGATACTCGAACGGAAACTGGATGTCGTGAAAATGAATGACGACGCCCGGCTTTAACACCGGCAGGATTTCGGTTAGCTCGTAATGGACGTCGCTGCCCGTCTTGAGGACGTGTGTGGAATCGATGAACAGGAGATCGTTCTCGCCAAGCTCCGCAAAGAGCTCGAGCGGAACGTCCTGCACCGGCTTGTCGATCAACTTGATGCGCGACAGGTCGTTTTTCAGGATTTTGCGAAGTCTTTCCGGGTAGGGGTCGATGATCGTGATGTCTACACCTCCGATGCCGTGGCGATCGATGGTGTCAAGCATGCATGCCGATGAAAATCCCGATCCGACTTCGATGATGCGCGATGGCCGATAGTGATAGAGCATCGCGCGCAGAATGGTTCCATCTCCAAGGCCGAATGAAGCGTTCTTGAAATGATATCGATAGCCTTCAGTTTCCGCCGCCGGAAACTCCCAGATCGCCGAACTGGGCACGTTATTGACCCAGAAGTCCTTCATCCGGGATACGTCAATGGGCACACCTGCGATCTTGTCGTAAGACTTGGTGCGCGCGCGCCGCACATAGCTCCGCACGGTCTCTGGATCGACGACCGGCGAGTAAAAATGCCCCGTCGGGAATTTGGTTTTGATTTCCATCAGCGCAGATCCATGTTTCGTCGTTCAATCATTGACCGAACGTTGTCAGGGCATATTCGTAAAGCTGAACGTCCAAATGGAGCCAGGACCGAATCTTCGCAAGCGTTTCAGGACTGATGTCGTGGGCCCGCTCGCGGGACTTTGTGACATTGACCTCTTTGTTGGCCATGTTGATGCCGTACAAGCCGTTGAGCTTTTCGACAACGTCCGAATAGCGTTCCTGAAAACCGACCACTTTGAACTTTGACAAGTTCTCCTTGGCGAGTTCCAGCACGCCTAGATCGTTCAGCTTGTGCTGCTGGCGCCAGTCGTTGCGCATATCCACTTCCCACGAATACGCAAGCTGCCAAGTCATGCGATTGTAAAGCGCTTCGATCAGCCCCTTGTCATCGAAGAAAGATGCAAAGTCGTCGAGCGAATAGTTGATCGCGAGGGTGGTGGCGCGGGTGCGCTCAATTTCGCGCTGGTAGAGGCTGCGCCAGAAGTAATAGATCGAGAGAAATCGGTCGACCGGGTCGCGCAGGACCGTAATGAAATCTCCGCCAATGCGCTCCGCGGTGTGGAAGGACATGTGTCCGGAGTAGAAATCGTAGTCCTTCAGGTCGTCCTGTTTCTTGAACTGCCGTTCGAAACGAACAGGACACACCCGCACTTTCGGCGTTTTCATGCCTTTAAACGCGTCGAACAGGGCTGATCCGGCTGTTTTGGGAAGGTGGATATGGACAATTCGCATGACGGGCAAGACAGATCCGATGATTGAGATCGTCGGCATTATGCATCACTTCGGAAGTCGACTCCAGGCTCGGATAAGTTCGGCGTTAACCGACGCCGCGTCCGTTCATGAGATTGCTGTAGCGACGCCGAGGCCGAGGGCAATTTCAAGGTGCAAATTGTAAATGCTGCGTCGCTTGGGTCGCAGCGCTCTCTGCGATACCACCGGAATGCAATTGCATAATAGCACTCTCGCCAGGGGGTGGGTGGTGCGATCAAGATCGGGTCCCCGCCCCATGCAACGAACACGCTGCTGCGAAGGATCAATGGTGGCCGGTTCACCGTTAACGCACCGATTGTGACCAACAACTCAATCATGCGTTTTTCGGGTAGGCGGCCCGGCATCCTCCTCGACAACGTCGAGCGCGCCTGGTGCGGGGCCACAGCTTCGTTTATGCTTCGAATGCAACAGAGCCACCCCAGCGATCGCGCTGGCAAAAGGCCGCTGGCAGCAACCTGGCGCGATTGACGCGACGGTGACCGAAAAGGACGTGACCGGCGCGTTCGAGCGGCCGATGATTGCGTGCGCCATTGGCCAGCAGAATTCAGTGATGCGCAACGCTGGCGCCCCTGACTGCCGACTTTAAGGTAAGCGCCTAAATCAGCGCGAATGAGCCAGTTGCACATAGTTCACGTTTGGGCATGCTCGTGCTATACGCGTCCTTCGCTCAACTAACCGTCAAAGGATGGTGCGAATGGCTCGTTATCCACTGCGAACGATCTTCCCGCCAGGCCATTTCTATTCGCCAATCGTCGATCCAGATTCTGTAAAGGAATATCACCAGAGGTCGCTACAACTGAAGCCGTCGGAACTGGAAGGGATTGCTATTTCTCCAGAGGGAATGCTGGAATTCTGGCGCGCGGAGATCGAAATCATCAAAGCTACCTCCTTCCCAAAGCAAAAAGAAGACTCGAAGCGCTACCATAGCGAAGGGGGCCCGTTTCCGTACGGAGACGCTTTAGTCCTTCGGGCAATGATTGCCCACTTCAAGCCAAAGCGAATCATCGAAATTGGTTCGGGCTTTTCGACGGCATGCATGCTCGATGCGGCGGACGA
>CAKZHN010000102.1 GCA_936924235.1 uncultured Rhodoplanes sp. | reverse complement strand
GTGTAGTCATGCAGGATAAAGCGAAGATGACGCTCGACGAACGGCGCCAGCCGGGCCTGCGTCGTGTCCTAGCCGCCATGAAGCAGGTTGAGGACGAGGTGCCAGGGCTCGTTAACGAGGCGGCCTTTGCTGCTGAGCAACTTGCGAAGGCCCGCAGCGACGGCGGGCGCATGCCGCAGTGAGATGACGATGTCCCTCCTGCTGACAGGCGCGCTGCTATCCGCCGCACTTTCGGTTGGCGCCGCTATGCTGGCATCGCGTGACGGTCCAGACGGCTTCACCGGGACCTGACACAGTCGGGCGGCGTGAGCGCCCAAAAAGCGCGGCGCCGCCCCCATCAACGGCGATCTGACCCTTTCAACCGGTGGATAAGCGCGGTTGAAACAGCAATGCCGAGATCAGCGCGTCTGGCGAAGGGACTCTCGCCCGCCGCGGGTGACGGCGCCATCGCTCATTTCGTTCTAACCGGCGCTCTATCAAATTTAGGATGTGACTCTATCAAATTTAATAGGCTCAAGTGAGGCGCTCCGCTATGTACGCCACGCACGATTGAAGCACCCATGAAACAAGTTGCGGAATATTTGGCTCGCGCGAAAGAATGCCGCGCCATGATGGAGCGCGCTCTTCCTGAGCAGCGCCCGGCTCTCGAGGAGATCGCCAAGACCTGGGAAAAATTAGCCGCAGAGCGCGACACGAAACTCAAACAGTCATCATGAGCGCCTTTCGCGCGTGGATGCGCATTACGGAGGAACAGCGACCTCATGCTGAAGCGACTTGTTTACGCATGGACGCTCGAAGACGAGGCGAAGCTCACGTCCCTGGCGGAACAGGGCGTATACCTTCGTAATATCGCCATTCGGCTAAAGCGGTCGGAGAGCAGCATTAAGAAGAAGTCCCAGCTGCTCGGCATAAAAGTGAAGACGACGCCGCGGGCCCGGTTCAAGTTCGGCTCCGCGCGCTGATCGACTCAACCCTCGGCAACTTCCTCCGCGTTCATGGCCCCATCCTCCAACGACAAGCCCAAAGCTTCCAAGGCGGTCCATCCGCTTACACCCGATGGTCGCTACATCGTGGTTCGCGGACGGCTCTGGCGCACAGCCAATCCCGGTCTGCCGCTATCGAAACGCCAAGCGTTGGTTCATCGTCTCATGGACGCTCGCCGTGCGCTGCAAAGTGCCAAGACCAGCGAACGCGGCAGCGTTCGAGAGAAGATCGAACGGGCCAAGCGCCTGCTCGGTGAACGCGGCCCGGTGTGGTGGGACGACGGAGCACCCGACTACAATCGGCACCTTGTCAAGAATACGCCTTACGCGGACTGGTTCACGAAGCGCCAGAGGCGTTGCCCGCACCGGCACAAACCGTGACAGTCTGAGGCAGGGAGCGCCGGTCCGGCAGGCTCCGGAGGCAGGCTAAAGCTTACTCCGCCGCCTCCGTTTTGGGCGCAGAACGCGGGCTCGAAAGCCTGGCTTCAGCCAAGGGTGCTATCGCAGGCCCGTTCAAAACATCACCGTCCGGACCGAATTGCGAGCCATGGCACGGGCAATCCCAACACTGCTCGGTTGAATTCCAATGAACGTGGCAGCCGAGATGCGTGCATATCGCCGAACGCGCGTGTAAGGCTCCACCCATGTCGCGGCACACGGCCACCTTTGAAAGGCCATCGCGTAGGATGCCTCCTTCGCCAGGTTTGAGATCGTTGGCAGATGCGATCTCAGATGGCATGAGATACTCGGCGAAATTCTTGATCGCCGTGACATTCTCTTTGATGTAGTTCATGGCCGCCGAAACGGGCTTGCGTGCGGGGTCGTAGACATCCGACCACTCGCCCGCACCATAGATGATCAGGTTCTTCAGAAGGATTCCGGCAAGGGCCCCATGCGTCATGCCTTGGCCGGAATCTCCCGTCGCGATGAATGTGCGCTTACGGCTTGGATCGCGGCCGATAAATCCGCAATAATCGATCGTGTCCAAGACCTGACCCGACCAGCGGGCGACTTCACGGCCGAGCTTAGGCACGCGCTCCCTTATCCAGGCCTCGATCGCTTCGAATCGCACGGCTCCATCATCAGCCTCACCGCTTTTATGGTCGGCACCACCCGCGATAAGAATATCCTTGTTCCCCTGGCCGCGTTGAAGTCGGACATAATGATAGGGATCGGCCATGTCCCAATAGAGCGCGTCGGGCAGGGAGCCATGGGTCAATTCGAACGCCATGGCATAGGTGCGGTAGGGCGCCATCTTGCTGTGGATCTCAACCCAGTCACAGGTAGGGGCGTTGGTTGCGAACACCGCGTGCTGTGCAGCCACGACCCTGCCGCCTGCGGTCTTCACGCGCACACCATTGTCGGTCTCGTCGATGTCCATCACCGGCGTGTCGCTGAAAAGACGGCCGCCTTGGGCTTCGATTTCGCTGATGAGCCCTGCCACGTACTTCAAGGGGTGGAAGGTTGCTTGATTGGCGTAGCGGAGCACGGGTGCGTCCTTAAACCCTTCGAAGGGGACGCCCTTATCTTTCGTGACAACGACCTTGGCGGTCCGCAGCGCCTTATATTCTTCATCTTGTTGTTCGCGCGCTTCCTTGAAAACCATCCCTGGCGCGGGGAAGAGGAAAGCCTCGAGCCGCCTAAAATCACAATCAATGCCATGACGCCTAACGATCGTCTCGATGCGATCGACGGCGGCCGCTTGGCTCGCTTGGAATTTGGCGGCCATGTCTTCGCCGCGCATTTTGGCGAGGGCGGAGACGCCGTCGTCACAGACCGGCGCGAGATGCGCTGTCGTGCGTGCGGTCATGCCGCCGCCAATCGTGCCGCGATCGAGCACAACGACTTTCTTACCAATCTGCGCGAGCTCGTAGGCGACTGACAGGCCGGCAATGCCGGCCCCGATCACCACAACATCGCAGCTTACATCCTCCGTGAGCTGCGGTGCTGCTAGCGGCGGTGAGCCGTCCATCCATACAGACGTTGTTTGCTCATTATGGGCATTCATGGGGCTCTCCCGGCGCGCAAGGGCGGCTATCAGCCGGCTGCCTTCAAGTTCACTTTCTTGGTCGCGAGCGTGGAGAGTTTCTTGTCCGTCGCCTTCTCTTCGTTGAGATTGGTGGTGAGCAACTTCGCAACCGCCTCGTTGCCCAACTCCTCGGACCACGCGATCAAGGTGCCGTAACGCGTGATTTCATAGTGCTCAACCGCCTGCGCGGCGGCGAGAAGGGCGGCGTCGAGCACCTTCTTGTCATCGCACTCGCCGGCGACCTCGTTGGCCTCTTTGATGATGCCGTCGATCGCGGGACAGGTCGTGCCCTTTGGCTCGCGGCCCAGCAGCTGGAAGGCCTGTTCAAGCCGGGCAATCTGCTTTTCGGTCTCGGTGAGATGCGCCTTGAAGGCTGCGGTCAATTCGCGGTTGGTGGCCTTCTCGGCCATGTCGGGAAGCGCTTGCTTGATCTGATTCTCCGCGTAATAGATGTCCTGGAGGACGTGGACGTAGAGGTCCTCCATCGTTTTGATTTCTCTGGTGAACAGGCCCATCGTCTCTTCTCCTTCTGCAAAGTGGAACTTAAGGGCACAACCGCGCCACGTGGCGCGTGTTCCCCTTTCACGCCGACGCGACAGTTGGGCGTGGCGGCGATCTGAGATGCGGAGGTCCGACTGGGAGGTGCAGGACCCGGCGGCGAAAGGCAGCGCCTTGGCCCAATGCTGAAGACCATTCGGCCAGGCCCGCTCGCTTTTCTCTTCGCTAACTACCCCCGATGGCCGGTCAGGACGTCCACCGTGTTCTCCACAAGACGGATAAGCTTGCTCCGCTTCAGTATGCGATCGCTCTTGCCAAGCAAAAACGCCTCGACGGCCTTGGCCATCTTCGCGCTGAGCCCCTCTGCAGGCGAAGGCTGAAAGAGTGGCAGGGCGTCGAGTTCATCATCGTCGTCATCGAGCACAGCAAAGCGGGTCACTTTGGGGTGCCGTTTTAGCCAGGCGACGATCTCGTCCCGCCGAGGCCGGTTGGGAAGATCCGGCGTAACGCCGCGGTAAGGGATGCCGTGATGTCTGGCGCTGAAAAGCCCGGCCGGATCGTAGCGCCACGTGGAGATCATCACGGGCCGTGCCCGGGTATTCAGGACGAGGCGTTTGAACCGGTCCACCAGACGCGGCTCGGCAACATAAGGCAGCTTCCGGGGATTGGAGGTAGCGCGGGTGTTGAGGACGCCGTCAATATCGAAGAAGAGAACGCTCATCGATCACCACCGCCTCACACGAAGATGAAGTCCCGCAAGAGGCTGAGTGCGGCTTCGAGCGTTTGCTCGATGAGCACGGGTGGCTTGTCTTGCCTCAATGCGAGCTGCACGGTCTTCACGCCACCATCCGCACGCGCGGCCGCACAATAGACGAGGCCAATCGGGTTGCCATCCTCATCGGGCTTGTCGCCGGTAACGCCCGTGATGGCCAGAGCGACCGAGGCCTTGGCCTTGATGACCGCGCCGCGCGCCATCGCCGCCGCAACGTTAGCCGACACGGCGGTCTCTTCAGCGATCAGCTCGGAAGGTACGCCAAGAAGCGATGTTTTTGCGTCCTTCGTGTAGGTGACGAAGCCGCCAAGGTAGTGCTGCGCGGCACCCTCGCGCTTGGCGAATTCGATGGCCAGCCGTCCCGCCGTGCACGACTCGGCCGTGGCT
>CAKZHN010000101.1 GCA_936924235.1 uncultured Rhodoplanes sp. | reverse complement strand
CCCGACAGCTTGCTCGGAACAAGACCCCGCCCTCGCCGGCGGGGTCTTTTTTTACCGGTGAGGTCTTTTCTGAGGTGTGCGTTTCCGCACTGGGGCCGGAGCCGAATCTGGGGAATCTTACGCTCAAGTCTGAGCAAGCCCCCTGTCCCCCCAAGCGCTTGCTCACAGTCCGGCCCCGCCTCCCCCAGGCGGGGCCTTTTCGTTCAGGCCTTCAGATCCTCCGGCTCAGGCCAGAGACCGAGGCTAGCGGGCGACGAACGACGGCGGATCGCTGGCGGGGAACGATTCCTCCAGCGCCTCGTCGATCTTGCGCTCCTGGCTTTCTTCATCGGACATCTCGCGCGCCAGCCTCATCTCTCTGAGGTGTTTCATGCGCGCCAGGGTGTCGATCTTGCCCTGCTGGTATTGGACCCAGGCAGCTTGGCCTTCTTCGCGCTGACGGGCCCGGCGTTCTTCGCGTTCTTGATTCATCGAAAACCTCCAATAGGAAGAAACACATGGAGGCGGGATTTTGTTCCGTCGACCGGCCACTGGCGCTGACCCGAGCCAAAACAGCACGCGCACCCTGGCGGGAACTTTTCGCTCGGCCAAACGATTGTCCGGCCCGAAAACCATGGAGGCCCTCATGGCTGAGCTGTACCTGCAACGTGCTGCCGAATGCGAGCGAATGGCGCTCGAGCGTCCTGCGGAAAGCGAGACACTGAAGGACACCGCCGAGACCTGGCGCCTTCTCGCAGAAATTTCCGACGAAGCGACGGTGCACTGATGTCCATCGGCACCATCATCCTCATCATTCTCGTCATCGCCCTGCTCGGCGGCTTCAGCGGCGTCGGCGGCGGGCCGTTCTACGGCACCGGCTACTACGGTGGCGGCGGGCTCGGCATCATCGTCGTTGTCCTGTTGATCCTGGTCTTGATGGGACGGATTTAGAGCAAGCCCGGCTGCAGGCCGTGCTAGGGTGCGCAGCGGGTGGCGCGTGAATGCGCGCGTTACGAGTTTTCTCTCTGTCCTGGGACTGCAACTTGTGGGGCTGAAACAAATGCAGAGACTCTTGATCGCAGCGGTGGCCGTGGTGCTGTCGACGCAGTGTTACGCGCAGCAGAATTCGCCGGACCCCGGTCAGTGCGAACAGGTGCGTTCCGCCATCGAGCAGTACGGCCGCGAGGCCGCACGCAAGCACGCCATGGCGAACTACAATCTGTCGGCCGAAGACACGCGCCGGATCGAGCAGCAGTGCGGCGTCGGCGGCGGCCGCGAGAAGCGGGCCAAGAAGTAAGACCGTCCCGGAGAGCCGCTGGCTTGCGGCCGACTCCGCGCCACAGTTCGAAGCAAAAAGAAAATCGCCTCAGCGATTGCTGAGGCGATTTTTTTGAGCGCGCGAACCTTAGTGGCCCGTGCCGGGCTTGGTCGTCTTCGGCGCCTTGCCGTCCTCGACCCGGCCCTCGTTGCGGAGGTCGCGGCCCTCCTGAGCCTTCTTCTGGCTCTCAGGGGATTTGCCGTGCTCGTTCATCTCTTCCTTCACGAAGCCCGCGGCTTCCTTCGCCTGTCCTTTGATGCTCATGATGCGCTCCTTTCCTCTTCGAAAAGCCAACGGACTCCAGGAGACATCGTTCCCGCCGCTACGGTGGTGGTCGTCGAGCGGTGCGCCAGGATGCACCGTTGGGACGTGTAAGCCGCGCGCCGTCTAGTGCATCTGCTCGCGGGGCGGCTTGACCTTGTGCGCCAGCTCGGGCCAGAGCGCCTGGACCACCGGCAGCAGGATCGGCGGACCTTCGACGACTTCGTTGTTGAGGATCAACTGGTGGATCTTCTCCAGCTCCACCGGATCGATATACGAAAGCTTCTCCTCCATGGTTAGCTCGCTCATGACCACCTCGCTTCGTTGGTGAATGGAGAACGCGCAAACCGAAACAGGGTTGCAGTTTGCGAACAGCGCCGGCTCGCAGGCGACGCTCCGGTCAAAGAAAAAGCCGCCCGGACAGGGGCGGCTTTTTCTTCTGTCACGACGATGATCTTCAGTCGTGATGGATGACGGTCTTCTTCTCGACCACCGTGGGATCGGTCTTCTCCTTCACGATGACCTTCTCGCGCGGCTCGCGCTCCTTGATGACTTCCTTCTCCTTGACGACCGTCTCGGACGAGCCCGCGCCGACGGTGGCGTCGACCGGACCGACGCGCACGCCGACTTCATCGGCGAGCGCCGGAACGGCCAGCGCGGACGCAGCGACGGCTGCGAGGATGATACGCTTCATGGTAGCCTCCTTAGTGATGCAGAACGTGGATGAGCAGGTATCCGCCGCCAACGATCACGGGGATACCGATGAGGATCGGGACAACGAACACAGGCATTTGGTTCTCCTCTGGATGTGAACCGAAATAAGAACGCACATCAGCCCGTTCGGTTCGAACCGGTTGCGATCAGTCCCGATCGACTCGACGCGCGCATGAACCGCCGTTCACGCATGTTGCAACCGCGAACGCGCCTCACGATGACACAACTCCTCGCAAAGGGCGCACATCGCTTTAACCGATGCGTCAGGATTGGCGCCTAGGCTCACGGCCGGGTGGCGGCCGAATGGCCTTTTGCGGGCCCGGTTGGAGATCACGATGGCGCTGCTGACCGATCGGCTGGATCCGGCCGCGCTCGCCGCGGAGCTCGACCGGCAGGGCTTCGTCTGCATCGAGAATGCCATCGATCCGGCCTGGATCGCGCGCGCGCAGGCCTACGTCCACGGCCTGGTCGAGCAGAAGGGCAAGCGCTATTTCGCGCTGAACGGGTTGTCGCGCAACAAAGACACGCCGCCGCAGGAGCTGACCAACGATCCGCAGATGCGCCGGCTCATGCAGACACTCGCGCAGATCGGCTGCCCGACCGCCAAGCTCGACGACGAAATCTTCACCGGGTTGCGCGTCGTCGCGGGCAGCACCGGCAACGAGCGGTCGCTCCTCCACCATTACGACAAGCACGTCATCACGGCGCTGGCGCCGATCCTGATCCCGGAGGGGCGCAAGCGGCGCGCCGGCGAGCTGATCGTGTTCCCGAACCGCCGCGGCTACCGCAGGTCAGCGCTCTTCAACATCATCGAGAAGGCGATCGTCCAGAGCGACTGGTACCGCAACCGCGTCAACCGCAAGCTTGCCTCGGGCGATATTCCGAACATCAAATACCTGAAGCCCGGCAACCTCTATCTGTTCTGGGGCTACCGCACCTACCATTCCAATTTCCCGGTCGACGGCGACATGGTCCGGGCGACAATGATGCTCCACCATGGCGATCCGCATCCGTCGAGCCTGATCCTGAAGATCAAGACGGCGCTGCAGGTTCGCGATGAGCGCCGCATCTTCGCGCAGAAGGGCTCGTAAGACGCGCCGGGGCGCTGCCCCATCAAGACTGTCTTTACCGCGCGCTGATACAGCATCGCGGATGCGTTACGTGTCGCTTGCGTGCTTCGTTCTGCTCACCGGCTGCGGGTCCTCCGCGCTGCCCGTGGTGGACTACGCGGACAAAAACCCCGTACAGACGCAACTCGACCTCACCGCCTGCAAGCACGAACGCGACAGCCAGTTTTTCACCGCCGGCGCCTACATCAGCCGCTGCATGGAGCAGAAGGGCTATCTGGTGCTCGATCGGAGCTCGTGATTTTTTCGAGGCCCATGACGGGTTACGGCGCTGCGCCTACCGTCCCAAACCGTTGACGGCGACAAACCTCCCTTACGTTTGAACCGATCTGTGCCGAGGTTTGGCACGCGTTGTAGTCGGCCCGTGCGGTGCGATGGCCTCGATACAATTCGGGGCACTGTTGATAGACCTTGCAAACTCGGGGACCAAATTTGACGCCTCGGCTCCCTCCCCTATGCTGCCCCCGTCCCCGTTCACTGAGGGCGTCTTCCGGTGACGGCCAGTTGGCGGAGCGGGGATGGCGGCGCCTGCAG
>CAKZHN010000100.1 GCA_936924235.1 uncultured Rhodoplanes sp. | reverse complement strand
GACCTCGCTTCCTGGGACGGGGTTACGGGCCCCGCCTGCAGGCGCCACACCCTGCTCCGTCCACTAAGCGTCCCTAGAAGACGCCCTCAACTGAGCAAGGCATGCCCGGAATACAGGGTCTGAAGGAGAAGAAAAGATTGTTGTCATTTCGGGTGTGAATTCACTGGGGACAGACGGCGTCGTGGGCAGGCGCCCTCAGGACTGCAAGGAGCATAGGCGGCGCCACCCGGTTTTGCATGGCTTGCGCCGGTATGATGCGGAAAATTTGAACACGGACAAAAGCAAGAGAGTGTCGTGACGCGTCCATTGTCGGGAATCAAGGTTCTGGAGCTTGGCAATCTTCTCGCCGGCCCATTCAGCGGAATGTTGCTTGGCGATATGGGCGCCGACGTCATCAAGATCGAGCCGCTTCGCGTCGGCGACATGATCCGCAACACGCAGCCGCATCTCAATGGCGAAAGCGCAAACTACATCGCGATCAATCGGAACAAGCGGAGCATCGCTGTCGATCTCAAACGGGCGGCGGGGCGCGACATCGTTCTGAAACTCGCCGCGACCGCGGATCTGCTGCTGGAGAACTTCAGACCAGGCGTCATGGAACAACTCGGTCTCGGCGTTGACGACATCCGCGCCGTGAATCCGGACATCGTCTACGTCTCGGTATCGGGCTTTGGCCAGACCGGTCCGCTGCGCGATCGCGCCGCCGTCAACCTGGTCATTGAAGCGGCTTCGGGATCGTTGTCCGTGAGCGGCGAGCCGGGCGATATTCCGATGCGGCCGGGCGTGCAGACCGGTGACATGTTCGGTGCGATGTTTGCGACCTACGCGGCGCTCGCGGGCCTGATGGGCAAGGTGCGGCACGGCGAGGGGCGTCGGATCGACGTGTCATTGGTCGATGCATCGATTGCCGCTGCGGTTTGGGAGACGTCGGAATATCTCGCGACCGGAAATGTGCCGCAGGCGCTTGGTCACCGGCATCGTCTGACGGCGCCATACCAGGTGTTCAGGGCGAGCGACGGCCTTCTGGTCATCGGGTGTCCGAACGACCAGCTTTTTTTCAAGATCATGAATGTGCTGGGGCTCGCGGAACAGGCCAAGGATCCGCGTTTTGCCGGATACGGATTGAGAAAGGCGAATGAGCAGGCACTGCTCGATTTGATCGAGCCTGCGATCGCCCCGCGAAGAGTCGAAGAGCTTGTGGAGGCCCTGTGCGCGTTCGGAGTGCCGTGCTCGAAGGTCAACTCCTACGAGGACGTGTTCGAGAACGAACACGCCCGCGAGCGCGGGGTCGAGATCGAAGGCGTGCACCGGCGCGCGGGCCCGGTCCGCATGGTGAGGAACGCTATACTGTTCGACAAGGATGGGCCGGCCGTCGACCGGATGGCGCCGCTGCTCGGCGAGCAGACCGTGGAAATCCTGTCCGAATGCGGCTACGCGCCGGACGCGATCAAGGAACTGGTCGACGGGAAGGTCGTCGAGGTTCCGGCAGAGGTCTGGCGGCCCGCATGACCGCGATCGCGCGCAACCCGGCCATACAGCGAAGCCTGCTATTCCTGCCCGGCAATCGCGAGCGGTTCCTGGAAAAGGCGGCTGCCCTCGACGCCGATGGCTTTATCGTCGACCTCGAAGACTCGGTGCCTGACGCGGAGAAGGCCGCGGCCCGCAAGTGCCTCGCAACTTATGCGCCGGTCCTGCGCGGCAAGGCGATCTGGGTGCGTCCGAACGCGCCTGGAACGCGGCACTTCGAGGAGGACCTGGCGGTCATCTGCGGAACGCCGGGTGTCCGTGGGTTGCTGCTGCCAAAGGCCGAGACCGTTCCGGCATTGCGCGCAGCCGACGATTTGATTGGTGGATACGAATCCGCCGCCGGTCTTTCCCGTGGCACGATCAAGCTGATCCTGACGATCGAGAGCGCGCTCGGAGTGCTTCGCGCGATCGATCTCCTGACTGCGATCGGCCGCACGGAAACGCTTTGTTTTGGCGGCGCACGCGATGGCGATCTGATGACCGATCTCGGTTGCGAGTGGTCGAACCTGGGCGGCACCCTGGAGCATGCTCGCGCGTTTTCGCTGGTGGCCGCCCGCGCGGCAGGGTGTCGATACCCGCTCGACGGGGTCTTTGCCGATATCGGCGATCTGGCCGGTTTCGAGCAGGACACAAGCAGGTCCCGTTCGCTCGGCTATTGCGGCCGCACGCTGATCCATCCGTCTCAGATCGAGCCGGCCAACCGGTTGTATCGTCCGACGCTCCAGGAGATCGCGGAAAGCCGGCGGCTCGTCGAAGCGTTCGATGAAGCTTTGACGAAGGGGCATGCCAGCGTGTTGTTCGAAGGCCGGATGATCGACATCGCCATGGCGAAGGCCGCACGCAATGTGCTTGCCTGGGCCGAAGCGAGCGGCGCCATGTGAATGGGGTTTTGTACAAAGCACAAAAAGTACAAGAGGGAGGAAAACGAAATGGTGCGCGATCTTCGGCTGATGCTGGCCGCCTTTGCGGCGATACTTGTGGCTGGTGCGGCGTCCGGCGATGCTTTTGCCCAGTCCTATCCGAGCAGGCCCATGCACATGATCGTGCCATTCGCTGCCGGCGGCTCGCCCGACATCATCGGCCGCATGGTGGCTGAAGATCTCGCGGTGGTCCTTGGACAGTCGGTGGTGGTTGAAAATCGCGCCGGCGCAGGCGGCAACATCGCAGTCCAATATGTCATCGACCAGCCGGCCGACGGCTATACGCTGCTGCTGGGGACGTCCGGCAACATGGCGTCCAACAAGGTGCTCTATCGCAACCTCAAGTTTGATCCCGAGGTCGATCTGATCCCGATCTCGGTGGCCTACACCACCTGTAACGTGCTCATCGTCTCCGCCTCGGGTCCGATCAAGACTGTCGCCGAGCTGGTCGCGGAGGCGAAGAAAAGGCCGGGTGAGCTGTCATTCGGTTCGCCCGGCGCCGGCACTGCAGGCCATCTGATCGGCGAGTTGTTCAAGACCACGACCGACACACAGCTCACTCACGTGCCTTATCGCGGCCAGAGCCAGGTGATCAACGATCTGCTCGGCGGTCACCTGACGATGTCGTTCGAGGTCGCGGCAACGGCCATTCCGGTGGTCGAGGCCGGCAAGATGCGGGCGCTGGCGGTGACCTGTCCGCGCCGCCTCGCAAAACTCGCGGATGTGCCGACGTTCGCAGAGGCCGGGATTCAAGGTTTCGTGCTGGAAGGTCTCGCGTTGATTGCGGCGCACGGCAAGACGCCGGCCGACATCGTCGGCAAGCTCAACGAGGCGGTGGTCAAGATCATCAACTCGCCCAAGGTGAGCGAAAAGATCGCGGCCATGGGATTGCAGGCCAGGAGCTCGACGCCGGATGAAGCCCGCGCGCTGCTGAACGCGGATGTCAGGCGCTGGAGCGGAGTGGTGAAGGCCGCGGGTATTCCGCCGCTTGATTAGCTCTCCGATTGGCGTCCGTCGGAGTGGGCGTGATACTGTGTGACGGTGACTGCAAAGGGCCATCATGCCGCGCATCCGCTTCGACTTCGGTTCGTTCACGCTCGACGCCGAGCTGCTCGACACGCCGACCGCCACCGCGATCGCCGCGGCGCTGCCGCTTGCGGCCGAGGCCCTGACCTGGGGCGAGGAGGTCTATTTTGACGTGCCGGTGCGGGTGAAGCGTGAGGCCGACGCGCGCGCAGTGGTGACGCCGGGCGAGATCGCCTACTGGCCCGAGGGGCCGGCCATCGCCATCGGCTTCGGCCGCACGCCGATCAGCAAGGGCGACGAATGCCGCCTCGCGAGCCCATGCAACATCTTCGCCAAGGCGCTCAGCGACGTGAAGGCGCTCGCCAAGGTGCGAGCCGGCGCCCGCATTAACGTCACGGCGGCAGGCTGACGCTCATCGCCGGCAGGGGCCGGCGCGAAGGCCCGGCAATCAATGTCCCCTGCGTCAAATCGCCTGAAATTTCGCTCGGCATTTTTACGGACGATTAACTGGAATTCCTAACGTCACCTCCACCCGCCTCGTCTATTTTTCGGGCAAGGACGGGTGCATGAGCGGCGCAGACGGCATCGCGAAACGGCAGGAGCCGCCACGATCGAATCGTGGCGACGACGCTGCGCGTGACGACAAGGCCGCGATGCTCCAGGACATGCTCGACGGCGTTCAGCACGGGCTGTGCATGTTCGACGCCGACGGCCGGATCAGGTCGTTCAACAAGCGCTACATCGAACTGATGGCGCTGCCGGCCAGCGACCTCATCGGCATGTCGCTGCTCGACCTGTTCCATTTGCGCAAGACGGCGGGCCGCTTCGATCACGAGGCGGCGGAAGTGTTCGAGATGGTGCGCAGCAGCGCTGCGGCCGGGCGCGTGATGACGCACACAGTCGAGGCCTGCGACGGCCGCGCGCTGCGCGTCACCAACCGGCCGGTGCCCGGCGGCGGCTGGGTCGCGACCATAGAGGACATCACCGAGCTGAAGGAGTTCGAGGCCGAGCGCGAGCGGCAGCGGCAGTTTCTCAACAACGTCCTCGACAACGTGCCGGTGATGGTCGTGGTCAAGGACCCGGTCGAGCGGCGCTTCCTGCACGCCAACCGCGCCGCCGAGAAGTTCTGGGGCTTCTCGCGCGCCGAAGCGATCGGCAAGACGATCCATGAAATGTTTCCGGCACGGGACACGGGTTTCATCGATCGTCTCGATATCAAAGCGCTCGAGACTGGTGCCGGCACCACCCAGGAGGCTCACGCGAGCATCGCGCCGGTCGGCGAACGTACCGTCGCGACCAGGCGTCATGCGGTTCATGACGCCGAAGGCAAGCCGCTTTATCTGGTCAGCGTCGTCGAAGATATCACCGAGCGGATGCGGCTCGAGCAGGAGCTCGGCCGCGAGCGCGCCTTCCTCAATCAGATCCTCGACAACGTTCCCACCACCATCGTGGTGAAGGACATCAAGACCCGTCGCTACGTGCTGGTCAACCAGGCGGCGGTGGGCCATTTCGGCATTCCGCGTGAGGCGATCATCGGCAAGACCGCCCACGACATCTTTTCGCAGAAGGACGCCGACATCATCGAGCAGCACGACGTCGAGCTGCTGCAGTCCGGCGGCACCATGTCGTTCAACGACTATCCGGTCGAGATGCCGGGCCGCGGCGAGCGCTTCGTCACGGTGAAGAAGCTCCTCGTGCGCGACAGCGCCGGCGAGCCGCAATTCGTGATCGGCGTGATCGAGGATGTCACGGCGCGCAAGCAGTCCGAGGCGCGCATCGCGCGGCTCGCCCATTACGACGCGCTGACCGGCCTGCCCAACCGCGTATTCTTTCGCGAGCAGCTCGACCAGGCGCTCAAGCGGGTGCGGCGAGGCGAGAAGCTCGCCGTGCTGTTCCTCGACCTCGACAAGTTCAAGGAGGTCAACGACACGCTCGGCCACCAGGGTGGCGACGAGCTGCTCAAGACCGTGGCCGGCCGGCTGCAGAGCTGCGTCCGCGACACCGACATCGTGTCGCGGCTCGGCGGCGACGAGTTCGCCATCGTGGCGACCGACATCAACGACGCCACGTCCGTGATCGAGCTTGCCGAGCGCATCCATGGCGTGCTGCGCCAGTTCTGCGAGCTCGAAGGCAACCGCTTCTCGATGGACGCCTCGATCGGCATCGCCATGGCACCGCAGGACGGCACCGAGGCCGACCAGCTCCTGAAGAACGCCGACCTCGCGATGTACGGCGCCAAGGCCGACGGCCGCGCCACCTACCGCTTCTTCGAGGCCGACATGGACGCCGCCATGAAGGCGCGCCGCGCGCTCGAGTTCGATCTGCGCCAAGCCATCATGTGCGGCGAGTTCGAGCTGCACTACCAGCCGCTGGTCAACATCCGCGAGAAGACGGTCGCGGGCTGCGAGGCGCTGATGCGCTGGCGTCATCCCAAGCGCGGCATGGTTCCTCCGTCCGAGTTCATCCCGGTGGCCGAGGACGCCGGCATCGTCAACCAGCTCGGCGAATGGGCGCTGCGCACCGCCTGCCTGGAGGCGACGCAGTGGCGCGACGACATCGTCGTCACCGTCAACGTGTCGTCGGTGCAGTTCAAGAACGACAGCCTGGTGCAGGTCGTCCTCGACGCGCTCACCGAGTCCGGCCTGCCGCCGCGGCGGCTCGAGCTCGAGATCACGGAGTCGCTGCTGCTGCACGACAACGAGATCACCATGCGCGTCTTGAACCAGATCAAGGCGCTCGGCGTGCGGATCGCGATGGACGATTTCGGCACCGGCTATTCGTCGCTGAACTACCTGCGGCGGTTCCCGTTCGACAAGGTCAAGATCGACCGTTCCTTCATCGAACACATCGCCGACGACCCAAGCTCGCTGGCGATCGTGCAGGCGGTGATCAGCATCGCGAAATCGCGCGACATCGCCACCACGGCGGAAGGCGTCGAGAAGAACGAGCAGTTGGAGCTGCTGCGCGCGCTCGGCTGCACCGAGATGCAAGGCTATCTGTTCAGTCCGGCCAAGCCCGCGGCCGAGCTGGCGCATCTGCTGCTGACGCAGGCGCCGCAGCAGCCGCAGGAAATGGCGCGGTCGGTGGCGTAGGCGCCGCCTACTCGATCACTTCATCGGTCGTGGCGAGCAGGGTGGGCGGCACGGCAAGGCCGAGCGCCTTGGCGGTCTTCAGATTGACGACGAACTCGTACTTGTTCGGCTGCTGCACGGGCAGGTTGGCCGGCTTTTCACCCTTGAGGACGCGGTCGACATAGCCGGCGGATTGGCGGAACACATCCGCGGTGTCGGGCCCATAGGCCATCAGCCCGCCGGCCGCTGCGAACGAGCGATAGACCGAAATCGTCGGCAGCCGATTTTTCGCCGCAAGCTCGGCGATCTGCCTGAGGTGGACCTGGTTGAAGGGATCGGGCCCGATCATCAGGCCCCGGCCCGGGGCCTTGGCGAACTCGTTGATGACGGTTGCCATTTCTTCGGTCGAGTGAACGGGCAGAGGCTTCAGGCTGACGTCGCCGGGTTTCTGCACGCCCTGAATTTCCCGGATGAAGTTCTGGTAGACGACCATCGTGCTCGGATCGAACAGCAGGCCGGCTTCCGTGAGGCCGGGCGCAACATCCCGGAGCATGCCCAGCCATTTTCCGAGCAACTCCGGATCGATGAACGTGAAGCCGGTGAAGTTGCCGCCGGGATGCGCGATGCTCTGCACGTGACCGAGACCGACCGGGTCCATGTCCAGCGCGAACACCACGGGGATCGATGAAGTGAGACCCTTGAGCGTCGAGATCGCGGTCGTGCTGTTGGCGAGGATCACGTCGGGCGACAGCGCGACGATCTCCTTGGCGTGTTGCTGGATCAGCTCGTTCCGCCCGGCCGACCACCGGTACTCGATGCGCACGTTGTCGCCGTCACGCCAGCCCAGCGCCGCCAACGCCTTGCTGAACGCCGCAACGCGCGGCGCGTTCTCCGGCGAGTTTGCATTGCCGGCCATCAGCGCCGCGATGGTCGGCGTGCCGGACGTCCGTTGCGCGCGGGCGGGCAACGGGGCCGCGGCGGCGAGCAGGAATGTCAGAAATGCGCGCCGCCGCAAATGTCACCCCCGACCGACGAACGGCATGCCGTTCGCCATCACGGTCATGAACAGCACGTTGGTGTCGAGCGGCAGGCCCGCGATGTAGACCACGGCGCGGCCGACGTCGTCGGCGCTCATACGCGCCTCGATCGCCATCGAGCCGTCGGGCTGCAGCACGCCCTGGCCCTGCACCATGCGGTCGGTGAGGGGCGTGGCCGCATTGCCGATGTCGATCTGGCTGCACAGGATCTTGTCATTCCGGCAGTCGAGCGCGGTCTGCTTGGTGAGGCCGGTGACCGCGTGCTTGGTCGCGGTGTAGGCCGCGGCGCGCGGCCGCGGCGTGTGCGCCGAGATCGAGCCGTTGTTGATGATGCGTCCGCCTTTCGGGTCCTGGGCCTTCATGATCTTGATGGCCTCCTGGGTGCAGACGAACATGCCGGTGAGGTTGGTATCGACCACCTTCTTCCAGGTCTCGAGCGGCAGCTCCTCCATCGGCACTGCGGGCGCGCCGATGCCGGCGTTGTTGAACAGCACGTCGAGCCGGCCGAACTCGGACTTCACGCGGGCGAACAGCGCCTTGATCGACTCCGGATCGCTCACGTCGGTCGGCACCGAGACGGTTTTGGCGTTGCCGGCCTCCTTGGCGGTCTCGTCGAGCTTGTCAGCGCGCCGGCCAGCGAGCACCACGGCATAGCCCTCCTTGGCGAGCGCCAGCGACACCGCCTTGCCGATGCCCGTGCCCGCGCCCGTCACCACCGCAACCTTCTGCCCAGCCATCGGTTCCTCCGCGTTGTTGGCGGGCGCATCCTAAGGCCCGCGCAGATTGCC
>CAKZHN010000099.1 GCA_936924235.1 uncultured Rhodoplanes sp. | reverse complement strand
CGGCGGCGGCGCGCTCGGTAACTTCGTCAGCCACTCGCTGCATTATCTCGAATGGTTCGGCGGCCCGCTCGCCGGCCTTTCAGCACGGCTGTCCGGACTGCCGGACGATCCGGCGTTCGAGACCAATGCGGTGCTGAGCCTCGCCTTCGCCTCAGGCGCGGCAGGCAGCTTGTCGATGAGCTGCGCCGCGTTCGCCGGCAGCGGGCATCGCCTGGATTTCTACGGCGATGAAGGCGCGCTGGTGCTGGCCAATCCGACGACCGACTACATGCGCGGCTTCACGCTGCAGCTCGCGCGGCGGCCGAACGCCGCGCTTGCGCCTGTTGCGCTCGACGACGATCCGCTGGATCGCCAGTTTCCCGGCGACGGCCGTATTGCTCCGGTGGCACGGCTCGCAAGCCGCTTCATCGATGCCATCGAGCAGAAGCGCCCGGTCTCACCGGGCTTCACCGAAGGTTACCGCGTCCAGGAACTGCTCGAAGCCGTGCGCCGCTCGCACGAACGCGGCGCATGGCTCGACGCCGAGCCGGAGGTTCGTTCATGAGCCGTATTCTCGTCACAGGCGGCTCGGGCTTCATCGGCTCGGCCCTGGTGATCGCGCTGGTCAAGGCCGGCCACACCGTGCGCGTCCTCGACGACAATTCGCGCGGCGCGCCGCGGCGGCTCCAAGCCGTCAAGAACGACATCGAATTCATCGGCGGCGACATCCGCAACGCCGCAACGGTCGAGAGCGCGGTGCGCGGCATGGACGAGGTGCATCATCTCGCCTTCGTCAACGGCACCGAGTTCTTCTACAGCGCGCCCGAGCTCGTGCTCGACGTCGGCGTCAAGGGCATGATCAACGTGATCGACGCCTGCCGCGCCGCGAACGTGCGCAATCTGATCCTCGCCTCGAGCTCCGAGGTCTATCAGACCCCGCCCAAGGTGCCGACCGACGAGACCGTGCCGCTCTTGGTGCCGGACCCGACCAACCCGCGCTATTCCTACGGCGGCGGCAAGATCATCAGCGAGCTGATGGCGATCAACTACGGCCGCAAGCTGTTCGACCGCGTGCTGATCTTCCGGCCGCACAATGTCTACGGCCCTGACATGGGCTTCGAGCATGTGGTGCCGCAATTTGCGCTGCGGGTGAAGAAGGCCGCGGCGCAGAGCCCCACCGGTAAGGTGCCGTTCGAGATCCAGGGCGACGGCCGGCAGACGCGGAGCTTCTGCCATGTCGACGACCTCGTTCGCGGCGTCCTGGTGATGCGCGACAAGGGCGAGCACCTCGGCATCTACCACGTCGGCACCACCGAAGAGGTCACCATCGGCGACGTGGCCCAGCGAATTGCGGCCATCGCCGGCCGCGAGATCGAGTTCGTGTCGAAGCCGGCCCCGGCCGGGGGCACCGACCGGCGCTGCCCGGACATCGCCAAGCTCAAAAAGCTCGGCTACGCCCCGCAGGTGCCGCTCGATCAGGGCCTGCGCCCGACCGTCGAATGGTATTGGGCCAACGAACGGCTTGCGCCGCGCGCCTGATTCATTGCATCAACGGCCGGTCCAGGGAGAAACGCCAGTGTTTCCGACAAAGATTGCGCGGGCCGCCGGCACCGGCGGAAGTGTTCCGGTCGAGTGCTGCCAGGTGTGCGGCAACGAGAAGCTCGAAACCGTGCTGTCGCTCGGCTACATGCCGCCGGTCAACCAGATGGTCGCGGTCGGCGAAGTGCAGCGGCAGCTGCCCTGGTTCCCGACCAGCCTGCTCTACTGCGACAAGTGCGAGCTGGTGCAGCTCGGGCTCGCGGTCGATCCGGTGATCATCTTCCCGCCGGAATATCCCTACACCAGCGGCATGACCAAGGTGCTGCGCGACAACTTCGCCGAGCTCTATGCCGAATCGTCGAAGATGCTCGGCCTCGGCAAGGACGATCTCGTCGTCGATATCGGCTCCAACGACGGCACACTGATCTCGAACTTCCAGAAGGGCGGCCACCGCATCCTCGGCATCGAGCCGACCGATGTGTCGAAGATCGCCAACGAGCGCGGCATCCCGACCATCCAGCGCTATTTCGGCAAGGACGTGGCGCGCGAGGTCAAGGCCAAGCACGGCGCCGCCAAGGTCATCACCGCGGCGAACTGCTTTGCCCATATCGAGGACGTGCATGCCATCGTCGACGGCATTCTCGAAATGCTCGCCCCCGACGGCGTGTTCATCTCGGAGTCGCACTACCTGATCGGCCTGCTCGACAAGCTGCAGTACGACACGATCTATCATGAGCATCTGCGCTATTACTCGGTCGGCAGCCTCAAGCACCTTCTTGAGATGCACGGCCTCGAGGTGTTCCACGCCCGCCATATCCCGACCCATGGCGGCTCGATCCGCGTTTATGCGTCGCGCAAGGGTGCGCGCCCGGTGCAGCCGAGCGTCAAGCAAATGCTCGACGCCGAGCCGCGCGGTGACGCGATGCGCAAGCGCCTCGCCGCGTTCCGCAACGACGTCATGTTGTCGAAGCTCCGACTGCATGTGCTCGTCCGCGACATCAAGGAAAAAGGCGGCCGCATCGTAGGCATCAGCGCGCCGTCGCGCGCCTCGACGCTGGTGAACTACGTCGGCCTCGAAGAAGCGATCATCGACTACGTGTGCGAGATCGAGGGCTCGCTCAAGATCGGCAAGTGCATGCCCGGCACGCTCATTCCGGTCGTGGAAGAGAGCCGGATGTTCGCCGACCAGCCGGAATGCGCGATCATCTTCTCGTGGCACATCGCCGACGAGCTCGCGCCGAAGCTGCGCGCCAAGGGCTACAAAGGCGTACTGGTGACGCCGCTGCCGGTGCCGCGGGTGCTTTGAAGCGCTACTCGGCGACGGTCGGCGTTGCGGCCGCGCCCCGGCGCCGGAATGCGGCGAGCAATTGCCGGCCGAACAACGCCGCCACCGCAGCCCCATAGACGACACCGCCGACCACCATGAGCGCGCCGAGAATCATCACGTCGCGCAACGGTGCCCCTTCCGGAATAGCCCGCGAAATGGCCCACCGCGCGAGCCACAACGCGATCGCCAGCGCCACCGCCGCAATGACGAGCTTGACGCAGGCCTGCCGCAGTCGCGGATCAAGCACGAGGAGCTTCTGTCGGGAGGCAAACCAGAACAGGAGGCCGACGTTGATCCAGGCTCCGACCGAGGTGGCAAAGGCCAACCCGACCTGCGCGTAGGGCCCCATCAGCAAAACCTTCAGGATCACATTCACCGTCACGCCGGCGAACAGCGCCTTGACCGGCGTCGCGGTGTCGCCGCGCGCCAGGAATGTGGTCGAGGCGTTGCGCGTCAGCACGAACGGCAGCAGCCCGATCGCATAGACCGCAAGCGTTGTGC
Source organism: uncultured Rhodoplanes sp. (assembly GCA_936924235.1). Classification (GTDB taxonomy): domain Bacteria; phylum Pseudomonadota; class Alphaproteobacteria; order Rhizobiales; family Xanthobacteraceae; genus Z2-YC6860. Next base: position 5,013 of record CAKZHN010000099.1, on the reverse strand, counting down.
CCGCGGCATGAGCATCCGCGGCCGTGAAGGCGCCGCGGTTGAACAGCCCGCGCATGATCAGGTCCGGCACCATGATGAACGCCACCAGGCACGGCACCGACAGCACCAGTGCGAACTCGATGGCGCGGTTCTGCGCGTGTTTCGCGCCCTCCTCGTCGCCGGCCGTGATCCGCCGCGACATCTCCGGCAGCAGCACGGTGCCGACCGCAATGCCGATGACGCCGATCGGAAGCTGGTTCAGCCGGTCGGCGTAGTACAGCGCCGACAGCGCACCGGCGGCGAGAAAGCTTGCGATGATGGTGTCGGCGAACAACGCGATCTGCGTCCCGGCCGAGCCGATGGTCGCGGGGCCGAAGCGCTTCAGGAACGTCCACACCTCGTCGTCGAGCTTCGGCCAGGCAAAGCGCGGCATCACGCCCTGCCGCGCGGCGTCGCCTGCGACCAGCAGGAATTCCAGGATGCCGGCGAGCAGCACGCCCCAGGCGGCGGCGTGGCCGGCGCTCGGAAAGAACGCCGCGAGCGCCAGCGTCATCATCATCGACAGGTTCAGCAGGATCGGCGCCGCGGCCGCCGCCACGAAGCGGTCGAGTGCGTTCAGGATGCCGCCATAGAGCGTCACCATGCTGACCAGCAGCAGGTAAGGAAAGGTGATGCGGGTGAGATCGACCGCGAGCGTGAAGCGTCCCGGATCCTTGCTGAAGCCCGGCGCCAGCAACCCGATCACCGCCGGTGTAAACATCAGCGCGACCGCCAGCAGCACGATCTGGCTCGCCAGCAGCAGCACGAACACCCGGTCGGCGAACAGCCGCACCGCGGTCTCGCCGCTCGAGCCGCGCACCCGGGCATAGGCCGGGATGAAGGCCGCATTGAACGCGCCCTCCGCGAAGATCGCCCGGAAGTGGTTCGGCAGCCGCAGCGCGACGAAGAACGCGTCCGCCACCGGGCCTGCGCCGAGCACAGCCGCCAGGATGACGTCGCGCATGAAGCCCGTCACGCGCGAAACGAGCGTGATGCCGCCGACGGTCAGAATACGGTCAATCATGCGGTCCGAACCGGTGTTCTCGATCGCCCAGGGCGATTCGCGGGTTGCGAAAGTCTGGCTATCGCGGATGGTTTTTGGAATAGTGCCGCCGCATGAGCAAGATCGTTCCCGTCCTTCTCGCCGGCGGCGCCGGCACCCGATTGTGGCCGGTGTCGCGTGACGCGCTGCCGAAGCAGTTCCTGCCGCTGGTCGGCGAACGCTCGACCTATCAGGAGACGCTGCTGCGGGTGGCCGACGACAAGCTGTTTGCGCCGCCGATCGTCATCACCGGGGCTGATTTCCGGTTCTTTGCGCGGCGTCAGGCCGAGGACCTGGGCATCGAGGCCACCGTGGTGATCGAGCCGATGCGGCGCGATTCGGGCCCGGCGGTGGCCGCCGCCGCGGCGCTCGCCAAAAGCCGCGATCCGGAGGCCGTGGTGCTGGCGCTCGCCGCCGACCACGTCATCCTGGATGTCGAGGAATTCCGTGCCACCTGCAACGCCGGGCTGAAGGCCGCCCACGACGGCCGCATCGTCACCTTCGGCATCACGCCGAACGCGCCGAAGACGAGCTATGGCTATATCCGCCGCGGCCCGAGCATCGGCGGCACCGAGGTGTTTGCGGTCGAGGCCTTCGTCGAGAAGCCGAACGCCGAGACCGCGAGCCGCTATGTGGCCGAAGGCTATCTCTGGAACTCCGGCAACTTCCTGTTTCGCGCCGACGTGCTGTTCGGCGAGCTTCAGCGCTTCGAGCCGGCGATGGCCACGGCGGCCGAGCAGGCGGTGGCGAAGGCCGTCACGGATCTGGGCTTCCTGCGGCTCGATCCGGAGGCGTTCGGCAGCGCGCCGCAGAAATCGATCGACTATGCGGTGATGGAGAAGACCGACCGCGCCGCGGTCGTGGCCGGCAGCTTCGGCTGGTCGGACATCGGCTCCTGGGACGCGATCCTCGATGTCGCCCCCCGCGACAAGTCGGGCAACGCGATCCACGGTACCGTGGTGACCGCGGACGCGCATAACTGCGTGATCCATTCCGCCGACCGGCTCACCGCGGTGCTCGGCGCCGACGACCTCGTCGTGGTTTCGACGCCCGACGCGGTGCTGGTGATGCCGCGCGAGCGGGCCCAGGAGGTGCGCGAGCTCGTCGCCAAGCTCAAGAGCGCCAAGCGCCGCGAGGCCACCGATCACCGGCGTGGCCACCGGCCGTGGGGCTACTACGACTCCATCGACGCCGGCGAACGCTTCCAGGTCAAGCGCATCGTGGTGCAGCCCGGCGGCACGCTGTCGCTGCAGAAGCATCATCACCGTTCCGAGCACTGGGTGGTGGTGCGCGGCACCGCCGAGGTCACGCTCGGTCAGGACGTGAAGTCGGTGCACGAGAACGAGTCGATCTACATCCCGATCGGCACCGTCCACCGCCTCGCCAACCGCGGCAAGATTCCGCTTGAGCTGATCGAGGTGCAGACCGGCAGCTATCTCGGCGAAGACGACATCGTCCGCATCGAGGACGTCTACAAGCGGACTTGAAAACGCCAGCCACTAACGCGCCGGCGGCGGATTGTTGGCTTCGGTCTTCCAGTCGAAGACGGCATACGACTGGATCTCGCACTGGTCGATCAGCACCGACAAGCGGGAATCGACCATCTGATCGCGCTGGAAGAACACCGCGTAGTAGCGCGGCGGCAGCAGGAACTTCTGCGCCTTTACGCAGACCCGCCATGACGCGCCCTTCAGGGATTCGAGACGCTCGGCCTTGGAAATCTCCAGCGTGTCTTTCGGCTGCTCCTCGCCGGTCACTTCCCTGAGCTTGTTGGCGATCAGGAATTTATAGGCCGGCTCCGGCCCCGCCACATCGGTCGATGTCCAATCGGGCAGCAGCCCGGACAGGGCACAGCCGCCGAGGAGAAGCATCGAGGCAATCGCGAAGGCGCGGACCAGCATCCATCCCCGGCAGCAGCACATACTGCATGGACCAACGACAGCACCGCGTCTGAACGACGAATCTACGGCCGAAGCGCGGCGCGGACTGCCTCAATCACCCGATCTTGCGTCGTGGCGTCAAGATAGGCGTGCATCGGCAGGCTGATCACTTCCTCGGCAAGCTGATCGGTGGTCGGAATACCATTATCCGCCACCGGGAAGCGTTTGTAAGCCTCCAGGCGATGCAGAGGCTTGGGATAGTAAATGGCGGTCGGGACGCCCTGCGCCTTAAGCTTTGTGGCAAGCCCGTCGCGCACGCCGGGCTTCAGGCGGATGGTGTATTGCGCCCAGATCGAGGTCAGTCCGTCCGGCACCGCCGGCACGATGGCGACATCCTTGAGACCGTCGGCATAGCGCCGGGCCGCCCGGTCGCGGGCCTCGATCTCGTCGGCGAAGATCTTCAGCTTCTCGATCAGCACCGCGGCCTGGATGGTGTCGAGGCGGCTGGTCATGCCGATCCGGACGTTGTCATACTTGTCGGTGCCCTGGCCATGCACGCGCAGGCTCTTGAGCACCTCGACCAGCTCGGCATCGTCGGTCAGCACCGCGCCGCCGTCGCCGTAGCAGCCGAGCGGCTTGGCCGGGAAGAAGCTCGTCGCCGTCGCCGGCGCGATGGTGCCGAGCTTGCGGCCCTTGTAGGTGGCGCCGAAGCCCTGGGCGGCGTCGTCGAGCACGAACAGCTTCTCGTCCTTCGCCACTGGCAGCAGCGTGTCGTAGTCGGCCGGCAGGCCGAACAGGTCGACCGGGATCAGCGCCTTGGGGCTGAGCCCCATGCGCCGCGCGGTCGCCACCGCGCGCTTCACGCTCGCGGGATTGAGATTGAACGTCTCGGCGTCGACATCGGCGAACACCGGCGTGGCGCCGAGGAGCACCACCACCTCGGCTGTGGCGCAGAACGTGAATGACGGGCAGATCACGGCATCGCCCGGGCCGATGCCCTTGGCCATCAGCACCAGCATCAGCGCGTCGGTGCCGCTGGCGCAGCCCACCGCGTAGCGGGCGCCGCAGAACTCGGCGAGCCGCGCCTCGAACTCTGCGACCTCAGGGCCCTGGATGAACTGGCAATGCGAGGTCACCCGCGTGATGGCGTCATCGATGGCGCGGCCCAGCCGGCGGCGCTGAGCGCCGACATCGATGAACGGGATCGGAGCGACGGAAGGGCGGACACTTTGGTTCATCAGTGTATGGATTTCCTGGACGGCAAGAGCGGGCGGCGTCAGCCGGCGATCCGGCGCGGGCCTTTGCGCGGCGCCGGCGCGGACACGGCGGGCCGGTGTTCGAGGCAGCGCGTCGCGATCTCAAGGCTCGCCACGCCCTCCTCACCGGTCACCGCAGGCGGCTTGCCGGTGCGCACCGCGTCGATGAAGGCGAGAAGCTCGGCGCGCAACGGCTCGTCATGGCCGACCGACACGTGACGCATCGAATAGGCGCCGTCGGGCTGGAAGCCGAAGCACTCGGTGACCTGGCGGGTGAGCAGATCGCCCGTCACGTATTTGCCGCGTGTCGCGATCGTGACATTGCGGGCTTTGAAGGGCGTCAGCCAGTTGGTGTTGATGTGGGCAAGCACGCCCGAGGCGGTGCGGAACTGCAAGAGCGCGATGTCCTCGCGCTCGGCCACCGCGCTCGAAAGCTGCGGCTGCACCTCGACGATGTCGGAGTCGGTGAACCACTGGATCAGGTCGATGTCATGCACGGCGAGGTCAATCACGACACCGACATTCGACATGCGCGGCGGGAACGGACCGACGCGGGTGATGCCGATGGAGAGAATGTCCTCGCCACGGATCGCCTGCTTGATCGCAGTCACGGCCGGATTGAAGCGCTCGACGTGGCCGACCATCAGCGTCACGCCGGCCTTCTTGGCGGCGGCGATGATGTCGCGTCCCTCCTCGACCGTGGAGGCGATCGGCTTCTCGACCAGCACATGGATGCCGCGCGCGATGCAATCGAGCGCGATCGCGTGATGGAGGTGGGTCGGCGCCGCGATCGTCACGGCATCGACGCCGAGCTGCA
>CAKZHN010000098.1 GCA_936924235.1 uncultured Rhodoplanes sp. | reverse complement strand
CAGGTTCACGGCGTCGAGCGCGGCCTGCGCGGCCGCCTTCTTCGCGGCATCGTCGCCCGCTGCGGCCAGAGCCTTGGCGGCGGCGTCGATCGCATCCGGGCCGGCCCAGTACCAGACCATGTGCGCGATCGGGAAGTAGATCAGCGTGACCCACAGCGGGATGAACAGCGCCACCGCTGCGAACTTCATGCGCTCGGCAAAGGCGCCGACGATCAGGGCCGGCGTGATCGCGGCGAACGTCATCTGGAAGCAGATGTAGACGTACTCCGTGATGTTGACGCCGACCGAGAAGGTCGCGGCCTTCGAGTCCATCGTCACGCCCTTGAGGAAGAGCTTGTCGAGGCCGCCGATCATCGAGCTGCCGCCCGTGAAGGCGAGGCTGTAGCCGTAGATGCACCAGATCACGGTGACGATGCACACCGTGTAGAACACGTGGGTGAGCACCGACAGCATGTTCTTCGGACGAACGAGGCCGCCGTAGAACAGCGCGAGGCCGGGCACGGTCATCAAGAGAACGAGCACGGTCGACGTCAGCATCCAGGCATTGTCGCCCTTGTTGACGACGATTTCCGGCGCTGCCGGAGCAGCGGCGGGCGCGGCCTCGGCGGCTTGTTGCGCCAGCGCCGGGTCCATCAGCAGCACGGCCACGGCGAGAGCTGCGAGCCCCGCCAGTCCCGCGCCGAGCATTTTCTTCAACGTCATGGTTGAACTCCTGTTCGCAGTTTTTGGTTTGCGCGGGGTCACAGCGCCGCGGCGTCGGTTTCGCCGGTGCGGATGCGAACGGCGTGGTCGATGTCGTAGACGAAGATCTTGCCGTCACCGATCTGGCCGGTCTTGGCGGCGGCCGAGATGGCATCGACGACCTTGTCGGCCTGTTCGCTCGGAACAGCGACTTCGATCTTGATCTTCGGCAGGAAGTTCACGGCGTACTCAGTGCCGCGATAGATTTCAGTGTGGCCCTTTTGACGCCCGTATCCCTTGACCTCGGTGACGGTCAGCCCGTGCACCCCCGCCGCAGTCAGAGCGTCGCGGACCTCGTCGAGCTTGAAAGGCTTGATGATGGCCATGACGATTTTCATGGGTTCGATCCCCGCTTGGGCCCGGACACAACCGACCGGGCGGACTGGCGGCATCGACGCGAACGCTCATGCGGGCGTGTGATGCCGGGGGGAGGGAATCAAACGGCGTGCCAAACCGGCTCGCGACTACTAACGATTTGTTAGTGCAGAGCTTTTTTCAAAGCAGACTGCCCACAATGCGGGCTTATGGGGGATGTCGACTGCTATTGCCTACTAATTAGCCACTGAATCGGCATGGCGGATTGTCGCAGGCGGCTGAGCCGCCCAATAAACGTGCACGAAAGTGTCGGCGAAGTGGCGAAACCCGATTCAGCCGCGAAATGCGTGCCTATTGAAGCGCCTCTCCGTGCAGCGACAGGTCGAGGCCCATCCGCTCGTCCTCATCGCGAACCCGAAGCGGCAGGAAGAAGCCGATGACCTTCAGCAGCACGAAGGTGGCGAGCCCCGACCACACCAGGGTCGCGGCGACACCGTAGAACTGGCTCAGCACCAGATTGCTGTGGCCCTCGATCAGGCCGGATGCGTCACCCACAGCGGTGGTCGCGAACACGCCGGCCAGAATGGTGCCGGTCGCGCCTCCGATGCCGTGCACGCCGAACACGTCGAGCGAGTCGTCATAGCCGAGCCTGGTCTTCAGCTTGGTGCAGGCCCAGTAGCAGATGCCGCCGGCCGCGATGCCGATCACGATGCCGTGCCACGGCAGCACGAAGCCCGACGCCGGCGTGATGGTGCCGAGCCCCGCGACCGCGCCGGAGATCATGCCGAGCACCGACGGCTTGCCGCGATCGAACCACTCCAGCAGCATCCAGGTCAGCACGCCCGAACAGGCGGCGAGATGCGTGGCGAGGATCGCGAAGCCCGCGCGCGAATTGGCGCCAAGCGCCGAGCCGCCGTTGAAGCCGAACCAGCCGACCCAAAGGAGACCGGTGCCGATCACCGCCAGCGACAGATCGAACGGCGCGAGATTCTCCGTGCCGTAGCCGCGGCGCTTGCCGAGCAGCATGCAGGCGACGAGGCCCGCGATGCCGGCGTTCAGATGCACGACGAGCCCGCCGGCGAAATCGATCACGCCAGCGCTGGCCAGGAATCCGCCGCCCCAGACCCAGTGTGCGATCGGCACATAGACCAGCAGCATCCAACCCGCGCCGAACCATAAAAATGCGGAAAATCGCATGCGGTCGGCGACCGAGCCCGCGACCAGCGCCACGGTGATGACCGCGAAGGTCATCTGATACATCATGAAGACAGACTCGGGGATCGTCTTGGCGAGCGGGCTGACGGTGTTCATGCCCATGCCGTTCAGCATGATGCGATCGAGCGTGCCGATCACCGGGCCGTCGCCGACGAAGGTGAGGCTGTAGCCGATCGCGACCCAGAGGATCGAGCCGATGCCGACCGACGCGAAGGTCTGCGCCATGGTGGCGAGAACGTTCTTCTTGCGCACCATGCCGGAATAGAACAGTGCGAGCCCGGGCAGGCTCATCATCAGCACGAGGCCGCTCGCGGAGATCATCCACGCGGTGTCGGCAGAGTCGATCTTGGCGGGTTGGTCTGTCCCTTGTGCGAGCACCGGCGTTGCGAGCGCCAGCATCGCGAGCAAAAGCGTCCCGTGCGCGCCAACGCGCGCGATCCCCGATTTCAGCATTTCAACTCTCCCCGGACTTTTCGTTCTTAAAGCGCGTCGTTGTCGGTCTCGCCGGTGCGGATGCGCACCGCGTGGCCGAGGTCGTAGACGAAGATCTTGCCGTCGCCGATCTGGCCGGTCTTGGCGGCGCCGCCGATGGCGGCCACGGTCTTGTCGGCCATCTGGTCCTCGACCGCGACCTCAACCTTCAGCTTCGGCAGGAAGTTCACGGCGTATTCGGCGCCGCGATAGATCTCGGTATGGCCCTTCTGCCGGCCGTATCCCTTGACCTCTCCGACCGTCATGCCGTGGACGCCGATCGCGCTCAGCGCGTCACGGACGTCCTCGAGCTTGAACGGTTTGATGATGGCCATGACGAGCTTCATGTGAACACCTTGCTGTCGGGCCGAAGGAACGATGGCGATCCGCGCCGGCCGTCGCGGACCCTTGGTTCCGCCAACGATATCGGCAAACAGGCCGGAAATTAAGCAGATTATTGCCTTCTGCGCAGGCAGGTTGCCGTGCGCTGCGGCAAGCCGCAACCGGGAGCCGGTTCAGCTCTTGATGGTGTCCGGTCGGCGCACCCGCAGCATGCCCTCCTGGGTGACGGAGGCCGCTAGTACGCCGTCAGCGGTGTAGATCAGGCCGCGGGCGAAACCCAGAGAGCCGTGCAGGTTCGGGCTGTCCTGGGTGTAGAGCAGCCACTGGTCGGCGCGGAACGGCCGGTGAAACCACAACGCGTGATCGAGGCTCGCCGCCATGATGTCGCGGTCGAACACGCTGCGCTGCTGCTGCAGCAACGCCGTGTCGAGCAGTGTCATGTCCGACGCATAGGCCAGCGCGCAGCGGTGGATCGCGGGATCGTCGGGCAGCTTCGCGGTGGTGCGGATCCAGATGTTGAAGCGGCCGTCGATCGGCGCCTTGCCGGAATAGCGGCCGAACTCGACCGGGCGAAGCTCAATGGGCCGCGGCCGCTCGTAGTAGCGGCGCACCGCTTCGGGCAACTGCGGCAGGATCTTCTCGCGGATCTCGGCGTCGTTCGGCAGCGTGTCGGGATGCGGCACGTCCGGCATCTTCATCTGATGCTCGAGGCCGTCCTCCTCGACATGGAACGACGCCGACATGGAGAAGATCGCGCGGCCGTGCTGGATCGCCACCACGCGCCGCGTCGCGAAGCTCTTGCCGTCGCGGATGCGGTCGACCTCGTAGATGATCGGCACCTTGGGATCGCCAGCTACGAGGAAATAGGCGTGCAGCGAATGCGGCAGCGAGCCCTCGACGGTGCGCGTCGCCGCCACCAGCGCTTGGCCGATCACCTGGCCCCCAAACACCCGCTGCCAGCCGGTCTGCGGGCTGTGGCCGCGGAACAAGTTCACCTCCAGCGGCTCGAGATCGAGGAGGCTGACCAGGTCGGCAACGGCGGTATTCATCGTGGCATTCTTCGGGTTTGCGCCTCAATCGAGTGATATATTCGCGCCATGCCGGATACAAAGCCAGCCAGCAATGCACCGTCAGCGCGCGCCGATGTCGTGATCGGCGGCGGCGGGTTTGCCGGGCTGGCGCTCGGCGTCGCGCTGCGCCAAGCACTGGGCGAGCCGTTCCGGGTCGTGGTGGCCGACCCGAGCTTCGCCAAGGGCGCGGCGAACCAGGGCCGCGCCTCGGCCATCGCGGCCGCGGCACGGCGGCTGTTCGAGACCATCGGCATCTGGCGCGAGGTCGAGCCTGAAGCACAGCCGATCCTCGACATGGTGGTGACCGACTCCAAGCTCGCCGACGTGATGCGGCCGACATATCTCACGTTCGGCGGCGAGATCGCACCCGGCGAACCCTTTGCGCACATGGTCGAGAACCATCACGTGGTGGATGCGCTGATGCGGCGCGCCACGGCGGACGGCGTCGAGCTTTGCACCGAGGCGGTGACGGGCTTCGAACTGAGCGGCGAGCGCGTCGACGTGACGCTGTCCGGCGGTGGCCGTCGCAGCGCGCGGCTGCTGGTGGCGGCCGACGGCGCGCGCTCGAAGATCCGCGAGACCGCCTGCATCGAGAGCTTCGGCTGGGACTACCAGCAGAGCGGCATCGTCACCACGGTGGCGCATGAGCGTCCGCATCACGGCTGCGCCGAGGAGCATTTTCTTCCGGCGGGTCCGTTCGCGATCCTGCCGCTGAAGGGCAACCGCTCGTCGATCGTGTGGACCGAGCGCGCCGGCGAGGCCATGCGCATCGTCGCGCTGCCGGACGCTGAATTCCACGACGAGCTCGAGCGGCGCTTCGGGCTCAAGCTCGGCGAGATCGAGGCGGTGGGGCCGCGCAAGGCGTTTCCGCTCGGCCTGTCGGTGGCGCGGACGTTTATCGCCGATCGCGTGGCGCTGGTCGGCGACGCCGCCCATGTGATCCATCCGATCGCCGGGCAGGGGCTCAATCTCGGCCTGCGCGATGTCGCGGCGCTCGCGGAGGCTGTCGCCGACGCGGCGCGGCTCGGGCTCGATATCGGCGGGCCGGAGGTGCTCAAGCGCTACGAGCGCTGGCGGCGGTTCGACACCATGACGATGGGCGTCGCGACCGACGGGCTCAACCGGCTGTTCTCCAACCGCTCCGATGCGCTCCGCGTCGTGCGCGACGTCGGGCTTGGCTTCGTGGAGCGCATGCCGCGGATGAAAGAATTCTTCATCCGCGAAGCCGCGGGCATCACCGGCGAGGTGCCGAAGCTCCTGCGCGGGGAGGCGCTGTAGCTTTTCCGGCTACGACAGCGGCACCACCGCGATCTGCTCCTTGAACGCGGGTCGCGACGAGATCGCGGCGTACCACCGATCGAGATTGGGTGTCGCGGGCCGCTGCGGGAACAGCTGCACGTAGCGATAGATCATGATGCCGACCGGAATGTCGCCGTAGCTGAACTCGTCGCCGGCCATGAACTTGGTGCGGCCGAGCTGCTCTTCCATCATCTTCGCGGCCGTGTACGTCTTCTCCGTGCTCGCCTCGATCGCCTTGTGGTCGCGCTTGTCGGGCGCCATGCGGATCAGGTTCCAGAACGCCGGCGTGATCGCGGGCCCCATCACCGAGAGCTGCCAGTCCATCCACATCTGCGCGCGGGCACGGGTCTTGAGGTCGGCGGGCTCGAGCGCCGCGGCCTTGTGCTTGGCGGCCAGATAGCGCGTGATCGAGTTCGACTCCCACATGGTGAAGCCGTCCTCTTCCTCCAGCGTCGGCACCAGCGAGTTGGGATTCATCGCCAGATAGGCCGGGTCTTTGGTCTTGCCGAAGGCGCCGCCGACGTCGATGCGCTCGAACGGGATTTTCATCTCGGCGAGCGCCCAGATCACCTTCTGCACGTTGGACGAGGTGTTGCGGCCCCAGATTTTCAGCATGCGTTTCCTCCCGAACTCACTGGCGCAATTTGTAACCGGTCATGGCCGGGCTTGTCCCGGCCATCCACGTCTTGCTTTGCCGCCAAAACGTGGATGCCCGGCACAAGGCCGGGCATGACGTCCGAGCGTATTGCGATCAAAGCGTGAAGCGCTAGTCCAGCCGCCGCGCCTCTTCCGGCAGCATGATCGGAATGCCGTCGCGGATCGGATAGGCGAGCTTGGCGGCGCGGGAAACCAGCTCCTGCTTCGCGGCATCGTATTCCAGCACGCTCTTGGTGACCGGGCAGACCAGGATCTCCAGCAGCTTCGGATCGATGCTCGACGCGGGCCGGTCGGCGGAGGGGCTGTTCATCTCAGGACTTTCCTTACTGCAGCGGCGTCTCGCCGCCGCCCGAGGTTTTCTTCGCGAGGTCCATCTCGGTGACGGCGATCAGGATCTCGGCGCGCGATTTCAGGTCCGGCGCCTCGAGCAGCGCCTGCTTCTCGGCGGTGCCGTAGGGCGACATCATCGCCAGCGCGTTGACCAGCGCCTCGTTCGGAGCGCTTTCCACGCCCTGCCAGTCGGTCTTGAGCTTGTTGGCCTTCAGGAACGCGGTCAGCGCTTCGAGCACAGCCTTGCGGTCGACCTCGTCCTCGCCCTTGCGCGCGACGTAATCATCCGCGAACGGGATCGTCGTCACGCGGCACTGCCGATACAAAGTCGCGCATGGCAGCTCCTCGACCACGCGGAAGCGCGCGACGCCGGTGAGCTGCAGCAGATAACGCCCGTCGCCGGTCTCGGCCAATTGCGTGATGCGGCCGATGCAGCCGACCGTGAACAGGCCGGGCTTCTCCGATGTGCCGGGATGCGCCGGGTCCGGCTGGATCATGCCGATCAGCCGGTGGCCGTCGCGCATCGAGTCGTCGACCATCGCGAGATAGCGCGGCTCGAAAATGTTCAGCGGCAGTTGCCCGCGCGGCAACAGCAGCGCGCCCGGCAGCGGGAACACCGGGATGATCTCGGGCAGGTCGGCCGACCCGCGATAGATCACATTCATCGGCATGATCGCTCCATCCCCGACCCCATTTGCCGGGGGGATGAATCAGGCAAACAGGATCGACGACAGGCGCCGGCGGCCTGCGACCGTCGCCTCGTCGGTGGGACCCCAGGCTTCGAAGAACTGAACGAGCTGCTTGCGCGCGCCGTCGTCGTTCCATTTGCGGTCGCGCTTCACGACCTCAATCAGATGATCGACGGCCTCGGAGCGTTTGCCGGCGGCGCTGAGCGCCACCGCAAGGTCGAACCGCGCCTGATGGTCGAGCGGATTGGCCGCGACCTTCTTTTCGAGATCGCCCACCGGGCCCACCGAATTGGCCTGCTGCGCCACCTCGAGCGCGGCGCGAGCCGCCGCATAGGCCGCGTCGTTGCGCTTGGCCTCCGGCACCTTGTCGAGCGTGGCCTTGGCCTGATCGAGCTCGCCGGCCGCGAGCATCACGCGCGCGAGCCCCGCCACCGCGCCGATGTTGGTGTCGTCCTCGGCGATCAGCTGCGAGTAGACGTCGGCCGCGCCCTGCAGGTCGCCGTCGGCCAGCGCCTGCTCGGCGACCTTCATCAGGTCCTGCGCCTCGCCGCCGATTTTTCCCTTGGTCAGCCGCTCGATGAAGGCGTTGACCTGGCCCTCCGGCAGCGCGCCCATGAAGCCGTCGGCCGGCTGGCCGTTGACGAAGGCGATCACGGCGGGGATCGACTGGATGCCCATCTGGCCCGGGATGGCCGGATGGTCGTCGATGTTCATCTTGACCAGCTTGACCTTGCCCTTGGCGGCCTTGACCACCTTCTCCAGCACCGGCGTGAGCTGCTTGCACGGCCCGCACCACGGCGCCCAGAAGTCGATCAGCACCGGCTGGCGCTTCGACTCCTCGATCACGTCCTTCATGAAGCCCTGGGTGGTGGTCTCCTTGATGAGACCGTCCGGGGCTGCGGGCGCCGTCTGGGGCCCGCCGCTCTGCAACATCGACATACGTTCCTCGCCTGCAATCCGGCCGGGGCCCGGAGTGCCCCCGATCACAATTCTGTTCCCGGCATAAATGGGCCGGGGCCGCAACAAATGCAATCGGGGTGGCGCAACCCGGCCTCGCCGGGTTTCGCATGAAGTCCGGCATCGGCGGTGTTCACCCTCCCCTGGAGGGGGAGGGTCGCGAGCGAAGCGAGCGGGGTGGGGTGAAGCGTGTTGGCAGGAAGGTCACCCCACCCCGACCGCCTTCGCTCCGCTACGGCGGTCGACCCTCCCCCTCCA
>CAKZHN010000097.1 GCA_936924235.1 uncultured Rhodoplanes sp. | reverse complement strand
ATCTGCTGCCCGAGACCGCGTCGCCCGCGATCGCGCCGGCGCAGCCGGCCACGGTGCCGGCGGCGGTGGCTGTCGCGGCTGCGCCCGCAGCGGCCGCAAAGCCCGCGCCCGCGGCCGATCTCACCGGCCACGGCACCATCCTCCTGGTCGAGGACGAGGAGGGGCTTCGCGCCCTCAACGCCCGCGGGCTCGCGTCGCGCGGCTACACCGTGCTCGAGGCCGGCAACGGCGTCGAGGCGCTGGAGGTGTTCGCCGAGAACGGCGGCAAGGTCGACCTCGTGGTCTCCGACGTGGTGATGCCGGAGATGGACGGCCCGACCTTGCTCAAGGAATTGCGCGAGAAAAATCCGGCGCTGAAGATCATCTTCGTCTCGGGCTACGCCGAAGAGGCGTTCGAGAAGAGCCTGCCCAAGGGCCAGCAGTTCAACTTCCTGGCCAAACCGTTCACGCTGAAGCAGCTCATCGCCCAGGTGAAGGAAACGATGGCGGGGTAGGGCGGCGCTTTCGCCTTCGTTCGAATCCGAAAACACGAAGGGCAGGCTTGCGCCTGCCCTTCTGCATTTCACTTGTCCGACCGCGCTACGGCGTCACGCAGACGTAGTTCGACGCGTTTGCGAGATCCGCCGGGTTGACCGCGACGCGCACGCCGGAGACGACGTGCGTGCTGCCGGTGAACCGCGCCTGCTGCGGATACGGGCAAAGCGGCCGGTTGCGTGAGGTCGGCGCGCTGATCGGCGCGGTGGTGACGAGGTCCGTCTGGTAGCGCGCCGCGGTGAAGTTCGTCCCGGACCCGGTGACCGGCCCCGGAGCGACACCGTGCTCGACCCAGTTGGAGAGCGGCGCGATCATGTCGAACTGATCGGTCGCCGGTCCGCCGCTGCAATGTCCCATGCCCGGGATCGGGTAGTACCGCGAGAACTTCTGCGCCGCATCGAGACCGCCGTACCGGTTGGCCATCTCGTTGTAGTACAGCGTCGTCTCGAGCACGGGCGGGCCGGGATCGCTGAGGCCGTGATACCAGATCGCCTTGTGGCCGTACTTCACGAACCGGTCGATGTTGATCGACGTCGCGGCCTTGATGTGCGGCGAGGTCCTGCACAGCATCGCGAGGTCGCTCTTGGAGTTGAAGTTGAACGAGAACGTGTAGTAGGTCGGCTGGTGCGGGCACAGGAACCCGTAGCCGAACGAGCCGACGCCCAGCGAGAAGTCGCCGCCGACTCCGCCCGGGTTGCCGATCTTGCGTGACGGAATGCCCGTCGTCGCAAAGTAGCCGCCGTCATAGGCATAGCCCTGGACGACGTTGCTGACCGGGTCGTTGACCTCGACGCCGGCCGGGGCATGGACGAACTTGCCGTTCGAGCGTGGACCCTGGTTGATGTTCTTGACCGCCTGGATCTGCGCGAGAGACAGGCAGGTCGAGTCTTTCGCACCGGGGCACAGCAACGGGTAGGTCACGCCGCCGGACGTGTAGCTGGCGGTGAGGGGATCGAACCGCCTGCCGCACGTCGTGACGTTGTCGACGACGCCATCGGCGACGCCGTCGAGCGCATCGCAGGCCTGCAGCAGCGCACGCTCGAACAGGGCCTGGTCCGCTGCCGGGAATGCCGGATACACCACGGGTCCGGGCGGCTGCGGCGCAGGCTGCGCGACGGTCGTCGGCGGCTGCGGCAGCGACGGGTTGTTGAGATAAACGTTGAGAATCTGCTCGCCGCCCCAGGTCTCGGTGAGCCCGATGGCTTGCAGATTGTAGACCGGATCGCCCGCGATGATGCCGTCGAAGAACTGCGGATAGTTCTGCATCATCGACATCGCCTGGCGGCCGCCGGTCGAGCAGCCGGTCCAGTAGGAGCGCTGCGGGCCGTCGCCGTAGTACTGGTTGATCAGAAACTTCGCCGTCAGCGTGGTGGTCTGCACCGACTGCGTCGCGTTGGTGATCGTGCCCAGCGGGCTGAGATAGAACTCGTTGTTGTTGCCGAACCCTGAGTCGCAGCTCGCCGCGTGCAGGTCGGTGTTCTCGTGTCCGCCGTCCTGGGTCGCCACCGCGTAGCCGTTGGCGACGGTTCCTGAGCCGGAGCCGGTGGCCGTCGGCACCGAGCCTTCGGAGCCGCCGCCGCCGACCGCGACAAACCTGCCGTTCCAGCTTGCGGGCAACGGCAGCTGCACCTGGAAGCCGTTCTTGTAGACGCAGTTGTCGACCGGGCTGGTGTGCTGGTTGACGTAGCCGTTGACGATGCAGCGCTGCGGCTGGCCGGAGCCCGCCGGCGTGTCCACCGCCGAGGTGATCACGGTGTTGGGCACCGGGAATTGCGAGGGCGGGATCGCCGCGAGAGCTCCGCAGGACGCGGCCGGCGTGACCGCGGTGGCGATCGAGGTCGTCTGCGTGAGGAAGCCATTGCACTGACCGCTGTCGCGATCTCCCCAACTCGGTCCGCGCAGGTGCGTCGGCGCCGGCGCGTTGCCGGCACAGCTCAGTTGCCCGCCGATGTCGACAAGGCTGATGTCGGATGCGAGGGAGGAATGGTTGCTGCGAATCTCGACGTTTCCGTCGACCTTGCCGAGCCAGGCGAGACAAGCTCCCCGGTTGCCCTCGCAGGTGAAGTTGCCCTTGATGGCCGTGTCCGGGCCCTGGAAGCCGTTCGTTCCCGTTCCCTTGCAGGATGTGATTGCGACGTCGCCTTCGACGGTGACGTTGCCCTGGATCAGCACGGAGCCACAGTTGTTCGCGACGATCGGGCCGCCGATGGTCGACGGCTCGAGATAGCCGTTGATTGTGAGGCTCGCGCCTTTGCCGACCGTGACGCCTTGGCTGACATTGACGAAGCTGAGCGTGCAGGACGCGTTGTCAGGAACAACCACCTGACCCTTGAGATTTGCGGCCGATGTGCTGCCGCCAATCGTGCCGCTGCAAGTGATGTCGGCGGCTTTGGCATCGGACGTGCCAAACAGCGCCGCGGCGATCGCAAATGCGAATGCACATGCGATCGGAGTTCGAGCGATCATGCGTGTCCTCCCGTTCGCCGAGCTTTGAGAAATCATCTCGGCTTAGTGATCCTAGGTGACGCATCAGTCGGCTGACCAATACGGGTTTTGTATGCGGAGCCGAATGAATTTGATTTGGTTCGCCGCGCTCTCAAAGCCCACCGGGCTCTCCCACCGTGCTGGTGGGAGAGGCGTGCCGCATCGTGATGTCGTCAAGACGCCGCGAGAGATTTGCGGTTATGCGACCCGCTTCCAGCCGAACGAATCGTCCTGGGCAAATTCCAGGATCACCGATCGCACCTCACACCGCACCAGGTCATGAGCGCTTGATTTCGACGTCCCATTGGCATGGAAGAGCTGCAGCGTGCGGTGAAGCTGCCTGTTCCTGACCTTGGCAGCGCGAAGCTTCCGGTTTTTCAGCTCTTCCCGAACGCATGCAATGGGCAGCAAAGTGTCCGCCACGCCTCTGGCGACCAGCTCCCGTGTCGTTTCCAACGAGTCGATCTCGCAATACACCTTGAGGCTGAGGCCCAGCAGCTCCGCTGCGCCCTCCACCAGTCGCCTTCGATCATGGGGATGCGTCGGCAGGATCAGCGATCGAAGGGCCGCAGAGCGGAAATCGATCTCGCGCGCCAGGCGTTCGCCTTGCCCGCCATAGATGAAAGCCAGCTCGTCCTGCACCAGCGCTTCGGTCGTCGGGGGCACATCGCCGTCCATACGGAAGGCGACGATCAGATCAGGCTCCGACGGGATCGATTCGTCGTGCGGCTTGGGACACCCCTCCATGATCCTGAGCTGGATGTCGGGGAATTTGATGCGGCAGCGCTCGGCGATCGTCGCGCTGACGATGCGGGGAATGGTCCGGCCGACGCTCAGCAGCACGCGGCCGCTGGGCGCCGTCGCATAGTGCATCAGGTCCTGACGCACCAGATCGAATTGGCGCAGCAGATCGCCGGCATGCTGCGCGAGCCGCTCGCCGGCCGCGGTCGGCACCACGCCGCGCGCGTGCCGGTGCAGGAGCTTGGCGCCCAGCTCGCGTTCCAGATTGCGGATCTGCGCGCCGAGCGCGGGCTGCGCCACATGCAGCAGTCCTGACGCCTTGGTGAGACTCCGCGCTTCCAGCACGCCGACAAAATAGCGCAGCTGCCTTATGTCCATCCCCAGCCCCCCTGATTGGTCCGGCGCGACAACGCTTTCGCGCCGGGTCTGCCCACCGCAAAGCTCAAGTGCACAGTGGGGGTGCTTGCTTGCGGAGAAAATTATGAGCGGCTTTGCTTTGATTGCAAGCTGCAACAATGCATCGATGGCAAGAACGCATCGACGCCGGCTGTCATAATAGCGTCGTACTACGCCGCCGCTCGCGGCGCTGATGGACCGTCACCTCTGCTGCTCACGCGCCACATCGGCGAGCACCGGATTCCACCGGCTCTGCTGGCTCTGCACGAACGCCTGCGTTTCATCCGCCGTCATGGCGCGGGTGTAGCTGCCGAGCTTGGCGAGCTTCTTGTTGAGCTCGGGGTCTTTCGCGGCCTTGTACAGATCCTCGCTGACCTTGCGCACGATCGCGTCAGGCGTGCCTACGGGTGCGACCAGGATGCCCCAGCCGGTCGCGATGAAATCCGGAATCGTCTCCGCCACGGTCGGCACATCCGGGAAATCGGCGAGGCGCTTGGCCGAGGCGACCGCAATCAGCCTGATTGAGCCCGCGCGTGCCGAGGCGGCGATGCCGGAGTATCCCTCGACGATCATGCCGACGCGTCCGGTTGCGACGTCGCTGACGCCCTGCGCCGGCCCGCCGGTCGTGTAGGGCACGAGCTGCAGCTTGATGTGGGCTTCGTGCTGCAGCAGCTCGCCGGTCAGGTGGGTGAGCCGCCCGATCCCGGTCGCGGCGTAGGAGATCGCGCCGGGCTTCTTCCTGGCGAGCGCAATCAGCTCCGGCAGCGACTTGACGCCGAGGCTCGGCGACACCGCGATGAACATCGGGTTCTCGGCGACGAAGCCGATCGGCAGGAAGTCCTTCGGCACGTGCAGCGGCACATTGGCCGCCGCCGGATGCAGCGCAACGAAGGTCGACAGCACCGGCTGGTAGAGCGTGTAGCCGTCGGGCGGAGCTTCCGCGGCCGCGCGTGCGGCAAGGCTGCCGCCGCCGCCGGGTCGGTTGACCACCAGAACCTGCTGGCCCCAGGTCTTGGTCAGCGCTTCGGCGATGAACCGCAACGCCACGTCGGGCGTGCTGCCCGCCGGCGAGTCCGCGATGATCTGCACCGGCTTGTCCGGGTAGCCGACACTCTGCGCGTGAGCCGTCACTGCGGACGTCACCAGCAAGGAGGTCAGCGCGAAGCCGCTCCAGAATGCTCTCATGGTGTTCTCCCGCGGCGTGCTCAGTCCGGCTGGATGCCGGCGTCCTTGACCATCTTCCCCCATTTATTGAGTTGAACCTTGATGGTGTCCCCGAGTTCCCCGGGCGTGCTCGAGAACGCCTCGAAACCGACATGGCCGAGCGTCTTCTTGACCTCCGGACTGTCGATGATCTTGCGCAGCTCGGTGTTGAGCCGCGTCACGATCTCCGGCGGCACGCCGGCCGGCGCGACGATGGCGGCCCATGAGTCCATGTCGAAGCCGGTGACGCCGGCCTCGTCCATGGTCGGCAGCTCGGGGAACAGCGAGCTCCGCTGCAGCCGCGTCACCGCGAGTGCGCGCAGCTTGCCCGATTGGACGTGCGGCAGGCCGGTCGTGAGATCGGTGAACATCATCGACACCCGTCCGGCGATCAGGTCCTGAAGCGCCGGCGGCGCGCTCTTGTAGGGCACGTGCAGCATGTCGATCTCGGCCCAGTGCTTCAGCGTCTCGCCGGCGACGATGCCGGAGGTGTTGGCGCTCGCAAACGACAGCTTGCCCGGATGATCCTTGGCGTACTCGATCAGCTCCTTCATGTTGGTCGCCGGGATGCTCGGATGCACCACCAGCATCAGCGTGAAGCTGCCCATCCGCGTGATCGGCGTGAAGTCCTTCACCGCATCGTAGGGCGGACTCTTCATCATGAACGGCACCGCGGACAGCGGCGAGTTGGTCGCCATCAGCAGCGTGTAGCCGTCCGGCGCCGAGCGCGCGACATATTGCGCCGCCAGCGCTCCGTTCGCGCCGGGACGATTCTCGACGATGACATTCTCATTGAGCGCGATGCTCAGAGGCTGCGCGATGACGCGGCAGATCGTGTCGCTGGCGCTGCCCGGTCCGAACACCGCCACCAGCGTGATCGGCTTGCTCGGGTAGCTATCGGCGCTGTGTGCCGGACCGATTGGGGCGGTGGCCAGGAAGGCGGCCAGAACCGCGGGGAGAATGCGAAGCCAGTATTTCATGGGCGTTCTCCGGTCGTGCTTGGGTCGATGTCTTGTCGGCTGCCCTGCGACAATGACCGGGAGCGGCCGGTACAAAAAGTCAGCAGTGTTGTCCTGACCGCCGGAAACGCCCGGGACGGAGCGTCGCACCCGAAGGGCGGCGGATGACGCGGTGTTCACCCGCGTCTCCGCTCTGCCTTCAGTTGAGGCCCAGCAGGCTCCGGCAGTTGCCCGAGGCAATCGCCTGCTGCTCGTCCGAAGAGAGACCGGCCCGTTGCATGGCGTCGGCCAGCGGCTTGCGGATCGGCCCTTCGTCGACGATCGGCCAGTCGCTGCCGGCCACGACGCGGTCGGCGCCGAGCAGATCGACCGCCGCCCGGATCAGCGCCGGATGGATCATCTGCGTGTCGATGAACACGTGCCGCCGCATCGTCTCGATCGCCCCCAATGGCCTGCGGCTCTGGCGCGACAGTCCCGACGCCATCGCCAGCCCGCCGATCGCATGCGCCGTCACCACGACGCGCAGGCCCGGCAGCTCCTCGAAGGCGCCGCCTTCGACCAGCGCGATGAGGCTCGCCGAATTGATGGTGCCGCGCGCGAACAGCGTGCCGATCACGCCATAGGGCGCCATCTGCCGCGTCAGCGGTTGCGGCGCGACCGGATGGACGAACACCGGAACGCCGAGCCGTGCGGCCACCGCCAAGGTCGGCCGCGCCTGCGGCGCGTCGATCATCACGTCGCCGCGCGCGCAGTCCACGAACAGGCCGCGCAGGCCGAGCGTGCCGATGGCGCGTTCGGCTTCGCGCGCGGCGCGGTCGCCGTCATAGGCATCGATCGAAGCGAGCCCATGGATCCGGCCGGGATGCCGCGCCACGAGGCCGGCGACATGATCGTTGGCCGCCATGATGGTGTCGTGCGGCACCTGGCCGTCCGCATCGGCGATCAGTTGCGCCGGGATGTTGACGACCCGCCCGCGCAACGCGCCTTCGCGGATGTCACCGGTCAGCAGGGATTCGTCGGCAAGCTTGCCGGCGATGGCTTCCCAGCGCGCACGCTGCGACGGCGGCGCGGCGCGGACGGCGGTGAGATCGAAGCCGGCCGGAACGTGGTGGCAGTGAAAATCGATGACGTTCAGTTCCGTTTGCAATTCCGTTTGGGTCTGCGGCATTTTTGGTCTCCGGAAAAAAATCGATGAGGCTGTCGGTTGACGCGATGATCAGTGCGCGCAGGGACACGGCTGGATGCTGTGGATCCAGTACTGCTCCACCGCCTCGTCGAACCAGAAGTCGAGCCCCACCAATACGGCGGGCACCGACCAGATGAACTGCTCGCGGAATTCGAGATCCATGCTGTATTCCTTGGCGCGCAGGAAGCCGATCTCGAAATAGCCCGCGGTCGTCGCGCAGCGTGACGCATCGACCGCGACGGTGGCGCGCCACTGGCGCTCCATGGCCGGCAGATGCATCGCCGGGAAGCTGACGTCCTTGATGGTCAGCACCGGCCGGCACGCCGGTGCGCTCGCTGCGGCCTGATCGGCGGCGGCGAATGCCAGCGCACACACGGCAAGCAAGGTTGCGCATGCGCGAAGGGCAGGGTGCCTTCTGTTTCGATCTCGATCGTGTCTCTCTCGCAAAGACAATATTGCTCGCAAAGACAATATTGGTCCGGCCGCGCCGCCGGTCGGCTGCGCGGATAACAAAATGACGTTCGACATTGGGTTCTCCAATGCCGCTGGCCGGTTGGAAGACTTATGGGGTTAGAACATCGCCAAAGCCCTCTGCCCGGCGGAGCGGGCGAAGTGCAGTGCTTGGGCGCGATGCCTTGGATGGACCGGGCGACTGCCATCAAGCCCGGCGGTGATGATGTTGTCCCGCGCCGATCGAAAGTCAAGTCGTGATGAAAACGAAATCGCGTCGCGGTTGCTCCGGGCGGCGAGCGAAGTCGCAATCGGTCGCTTCCGCACCCACTGTTGACGGACCTTGCAAACAGGGGAGTCGAATTTGACGGCTTCCTTGCGTT
>CAKZHN010000096.1 GCA_936924235.1 uncultured Rhodoplanes sp. | reverse complement strand
CAGGTCGAAACCTACATCGCCAGCGGCAATGTCGTTTTTGAAAGCAACGCAGGGCCTTTGAAGGTGAAAGCCGAGCTGGAGAGGCGGCTGCATAAATACGGCGGAAAGCCCGTTGGCGTGGCGATCCGCACGGCAGCAGAGATGCAATCCGTCTTGCAGGGCAATCCGTTTCCAAAGGCCGCACCGAACTTCACGGCCGTCATTTTTCTCGACGAGCCGCCGCCGGCGGACGCCTTGAAACATGCGACCGGGGTGGCTGACGAGAAAATGCGGCTGGGGTCGCGTGAGATCTACGTTCACTATCCAAGCGGCATGGGCCGGTCAAAACTGAAAATACCGGCCGCCAAGCTCGGGACAGCGCGCAACGTCAACACTGTCACCAAGTTGACCGAGATGGCGTCGAAGCTTTGAGTGTCCCTCGGGACGCTATCATCTGACGCGCCCACCAAGCCGGGGACTAGACCGCCGATCTGGTGCGCGGCGTTTCAGGCAGCGGGCCCAGCGCGCGCACGCAGCTCATCGCCGTCGTCGCGATCACGATCAGCCAGGCGCCGTCGATCGGAAACGGCAGTTGGATCGTGCGCGTCAGCAGATCGGCGCCGACGCAGATGACGATCTGGATCAATGCGATGGCCCAGAGGGGCCGCCGCGCCGCCGGCGCCGTTCCGAGCCACTGCAGCCCGTTGAACAGAACGATCAGCGCGGCCAGCAGCGCCAGTTGCGTGGCAACGCTGGCCTCGAGGCCGCTGATGCGGATCACGAAGACGCTGACATAGGTGGCGAGCAGTGGCGGCCAGACACCCGCGAAATCCGCACCGCTGACCCGGTTCTCCGTCGATGCTCCATTGGCTTTGCTCGTCTTCACGATAAGCGCGGTCGCGACCGCAACGAAACCGAGTGCGGCGAACAAGGCCTCCGGCCTGACGGCGCCCATGCGGAGGAGCTCCCAGGTGCCGGCGGCATTGCTGACCCCGGCGGCCAGCGTCGGCGTGATCACCAGGAGCCAGAATCCATTGCCCACGCCATGAAGCGTGATTCGTTCGCCGAGCCACACCAGCAAGGCGGCCCCGCCGGCCAGCGTCAGCGGCGTCACGATGCTCCAGCCGGGCCCATCGATCAGCATCGAGGCGCCCTGCAAGCCGCCGGTCACGCCGCGGGCCTGAAAGCCGGCCAACATAAGGGCCAGCAGGTAGATGACGCGGGTGAGCGTCTGCGCGTGGCCGGGTTCGGATGCTTCCCAGCGCGACAGCGGCGGAACGATCAACTTGATGAGTTCGAAGATAAACAACACCGAGAGGAACGGCGTCACGCCGAGCCCGAAAGGCGACAGCGCTTCCGGTTTCAACATCCGCGCCACGCCGGGCGCAGCTCCGGGATCGACCCCTGGGAGCGGGACGTGACACCCGAGGCGATAAGCCAGGAGGATGCCCGCCGTGAAAAGCAGGCGGCGCGCCAGTTCAGATCGCGGCAGCGGCGTAACGGGTTGGGTCGCCATGCGATTCCCGGAACGAGATGACGAAAAGTGCTGAAACCTCGTTTCTTTGTCGCGCCGCCACCCGTTTTTGTTCAATCCGGGGCCGCGCGGCGCGCGATCAGCCCGTCGCCATTTCCTGGCAGGCCCGCCACACCTTCTCCGGCGTCGCCGGCATCTGGATCTTGTGGCCGGAGCCCGGGATCGCATCCGAGAACGCGTTCATGATCGCCGCGATCGCCGCCGTGGTGCCGGCTTCGCCCGCGCCCTTGACGCCGAGCGGGTTGGTGGTCGCCGGCACGATGACTACTTCGTCCTTGAAGCTCGGCAGGTCCTCGGCGCGCGGCATGGCGTAGTCCATGAACGACGCGCTGACGAGCTGGCCGCCTTCGTCATAGACGGTTTGCTCCATCATCGCCTGGCCGAAGCCCATGGCGACCGAGCCGTGGACCTGGCCGGCCACGATGGTGTGGTCGAGGATGTTGCCGCTGTCGTCGACCGCCGAATAGGACGCCAGCCGCGAGAAGCCGGTCGCCGGGTCCACCTCGACCTCGGCGACGTGGCAGCCGTTCGGGAAGGTGAGCGGCGTGTCGGTCACCACCTTGGTGTCGAGGTCCTCGGTGATCTCGCCCTTCTGCTTCATCTCCTTGGCGCGCGCCGCGACATCGAACAGCGACATGCGACGGTCGGTGCCGACCACGTTGAAGGCGCCGTTCTTGTATTCGATGTCGCCTTCGCCGGCCTCCAGCGCCGCGGCCGCGACCTTGGTGCCCTTGGCGAGCATTGCTTCCAGCGTTTTCACCATGGCGTGGCCCGCGGTCATCGCGGTGCGCGAGCCGACCGAAGCATAGCCCGCGATCTCGTGGGCGCTGTCGCCATGGGCGTGGCCGACCTGCTCGGACTTGATGCCGAGCCGCTCGGCGACCATGCGCGGGAAGATCGTAGCGTGGCTCTGGCCGGTCGACTGCACGTTCATGATGAACGTCATCTTGTCGCCGCCCGGGAACACCACATGCGTGCCCTCGGTCGGCGCCCCGCCGGCATGCTCCAGCACGAAGCAGACGCCGATGCCGCGAAGGAGGCCCTTCTTCTTCGACTCCTTCTTGCGCGCCTTGAAGCCCGCGTAGTCGGCGAGCTTCAGGCCTGCGTCGACGACGGTGGCGAAGTCGCCGCTGTCATAGGTGGTGCCGATCGCGGTCTTGTACGGCATCGCCTTCTTGGAGATCAGGTTCTTCTTGCGCAGCTTGATCGGATCGATGCCGGTGACACGCGCCGCCTCGTCGACCACGCGCTCCAGGCAATAGCTCGCCTCGGGGCGGCCAGCGCCGCGATAGGGCGCGGTCGGCGTGGTGTTGGTGAACACGCACTTCGACTGCACGTCGAGCAGCTTGATGTCGTACATGCCGGGCAGGCAGCGCGTCATGTTGGCGGTGTGGATGTTGGCGCCGACCGCGCCGACATAGGCGCCGAGGCTGCCGTCATGGCGCAGCCGGAACGCCAGGAACTTGCCGCTGGCGTCGAGCGCAAGCTCGACCTCGCTATAGGCGTCGCGGGCGTGGTTATCGCTCACGAACGACTCGTTGCGGCCCGACATCCAGTGCACCGGCCGGCCGGTCTTCTTGGCACCGACCAGCATCGCGACATATTCCGGATAAGGCCCGGTCTTGAGCCCGAACGCGCCGCCGACCTCCTCGGTGGTGACGCGGATCTTCGCCGGCGGAATGCCCATCACACCCGCCATGGCGTCGCGCATGGCGCGCGCGCCCTGCGAGCAGACGCGCAGGAGATAACCGTCGTTGGCCTTGTCGTAGCTCGCGGTCCCGCCGCGCGGCTCCATCGAGGCGACGTTGATGCGCTGGTGCACGAGCGACACCCGCGCCACATGCGCGGCCGACTTGATCGCGTCGTCGACCTTCTTGGCCATCTCCTCCGGGTTGGCGGCAAGGCCCATCCAGTCGACCGCAAGATTGCCGGGTGCCTCGGCCCAGATCTGCGGCGCGCCGGGCTTCAACGCCTCGCGGATATCCACGACGGCATCGAGCGGCTCGTACTCGACCTCGACCGCCTCGGCGCCGTCCTGCGCGGCCGCGGCCGTCTCGGCCAGCACCATGGCGACCGCTTCGCCGATATGCCGCACCCGCTCGCCGGCGAGCGCCGGCCGCACCGGCATGGCGAGCTTGCCGCCGTTGCGCCCCGCGACCGGCGGATGCTGCGACAGGTTCTTGACGCCCGCCGCCGCAATGTCCGCCGCGGTGATCACCGCGACCACGCCCTTGATCGCCAGCGCCGCCTGGGTGTCGACCGACTTCACGTCGGCATGGGCGTGGGGCGAGCGCACGAAGGCCGCATAGGTCTGGCCGGGCAGGGGGGCGTCCGCCATGTAGCGGCCGGCGCCGCGCAGCAGGTAGTCGTCCTCGACGCGCTTCGTGGCGGGATGGGAGGTCGTGGTGTCCATGTCGGCTGGGGCTTTCCAGGAGGGGCAGATACGGGGCAGATAAGCACTGGAGGAACCACAGAAATAACGGCCGGAAAAGCCCCGTGCAATGACTGAAACTGGCGCAAAAATGGCCCCGATCGGCCTGGGAATCGTCGGCCTCGGCATGGCCGGCGCCGTGATGGTGCATGCCGCCGCCGCGCATGGCGGCTATGTGCTCAAAGCCGCCGCCGATCCGCACCCGGGCCCGCGCGAGACCTTCGCCCGCGACCACAACGCCCGAGCCTATGCCGACGCCGAAGAACTCATGGCCGACCCGGAGGTGCAGGCGGTCTATATCGCCACCCCGCACCAGTTCCACGCGCCCCATGCGGTGCTCGCCGCCCGGCACGGCAAGCACATCATCCTGGAAAAGCCGATGGCGCTGACGCTTGCCGACTGCGACACCATCATCGCGGCGGTCGAGCGCCACAAGGTGCATCTCGTCGTCGGCCACACCCATGCCTTCGATCCGAACGTGCGGCTGATGCGCGACATCATCGCGCGCGGCGAATTGGGCCGGCTCGGCCTGATCAACAGCTTCAACTACACCAACTTCCTCTATCGCCCGCGCCGGCCCGAGGAACTCGACACCTCGAAAGGTGGCGGCATCCTGTTCAACCAGGTGCCGCACCAGATCGACACCGCGCGGCTGCTCGCGGGCGGCATCGTTCGCAGCGTCCGGGCGCAGGCCAGCGTGCTCGATCCGTCGCGGCCGACCGAGGGAAGCTGCGCCGCGCTCCTGCAATTCGACAACGGCGCCACGGCCTCGCTGGTCTACAGCGGCTACGACCATTTCGATTCCGACGAATGGCACTTCGGCCTCAGCGAGCGCGGCGCGCCGAAGCCGATCGCCCATGGCGCGGCCCGCCGGGCGCTGGCCCAGGCGAGCGACGAGACAAAAGCGCGCACCGAGACCTTCGCCTATGGCAACACCGCCGCCGCGCTGCCGCCGCACCAGCCGCATTTCGGTATCACCATCGTGACCTGTTCCGAGGGCGACATGCGCGCGTCGGCCGACGGCGTCACGATCTATGGCCGCGAAGGCATGCGCGAGATCGCCATCCCGCGCGGCACGAGCATGCCGGGGCGCCGGGAGGTGCTGGACGACCTCGCGACCGCTATCCGGACCAACCGCAAGCCGGTGCATGACGGCCGCTGGGGCAAGGCCACCGTCGAGGTGGCGCTCGCCATCCTGCGTTCATCGCAGCAGAACAAAGAGGTGGCGCTGGAACATCAGGTGGCGGTGGACGGCCCACCGGGCTAGATATAGACAAGTCGCCAAATCCGGCGCCGCTCGCGCGTCATTCGCTGGAGCCTCAAATGCTTGATACCCCTGGCAAAAACGGCCATTCCAACGGCAACGGCAAGCTCATCGTCGAGGACCTGCAGAACATGACGTTCCAGGTCCATCGCAGCGTGTTTGTCTCGCCGGACATCCTGGAAGACGAGAACCGCGCCATCTTCGACAAGTGCTGGGTCTATGTCGGCCACGCCTCGGAGATCAAGAATCCGGGCGACTTCGTCACTCGCCACGTCGCCGGCCGGCCGGTGATCTTCTGCCGCGATCGCCAGGGCAACGTCCGCGCGCTGTTCAATGTCTGCCGCCATCGCGGCGCGATCGTCTGCCGCGAGCGCGAGGGCAACACCCGGCAGTTCTACTGCATCTATCACGGCTGGGCCTACAACACCGACGGCTCGATCAAGGGCATCCCGGGCGACGAGGCCTACGCGCCGACCTTCGACAAGAAGGGCAAGGGCCTCGTGCCGGTGCCGCGTCTCGAGCACTACAAGGATTTTTACTTCGCCAATCTCGATCCGGATGCGGTCGATCTTCCGACCTATCTGGCCGGCGCGAAAGATTACATCGACCTCGTGGTCGACCAGTCGCCGTCCGGCAAGATGGAGATCATCTCCGGCGTCCAGGAATACGACATCAAGGCGAACTGGAAGCTGCTGGTCGAGAACAGCGTCGACGACTACCACTTGGTCACCACGCACTCGACCTGGCTGAACTACATGCGCAACTCTGGCGTCAACATCACGCCGGCCAAGGGACACATGCTGCCGACCAAGGGTTTCGGCGTGGACCTCGGCAACGGCCATCTCACCACCGACAATCCGAACTATCGTGGCCGTCCGGTGGCGAAGTGGATCTCGGTCTATGGCGAGGAGGCCAAGGCCGACATCGACGCCATCCGCAAGGAGCTGGTCGGGCGGCTCGGCGAGGCGCGCGCCGCGCGCGTCGCCGACACCAACCGCAACCTCTGCATCTTCCCGAACCTCGTGATCAACGACGGCTCGTCAGTGACGGTGCGCCACTTCACGCCGGTCGCGCCGGACCTGATGAAGGTCACGGCCTGGGCGCTCGGCCCGGTCGAGGAGACCGAGGCGCAGCGCGCGCGGCGGCTCCACGCGTTCCTCACCTTCTACGGCCCGGGCGGCTTCGCGACGCCCGATGACGTGGCGGCGCTGGAACTGGCGCAGCAGGGCTATGCGGCCTGGCGCGAGGTGCCGTGGACGGACCTGTCGCGCGGCATGGGCAACAGCCAGGAGCAGCTTGCCACCGACGAGGGCCATCTGCGGGTCTTCTGGCGCAAGTGGAACGAGATGATGGAGGCGCGGGCATGAGCAAGCCGCTCGATCACGCCTCCACGGTGACGCGCGCCGAGGTGGAGGACCTCTTCTATCACGAGGCCGATCTGCTTGACGCCTGGCGGCTCGATGACTGGCTGGGCCTGCTCACCGAGGACGCCAGCTATTATGTGCCGCCGAACGACAAGCCCGACGGTGATCACCGCTTCACGCTGTTCACCGTGGCCGACGACATCGTGCGGCTCCGTGAGCGCATCATCCGATTGAAGGATCCGAACTGCCACGCCGAGTATCCGCCGTCGCACACGCGGCGGATGATCTCCAACGTGCGGATCACCGGCGTCGAGGACGGCCTGATCGCCGTCGCGGCCAACTTCGCGATCTTCCGCTTTCGCCGCCACGAACAGGCGCCGCGACAGTTCGTCGGCCGCTATCGCTACAAGCTCAAGCAGACCGACGCCGGGCTCAAGATCCACGAGCGTCGCGCCATCCTCGACGCCGAGGAGCTTGGCCCGATGGGCGCGGTGAGCTTCCTGCTCTGACCGGCGCCTTGGCCGAAACCGGGCTTGTCCCGGGCGGCTGCGGCTTGCTTTAATCGACAACGAACAAGACGAATGGCCGGGAACCAGCCCGGCCATCGCGTTAGAAGGGGAAGGACATGCCGAATCCGCTCGCGATCGACGCCCACGCGCACATCTGCACCGAGGAGACCATGAACCTCCTCAACAAGGAGGTGCCGAAGGTCGCATCCGGCCTCAAGGAATACGAGAAGGACGTGTTCGAGTGGACTGTGGCCGGCGTGCCGTACCGGCCGCTGCCGCGCGGCGGTTTCGATATCGAGCAGCGGCTGAAGGACATGAAGGCGTCCGAGGTCGACATGCAGGTGCTGTCGAACACGCCGCAGACCTTCCTCTACAACCAGGACGCCGGCATGACCAAGGCGGCCTGCATCATTCAGAACGATCAGATCGCCAAGCACGTCCGCGACTATCCGAAGAGCTTCTACGGCATCGCCACCCTGCCGATGCAGGACCCGAAGGCCGCGGCCGACGAGCTCGAACGCGCGATCTCGAAGCTCAACCTCAAGGGCATGCAGATCGGCTCCAACATCAACGGCAAGAACCTCGACGAGCCCGAGTTCGAGCCGGTCTGGGCAGTGGCGAACCAGCACAACGCCTTCTGCATGGTGCATCCCAACAACGTCGCCGGCATGGACCGGCTGCGGAAGTACTATCTCAACAACCTGATCGGCAATCCGCTCGACACCACGATCGCGGCGGCCTCGCTGGTGTTCGGCGGCGTGATCGATCGCTTCCCCAACATCCGCTTCTACATGGTGCATGGCGGCGGCTTCGTGCCGTACCAGGCCGGCCGCTGGCAGCACGGCTGGCACGTGCGGCCGGAGCCGAAGGTCAATCTCAAGGTTCCGCCGGCCGAGACCATCCGCACGTTCTATTGGGACACCATCCTGCACTCGAAGCCGCAGCTCGAATTCCTGGTGAAGGAGTGGGGCGCCGCCAAGGTCATCCTCGGCAGCGACTATCCGTACGACATGGGCACCTTCGAATGCGCCCGGCAGGTCAAGGCGCTGTCCTGCGGCGAGCTCGACAAGGTGACGATGCTGAACGGGATCGTTCAGAAGCTGCTTGCCGGCGTGAAGTAATTGGCCGGCGTGAAGTGATGGGTGACGTGATGGCGGAAGCGCAAGGGTCACC
>CAKZHN010000095.1 GCA_936924235.1 uncultured Rhodoplanes sp. | reverse complement strand
CCCTGCTCCGCCAACCAAGCGTCCCTAGAAGACGCCCTCACGTGAGCAAGGCATGACCGGAATACAGGGTCTGAAAGAGAAGAAAAGATTGTTGTGATTTCGGGTGTGAATTCACTGGGGACACAGAGTGACGCCGTCGCAACAAAAAGGGCCGCTGGTGAGCGGCCCTTTTCGCGGCATCGCCCGCTACCGCGAGCCGGTGGTCGGCGTGCTGTTCGGATCGCGGGTGTTGGCCCTCGCGGCGTTGTCGGTGGCGCCGCGCTTCATGGCGCTGGAGCGCGGAGCGCCCTTGGCGCTGTTGGGGTCGGAAGTATCGGCCCGGGCCGGAGCATCGGTGGCGCGGCTTTTCACGGCCGGGTCATGGGCCCTCGGCGCACTGCCGGGATCCGCGGTGTTCGCCTTGGCCGCTGGGTCGGCCAGAGCAGCGCCGGAAATCAACGCCGCCGCGGCGGTTGCGGCAATCAATGTCTTCATTGCAGCTCTCCATGTTGGGGGCGGGGAAAACAGTGTGAAACGCCGAGCGTGCAGCGAAGTTCCGTGAATTGTCGTGGCGTGTCCGGTTTTAATTCTCCGTATGCCGATACCTATGCCGGCGTTGGCTCAAGTATGATGCGTGGACGATGCGACCGTGGTGAAACCCACTGGCCGTGATAGACGGGCGAAACAACAATTGCCGGGGGCGCCGTGATTCGACATCGAATGTTCTGGATCGGCGCCGTCGCGGTGGTGCTGGTGGCCGCGGCGCTGTTCTATCGCGCATCCCCCAATACCTCTTCGTCGCAGCGCGCCGGCAGAGACACCGCGGCTCCGGTCACGACGGCCGCCGCACATGCCGAAGACTTCGCCATTCGCCGGCGCACCATCGGTATCGTCGAATCCATCGCCACTGTCGTCATCAAATCGCGCCTCGACAGCCAGGTGACGCAGCAGCACATCCGCGACGGCCAGCTCGTCAAGCAGGGTGACCTGCTGTTCACGCTCGACGACCGCGACTTGAAAGCGGCCATCGCCCGCGATCAGGCGCAAGTCGAGAAGGACCAAGCCACCGCGGACCGCACCCAGCTCGACCTCGAGCGCTACCAGCGCCTGATTGCGACCAACGCAATCGCGCAGCAGCAGGTTGATCAGGCCAATGCCGACCACAAGGTCGCACTGGCGACCGTCGAGGCCGACAAGGCCCAGCTTCGCAGCGACGAGATCAAGCTCGACTACACCACCATCAAGGCGCCGATCAGCGGCCGCACCGGCCTCATTCACGTCACCCCGGGCAACCTCGTCAGCTCCAGCGATCCCAACGGACTCGTGACCATCACCCAGGTGCGGCCGATCCGGGTGAACTTCACGATGGCCGAGCGCGACCTGTCCCTGATCCGCAAGGCCTACATCACCAAGCCGCCGGCGGTGGTGCGGGTCTATGCGCCGGGCGAGAACGAGGCGCTCGCCAGCGGCGAGCTCGAATTCCTCGACAGCGCGGTCGACACGGCGTCCGGCACCATCGCGGTCAAGGCGAAGTTCGCCAACGAGGACTTCAAGCTCTGGCCGGGCATGTACGTCGACGTCGAGATCGATCTCTCGAAGCGTCCCAACACCGTGATGATTCCGGCAGTCGCAATCCAGAGCGGCCAGAGCGGGCCTTTCGTGTTCGTCGTCAAGGACGGCAAGACGGCCGAGATGCGCAAGGTCGAACTGGCCGGCGTGGAGGGCGACCGCGCCGCGCTCGCCTCCGGCGTCAACGACGGCGAGAACGTTATCGTCGAAGGGCAGATGCGGCTGGTCGATGGCGCACGCGTCGTCGAGGGCACCTCCTCGAACTCAGGCAAAGCCGCCGGAGCCACCCAGCCAACCCAGTCCGAGGTGGCGAAATGAACGTCTCGGAGTTCTGCATCCGCCACCCGGTCGCCACGACGCTGATGTCGGCGGCGCTCGTGGTGTCGGGCATGTTCGCCTACATGTTCCTGCCGGTGGCGGCGCTGCCGCGCACCGAGTTCCCGACCGTCAACGTCACGGCGACGCTGTCCGGCGCCTCGCCCGACACCATGGCGAACGCGGTTGCGACTCCACTCATCAAGCAGTTCTCCGCGATTGCCGGCATCGACTCGATCAGCTCGACGAGCTCCCAGGGCCAGACTCAGATCACCATCACCTTCCTGCTCAGCCGCGATATCGATGCCGCCGCGGCCGACGTGCAATCGGCCATCGCCCGCGTGCAGAAGCAACTGCCGCAGGAGATGACCGACCCGCCGAGCTATCGCAAGGTCAATCCCGCCGATGCGCCGATCCTGATCCTGACGCTCAGCAGCCAGATCGCGCTGCTCCAGGACATGGACGCTTTCGCCCAGCAGGTGATCTCGCCGGCGCTGTCGACTATTGACGGCGTGGCGCAGGTGCAGGTGCTCGGCAGCCAGAAATACGCCGTGCGCATCCAGCTCAATCCCGACACGCTGGCCGCCCGCGGCATCGGGGTGGACGAGGTCCAGGCCGCGATTGCGGCCGCCAATGCCAACACACCGATCGGCACGCTGAAGAACACCAAGCAGGCGCTGACCATCCAGGCGCGCACCGATCTGTCCAATGCCGATCAGTTCCGCGACATCATCGTCGCGGTGCGCAACGACCGGCCGGTTCGGCTGGGCGAGCTCGCGACCGTCCTGGATTCCGTCGAGGATAACCAGACCGCCAGCTGGTACAACGGCACGCGCGGGATCCTGCTTGGTGTCTATCGCCAGCCGGAGGCCAACACCGTCGACGTGGTCGATCAGATCAGGAAGCTGCTGCCGAGCTTCGAGAGCCAGCTGCCGCGCGGCGCCGCGCTGAACGTGCTGAACGACCGCTCCACCTCGATCCGCGAGGCCGTGCACGACGTGCAGCTCACGCTGGCGCTGACAATCGCGCTGGTGATCATGACGATCTTCCTGTTCCTGCGCAAAGTCTCGGCGACCGTCATTCCGGCGCTCGCGGTGCCGATCTCGCTGATCGCCACGCTCGGCGCGATGTACCTGCTCAGCTTCAGCATCGACAACATCTCGCTCTTGGGATTGACGCTGGCCGTCGGCCTCGTGGTCGACGATGCGATCGTCATGGTGGAGAACATCCACCGCCACATGGAGGAGGGCGGCCTCAGCGCCTTCGAGGCCGCGATCGAAGGCAGCCGCGAGATCGGCTTCACCATCATCTCGATCACGGTGTCGCTCATCGCCGTGTTCATCCCGGTGCTGCTGATGGGCGGCATCATCGGCCGCATCTTCAATGAATTCGCCATCGTGGTGACGGTGGCGATCGTGGCGTCGGCCTTCGTCTCGCTGACATTGACGCCGATGCTGGCGTCGAAAATCCTGCCGCCGCCGGGCGAGCACGACAAGGCTGGTGAGCCGCGCGGCTGGACCGCGTTCTTCGAGCGCGGCTTCATGAGGGTGCAGCGCGGCTACGACCGCACGCTGCAGACGAGTCTCCGCCACAAGCCCTGGATGCTGGCGCTGTTCCTCGTCACGCTCGCCGGCACCGCCTGGCTGATCGTCGTGACGCCCAAAGGTCTGTTTCCGCAGGAGGACATCGGCCAGCTTACGGTGTCGACCGAGGCGCGGCAGGACGTTTCGTTCCAGGCCATGGTCGATCTGCAGCAGCAGGTCGCGGACGCCTACCGGCGCTCGCCGCACGTGGCGAGCGTCGCCTCGGTGGTCGGCGGCAACGCGCTCAATGCCGGCAAGCTCTATGTGGAGCTGAAACCCCGCAGTGAGCGCCCGGCGTTGCAGAAGGTGCTGTCCGACTTGCGCCGCGACACGGCGAGGATCGCAGGCATCCGCACCGTGGCCTCGGCGGTGCAGAACTTAAGGATCGGCGGCCGCTCGAGCCGCGCCGACTACCAGTTCGTGCTGCAGGGCCTCGACCGGCCGCAGCTCTATGCGTATTCGCAGAAGATGTACGAGGCGATGAGCGCCGACCCGCATTTCGCCGACGTCAACAGCGACCTGCAGATCAACGCCACCCAGGCGACGCTGGTCGTCGACAAGGACAAGGCGAGCTCGCTCGGCATATCGGCGGCGCAGCTTCGCTCGACGCTCTATTCGGGCTTCGGCAGCCGGCAGGTCTCGACCATCTTCGGCACCGGCGACAGCTTTGAAGTGATCATGGAGTTCAGCGACAAGGTCAACTGGACCACGACAGAGCTGCCCGACGTGCGTATCCGCAACAGCGCGGGCAAGCTCGTGCCGATCGGCGCCTTTGCCCGTGTGGACCGCACCGCGGGCTCGCTCACCATCAACCAGCTTGGTCAGCTTCCGGCGGTGACGCTGTCGTTCAACCTGCCGGCCGGCGTGGCGCTCGGCGACGCGGTGGCGCGGACCGAGGAATTGAAGGCCGAGCAGAAATTCCCGGCGACGCTGACCACGACCTTCGCCGGCAACGCCAAGACCTACCAGGACTCGGTCGCCAACCAGGGCATCCTGCTGATCGCCGCGGTGGTGACGATCTACATCGTGCTCGGCATCCTCTACGAGAGCTACATCCACCCGTTCACCATCCTGACCGGACTGCCGTCCGCGGTGATCGGCGCGTTGATCGCGCTCCGGCTGTTCGGCATGGACTTGAGCCTGATCGCGGTCTTCGGCCTCCTGATGCTGATCGGCATCGTCAAGAAGAACGCCATCATGATGATCGACGTGGCGCTGGTGACGCAGCGCGCGGGCAGGCCGCCCGAGGAGGCGATCTTCGAGGCGGCGAAGCTGCGCTTCCGGCCCATCATGATGACGACGCTTGCGGCGCTGCTCGGCGTCGTGCCGATCGCGCTCGGCATCGGCGCCGGTGCGGAGCTGCGCCAGCCGCTCGGCGTGGCGCTGGTCGGCGGTCTCCTGGTGTCGCAGTTCGTCACGCTCTACATGACGCCGACGCTTTACATCTACATGGAACGGCTTGCGGCCGGCGCGCGCGGCCTGCGGGAGCGGCTGCGCGGCCGCGGGCCGCTCAAGGTCACGGATGTGAAAGCGTGAGGACGCTCGTCACGAAACCTGACCGGCATTGGCGCTTTCGCGCTCTTTGACCCAGGCCAGGATCAACTCCCAGATCACCGCCAGGACGATCGGGCCGAGGAACAGGCCGGTGATGCCGTATGAGATGGTGCCGCCGATGACGCCGATCAGGATGATCAGCATCGGCGTGTCGAGCCCGCGCGCCATCACCAGCGGCCGCAGAATATTGTCCAGCAGGTTGACCGGGATCATGTAGGCGGTGAACAGCAGCGCCGCCATCGTGTCCATCGCGGTCCAGCTCCAGATGATCAGCGGGATCAGCACGATGGAGGGGCCGATCTGGACGATGCCCAGGATCAGGACCGCCGACGTGATCAGGCTCGCGCCGGGAACGCCGGCGACCGCCAGGCCGACGCCTGCCAGAAAAGCCTGCAGTGCCGAAATGCCGATGACGCCGCGCGACACCGCGCGAATGGTCGCGCCGGCGAGCTCGACGAAATGCTCGCCGCGGTCGGAGGCGAGCCTTCGCGAGAACATCCGGATCGCATTCGCAAGCGACGGCGCCGGCGCGAACAGGAAGCCCGCCAGGATCAGTGCGATGAAGAATTTGAGCGCGCCGGTGCCGGCGCCGGTGGCAACCTGAAGCAGCATGCTGCCCAACGGCTTGAGCTGCGGAATGATCTTGGCCAGGGCGGCGCGCAGGTTGCTCGAGGCGAGCTCCCAGAACTGGTAGATCGGCTCGCCGACGAGCGGCCAGCTTTTCAGACTTTCGGGCGGGCGGGGAACGGTGAAGGTTGCCGGATCGAGCTGCTCGGCGAGGGTGCGGAAGCTGTCGACCAGGCCGAGCGCCAGCCAGGTCGCAGGCCCGATGACGATCAAGACGCTGATCACCGTGATGACGACGGCCGCAAGCCTTCGGCGTCCGCCCAGCAGACGAACCAGCCGCTCGTAGGCCGGATAGAGCGCGACGGCGAGGATCACGCTCCAGAGGCCGATCGTGACGAACGGCCGGATCAGCGTGAACGACAAATAGAGCAGCAGCCCCAGGACCCCGAGCCGGATGGCCGGCTCGATCCAGGTGTTGGCGCGGGTGCTCGTCAGCTGCTCCCGCGCGGACGTGCCGTGGTCGCGGTCATTCATCCAGGAGAGACATGGCTTGTGCGGAGGAGGCGGCGGCGATCGCAAAGGCAATGGCGATCAACTTTTTCATGCTGCACTCCCCTCTCGTGACAACAAGGACGCAGACGCCCGGAACAAAAATACCGGCACGAGCAGCTAAGCCCCGGCCTCACGGCTCCAATATTGTCTTTAAGTTTAGATCGCTGCGCCGGGGACCAATCCCCTTCCGGCCGATGCCGTTGTCCCGCTACGATGCTTCCCGCCAAGCGGAAGAGCAGACGCTCAACAAGACCAAATCTCAACGTCATCCTGGGGAGGATACGCATGTTGTCTCGTCGCCACTTCGTCAGCACGACGCTTGCTGCCGCAGCCACGCTCGCCTCGCACAAGGCGGTGGCCCAGCGCGCCAAACGCACAATCGTCGATGCCCAGGTGCATTTGTGGAAGGCGGAGTCCGAGGATTGGAAATGGGTCCCCGGCATGAAGCCGCAACTGCCGGAGCCGTTCACGATCGAGAAGCTCGTGCCGCTGATGGACGACGCCGGCGTCGACCGGGTGGTCGTGGTGCCTCCGTCATGGCCGGGCGACCGCAACGATTACGCACTCGAAGCGGTCAAGCGATATCCCGGACGCTTTGCCGTGATGGGGCGTGTCCCGCTCAAGAATCCGCAAGCGGCGGCGCTGCTGCCCAAGTGGAAAGAGCAGCCCGGCATGAAGGGCGTCCGGCTGACGTTCCTCGGCCCCGCGCAGGCGTGGCTGACCGACGGCACGCCGGACTGGTTCTGGCCGGAGGCCGAGAAGGCCGGGCTGCCGGTCATGTTTTTGACGGATGGACGCAACGGCGAGCTGGCGCGCGTTGCGGAGCGTCACCCGCGGCTGCAACTGATCGCGGATCACATGGGCGTCGGCGGCGAAACCCTGAAGCAGGGCCGTCTCGCCGACGCGATCGGGCAGACGGCGTCGCTCGCCAAGTATCCGAACGTGTCGGTCAAGCTGTCGGCTGCGCCGAACTATTCCGCGGAACCTTATCCGTTCCGCGATTTCACGCCGTACATCAAGAAGCTGTTCGAGGCGTTTGGTCCGAAGCGGTGCTACTGGGGCACCGATATGACCAACGGCTACGACAAGGCGACATACAAGCAGCGCATCACCCATTTCACAGAGGAGCTGCCGTTCCTCACGGAAGAGGACAAGGACTGGGTGATGGGCAAATCGATTCTGGAGCGGCTGGGCTGGGCGTAATCGTTCAGCCGCCGCGCTTCTTCAGCACCGTCGCGACGAAGGCGTCGAGGTCGCCGCCGGGAAACAGATAGCCGTCGATGCCGGCGTTGGCGGCGGCCTCCATGTCGGTGTCCTTGTCGCCGATCAGGAAGCTTTTACGGCTGTCGACCGGCCAGTTGGCGATCAGGTCGAACAGCATGCCGGGCCGGGGCTTGCGCAGGCTCGAGTCCCAGGCGTAGCCGGCAAACTTGCTGTCGGGATGGAACGGGCAATAGCGCGCGTCGTCGATGCGCGCGCCGTGTTTGGCGAGCTCGCTCTCCATCCAGAAGTGCAGCTTGACGAGATCGTCCTCGGTGAACAGGCCGCGCGCGACGCCGGACTGGTTCGAGGCGATGAAGACGAAGTAGCCGGCGTCGTTCAGCCGCTTGATGCCGGCGGCGGCGCCCGGCATGAAGCGGAAGCGCTCGATGGTGCCGATATAGCCGTCGTCGTGGTTGATGACGCCGTCGCGGTCGAGGAAGGCGGCGGGCCTGCGCACCACCGGTGGGGCGGTGCTCATCGGGTCAGCCTCGCGTTCCGCCGAACATCTCGCGCTCGACGAGGTGGCAGATGGCGTGGCCAACGGTGATATGAAGCTGCTGGATCAGCGCGGTCTCTTCCGACGGTGCGCCGACCACGACATCGCACAGCGCGTTCATCGCGGTCTGGCCGCTGCGGGTGAAGCCCACGGTGACGAGCTTTCGCTCGCGCGCGACCTTCAGCGCCGCGAGAATGTTCGGCGACTTGCCCGAGGTCGAGATGCCGACGATCACGTCGCCCGGCCGGCCGAGCGCGCCCACTTGCCGGGCGAACACCTGGTCGAAGCCGTAGTCGTTGCCGATCGCGGTCAGCGCCGCGGTGTCGGTGGTGAGCGCGATGGCG
>CAKZHN010000094.1 GCA_936924235.1 uncultured Rhodoplanes sp. | reverse complement strand
AACTGATGGCCGCGCTCTACCATCCCGATCCGGTCAGCCAGCCGCGCACGCTGCGGCCCTGCTATGGCGCCCGGATCCGGGTGATCCAGATCGGCGGCAGTTGCGACGATGTGGTCGCGCCGGGCGTCGCCGGCGAGCTGATCACCGACGGCACCACCGACTGCATGTTCACCGGCTATCTCAACAAGCCGGAGGCGACACAGCAGAAGCTCCACGACGGCTGGTACTTCACCGGCGACATCGCCATCCCGCATGCCAGCGGCGATCTCGATCTGGTCGGCCGGATCGATGACATGATCCGCTCGGGCGGCGAGAGCGTCTATCCCGAAGAGGTCGAGAACATCATCGCCAGTCATGGCGGCGTGAGAGAGAACTGCGTGCTCGGCCTGCCGGACGCGCTGTGGGGCGAGATGGTCGTGGCCTGCGTGGTGCGGCGCGACGCGGCTCTTTCGTCTGATGACCTCGACCGTCATTGCCGCGACAGCGTGCTGGCCAACTTCAAGCGGCCGCGCGCCTACGTCTTTGCCGACGCGCTGCCGCGCAACGCGTCGAACAAGATCCTGCGCCGGGTGCTGCGGGAGCAGCTGCTGGCCGCGAAGGATCCGGGCCGGGGGGCCCGGACGACGGACATCCAGAACCAGATGGGGGTAAGGCCGTGAATTTTATCGACACCACGATTGCCGAAGACGCCACGTCAGACCCGGAGATGCTGATTATATTCCTGCAGTACGCGCTGGAGGATGTGCGCAAGCTCAGCGATCGCAGCGCGGCGCTCCTGGAGCAGGCGATTACCGCCCTGGCGGACGAGACCGCAATGGCGGCGCCGCGGAGCCTCTCGTAGCCGACCGAAGGCGCGGCCGGTTTACGGTTTGGCCGATTTTGGGGCAGACGCCGGGCCAGCCGCCTGCGCCCTATGGTGATTTGCCTGACATTCGGTCGCGCATCGTTCGTTAGCCAAGATCGCGGGACCGGCTTATACTTTGGGCCTACCCCTTCTATGGTGCCCGGTCTGGTGGGCAAGGCACCTGGATTCCACGATGTCCGCTCGAGGCGACGGGGTGCGGACAGCGTCGGGGGTGGAGCTCCGTACAACACATTCTCAAGGGAAACACCGTGGCAAAGACACCGAGTCCGACCGATAAGCACGTGGGCGCACGGGTGCGTATGCGCCGTTTGATGCTGGGGTTGAGCCAGGAAAAGCTCGCCGATGGTCTCGGGCTGACGTTCCAGCAGGTCCAGAAATACGAGAAGGGCACCAACCGGATCGGCGCCAGCAGGCTTCAGCAGATCGCCAACATCCTCAAGGTTCCGCCGCAGTTCTTCTTCGAGGAGCTGCCGAAGGGCCGCGGCTCCACGAGCTACGATGCGTCGCCGTCGACGGCCTACATCAACGAGTTCGTCGCCTCGAACGAGGGGCTCGCGCTGATCAAGGCCTTCATGGCCATCGAGAACAACGCGCTGCGGCGAAGCATCGTACACGTCGTCG
This sequence comes from uncultured Rhodoplanes sp., assembly GCA_936924235.1. Lineage (GTDB taxonomy): Bacteria > Pseudomonadota > Alphaproteobacteria > Rhizobiales > Xanthobacteraceae > Z2-YC6860. The sequence continues at coordinate 818 of CAKZHN010000094.1, read as the reverse complement.
AGCAGATCAGCGACGAGAAGATGTGAGGCCACCGTCGAGGCGCCTGTCGCGCTTTCGGCTTCAAGACACGCGCGCACCTCACGCCACCACCATATTCGGCATCTCGATCCTGCCGCGGAACGCGTCGTGCGCCGTGCCGGTCCGCGCCTGCCGCAGCATCATCAGCGCGTAGCGCGTCGCTGCCATCAGGTCGTCGCCCTCCTTGACCACGCGGCCGTCCTGGCGGTGATAGAGCCGGAACTCCTCGAACCAGTCGTTGAGGTGCGACAGCACCTTGAAGCGGCCGGTCTTCATGCGGTCGAGCATGTCCATCAGGCCGGCCTCGACCGAGACGCTGCCGTCCTCGAACTGCGCGTGGTCGGTGAGCATGTCGAGACCCTGCGCGCCGTACTGCTTGGCGAGCGCAACGCCCGCGCCCTCGAGCGTCTCGCGGGCGCCGTCGCGCGGCCACGCCCAAGGAAGCTTGCCCCAGGGCCGCAACGCCGCCGCATGCAGCACCGGCGAGCCTTCGCGGTGGCGATAGCTGCGGGTCACGTAGACGGTGTCGGTGTCGCGGTCCCACACCAGCTCGACCGCGGCGAAGGGATGATCGTAGCCGAAGTCCATGCCGCCAAGCCGCGGCCAATGCCTTGGGAATTCGCGCTCGGCGCAGGCGATCTCCTCCTCGGGCACCGGAAAGATGCGGCCCGAGCCCAGCACCGGCACGCCCTTCAGCCGCGCCTCGCGCTCGTGCGGCGGATAGCTCGCGATGATCGTCGCGCGTTCCTCCGCGCTGTAGTGCGTGACGTCGTCGATCGTCATCTGGGTGACGCTGCGAT
>CAKZHN010000093.1 GCA_936924235.1 uncultured Rhodoplanes sp. | reverse complement strand
CCACATAGGCGATCGATTCGGAGGCCAAAATCCACAATAGGTCCGCGACGACGAAATGGCCGCGGGCGACGTCCCGGCCCGTCTCGATCACCAGAAAGGTGGTGACCGCGTGCATCGAGGCCTCGATCAACATCAGAACCAGCATGATGTAGAACGGCCCGCACAGCAGAAAACGCGCGAGTTGAAGCGGCTTTAACGGTTGTTCTGTCATGGATGGAGCTTAACTGAATTTTGCCCGATTCCGCGCCAAATGCGCCTTGCGGGATAGGGAGTTGCGGCGGGGGCGGAGGGTTCGTAAGTATCGGGTCGGATGACGAACGTGCTCGACCATACCGCGGGGCGGCCCCGCCACCCCGAAAAGGCGCACCGGCCGGACAGCGCCGTGCAGCGCAAGCCGGACTGGATCCGCGTCAAGGCGCCGGTGTCCAAGGGATACCTTTCGACCAGCGCCATCGTCCGCGAGAACGGCCTGCACACGGTCTGCGAGGAAGCCGGCTGCCCCAACATCGGCGAGTGCTGGGACAAGAAGCACGCCACCTTCATGATCATGGGCGACACCTGCACGCGGGCCTGCGCCTTCTGCAACGTCAAGACCGGGCTGCCCGGCGCGCTCGATCCGAACGAGCCGATGCATGTGGCCGAGGCCACCGCCAAGCTCGGACTGCACCATGTGGTGATCACGTCGGTCGACCGCGACGACCTGCCGGACGGCGGCGCCCAGCATTTTGCCGAGACCATCACGGCGATCCGCGAGCGCTGCCCGGATACGACCATCGAAATCCTGACGCCGGACTTCCTGCGCAAGGACGGCGTCGTCGACCGCGTGGTCGCGGCCAGGCCCGATGTGTTCAACCACAATCTCGAGACCGTGCCGTCGCTCTATCTGACGGTGCGGCCCGGGGCGCGCTATTTCGCGTCGCTGCGGCTCCTGCAGCGGGTCAAGGAGCTCGACCCGAAGATGTTCACCAAGTCCGGCATCATGGTGGGCCTGGGCGAGGAGCGGAACGAGATCCTGCAGGTGATGGACGACCTGCGCTCGGCCGGCGTCGACTTCCTGACCATCGGCCAGTACCTGCAGCCGACCAAGAAGCATCATCCAGTGGTGCGCTTCATGCCGCCGGAGGAATTCCAGCAGCTCGAGACGGTCGCCTATGCCAAGGGCTTCCTGATGGTCGCGGCCTCGCCCTTGACGCGCTCCTCGCATCACGCCGGCGAGGACTTCGCCCGGCTCAAGGCCGCGCGCGGCGCATGAGCGGGCGCCGACCACAAGCCTCACTCGCATCCTGACACCGGCATGCCGACATTCTCGACCAAGCGGCGGGTGCGCCATTCGGCTTCCGAGATGTTCGAGCTCGTCGCTGACGTCGAACGCTATCCGGAATTCGTGCCGATGTGCAGCGGGCTCAAGGTGCGGCAGCGCACGCCGGGCGGCGAGGGCATCGAGACGATCGTCGCCGACATGACGGTGTCGTTCAAGCTGGTGCACGAGACGTTCAGGAGCCGCGTCACGCTCGACCGGCCGAAGCTGAAAATCCTGGTCGAGTATCTGCAGGGCCCATTCAGCCGGATGCAGAACCGCTGGTCGTTCGTTCCGGCCGGCGAGGCCGCCTCCGACGTCGAGTTCTACATCGACTACGAGTTCAAGAGCCGCATGCTCGGCGTGCTGATGGGCAGCATGTTCGACGTCGCGTTCCGCCGTTTTGCAAGCGCGTTCGAGCAGCGCGCCGACAAGGTGTACGGCCGCAAGAGCGCCTGAGCACGCTGCGTTGGTTTTGGGTTCACTTGTCAAACAGCAGGCGTGATTCATCGGCCCCGGACAAAGTGCGGCGCTGGGGCGGCGCCTTCTCTTCTTTTCCCTCACATGCGTGAGGGAGCGGAGCGCCGGTGAGGCGCTACGTCTAAGTCT
>CAKZHN010000092.1 GCA_936924235.1 uncultured Rhodoplanes sp. | reverse complement strand
GTCGAGATCACCGAGCGCGAGCTGATCAAGGTGCTGGAGAAGCACGGCGTCAAGAAGCTCGAGCCGATGGGCCAGAAGTTCGATCCGAACCGCCACCAGGCGATGTTCGAGATGGAGGACGTCAGCGTGCCGTCCGGCACCGTCGTCCAGGTGATGCAGGCCGGCTATACGATCGGCGAGCGCGTGCTGCGTCCGGCGCTGGTCGCGGTATCCAAGGGCGGCGCCAAGGCGTCGGCCTCGGCGGCGTCCGCCAACGACAACCCCACGAACTAGACGCGTTCGCGAAATCCGTCAGCGCGGCTCGAGCCCGTCGCGCACCGCGCGGAAGCGCGTGAACGACTCGGCCCACTGGTCCTTCGGCGCGATCCCGAGAATCCGCAAATAGGCGCCGGTGCCGAAGCGCAGCCACTGCACGATCTCGATCTCGGCGCCGCTCTGCGGGTCCAGGCCCCGCGCCCGCACCTCGTGGCCGGACTGGCCACCGATCCGCATGCTCTCCGAGCCGGTGATCCGCACGTCCTTCATCGGTGGCAGGCCGCTCATGGCGTTGCGCGCGAACTGATCGCGGTCGCCAGGTTGCTGCGGCCCGCCGGAGGCGGCCGCGATGATGAGCTGCGGCTGCTCCAGCGCTTCCAGCGTGTCCTTCGGCCCGTCGGTGAATTGGGCGGCGACGCCCGGCACCACGCGCACCAGCCGGAGCCCCGCGGTGTCGCCGATCCGGAACGGCACGAGCTGAAGCTGTTCGCTGTCCGGCACCTGCTCCCGCGAGGTCAGCGTCGCGAACGTCTTGCGTACCGTGTCGTCCGCAAAGGCCGGCGGCGACTTCGCCTGCATCTCGAACGACACCATGGCGGTGAGGTTCGGCATCGGCGCGATCAGGAGCCACTTGCGCAGCCGCCCGAGCGGCGTCTCCTGCCGGACCAGCACCAGGATGGCGTTGCCGGTCGGCAGCTTCAGCGTCTCGCGCTTCTCGACCAGCATGCCCTGCTTCTTCAGGGCCTCGTTGGTCATGGTCTTGTCGATTTCGGCAAAGGCCTGCTGCGGCAGCGCGATCAGCCGGATGAACGCGGTTCTGTTGTTGTCCTGGAAGCCCGGGAAGCTCGTCGAGGCCTCAAGCCCATCCGGGGGCACCAGCCCGATCCGCGACGCGACCGGGAACACCGCGTCGGCTGCGGCCGCCGGCAGGCTCCAGAGAGACAGGGCCCAGAAGATGGAGCCGGCGAGGGCAGCGGTCAGCGGGCGAATTTTCATGGTCACCGATATGCGGCCCCGTTAAGCGAAACTCAACCCTGCTGCGGCATGTGTTGGGAGCCCGGCCCATCCCCGGAAATGGCCCGCTTTCATGTCCAACAACCTGCTGCGTCAGCCGAATTTCGGCGCCCTCGTGGTGCTGGTCTGGTTGCTCGTCGCCCTGACCCTGCTGCTGCAGTACTGGGCGCAGACCGCCGAGACGCTGCTCGACACCGACGACGCCATGCGGCTGGTCGAGATGCGGGCCTGGCTCGCCGGCCAGGGCTGGTTCGACATGCATATCGGGCGGGTCCAGCCGCCGACCGGCTATGACTCGCACTGGTCGCGGCTGATCGATGCCGGGCTGGCCGGCCTCTACTTCTTTTTCCAGTATTTCGATCCGTCGTCGGCCGAGCGGCTGATGCGCGCCTGGTGGCCGCTGCTGTGGCTACTGCCGACCATGGCCGGCACCACCGCCATCGCCTGGCGCATCGCCGGCCGCGAGGCCGCGATGGTGGCCCTGCTGCTCGCGCTCGCCGGCGTGCCGGCCTATCAGCAGTTCACGCCGGGTCGCATCGATCATCACAACGTCCAGGTCGCGCTCGCGCTGCTGATCGCCGCCGCAACGGTTTGGTCGGACAAGAATCGCTGGTGCGCCGCCGCGGCCGGCTTGCTGACCGGCTTCGCGCTCGCGATCGGCTTCGAAAGCCTGCCCTATCTCGCGGTCTGCGGCGCCATGCTGGCGCTGCGCTACGTCGCCGATCCGCATGCGGCCGATGTGCGGGCCGGCGTGGCGCTCCGCCAGTACGGCTTGGCGCTCGCGGTCGGAACCGGCGTGTCGTTCCTGATCAGCGTCGGCCCGGGCCACTGGGGCGTCTACCGCTGCGACGCCATCGCGCTCAACAACGTTACGGCAGCGATCAGCGCCGGCCTGATGCTCGCGGTGGCCGGCTGGCTCCAGCACGAGGACGGCCTGACGCGGTTCTTCGCGGTGGCCGCGGCCGGCGCGCTCGCCACCGCGGTGTTCCTGATGTTCGAGCCGCGCTGCGTGCGCGGGCCGTTCGCCATGGTCGATCCGGCGATCTGGCCGGTCTGGCACGACCACGTACGCGAGCTCCAGCCGCTGATCGCGGTGTTCCGGGTCAACCCGCTGACCGCGGTCGCGATCGCGGGCTTCCCGGCGCTGACCGTGCTGGCGGTGCTCAAGCTCTTCACCGAGGACAAGCTCCGCCGCGACTTCGGCTTCCTCGCAGCGGCCTTCGTGTTCCTCGCCGCCGCCGCCACCATGGTGGCGGCGATCCGCGGCTACTCCTACGCGATGTGGCTCGGCATGCCGCTGGTCGCGGCGCTGGCGCTCAAGTTCTTCGAGGCGCTGCGGATCGAGCGCTTCGTGCCGCGGCTCGCCGCGGGCCTGCTGTTCACGCCGCTGGCGATATCGGTCAGCGCCATCACCATCGCCCACGCCAACGGCTTCGCCGACGCCGACAGCTTCGCCCGCCCGGCGAGCCGGGCCTGCTTTGCCAATGCGGGCTATCAGGGGCTGGCCAGGCTGCCTCAGGGCCTGGTGATCGCCGACGTGAGCTTCGGCCCTTACGTGCTGGCGCTGACCCCGCACAGCGTGGTCGGGGCGCCCTACCATCGGCTCTCGACCGGCATCGTCGTCAGCCAGGGGGTGCTGTCGTCGCCGCCGGACGACTCCCGTGCCATGGTCAACGCCACCAAGCTGATCGGGTCGGGCGGCAAGCCGGTCTATGTCGTGGTCTGCGGCCCGAGGCCGCCCGACGGCCTTGCCGAACCGGCCCGAAGCCGCAGCCTCTGGGCCAAGCTTTCGGCCGGGACCCCGCCGGCCTGGCTCGAACGGATGCCGGGCCAGGAGCCCTTCCAGGTCTACCGGGTAAGGCTCTGAATAGCGGTCCTAAGGCGCATGGGAGGCCATCAAGTCCTTGCAGGGCAAGGGGTCCCTCCTATATGAGCCACAACGCCGCAGTAGCGGCGGAAATCTTAATTGGGGGTCGGGCATGGGTGCCGTAACGGGCTCAACCGACCTGCTGTGAAAGAGAGGGTACACCATGGGCAAGGTCATCGGCATCGACCTCGGCACCACCAACTCCTGCGTTGCCGTAATGGAAGGCAAGACTCCGCGGGTCATCGAGAACGCGGAAGGCATGCGCACCACGCCATCGATCGTGGCGTTCACTGACGACGGCGAACGCCTCGTCGGACAGCCGGCGAAACGCCAGGCCGTCACCAATCCGGAAAAGACCATCTTCGCGGTCAAGCGGCTGATCGGCCGCCGCTATGACGACCCGATGGTCGAGAAAGACAAGAAACTCGTCCCCTACAAGATCGCCAAGGCGTCGAACGGCGATGCCTGGGTCGAGGCGGACAGCAAGACTTATTCGCCCTCGCAGATCTCGGCTTTCATCCTTCAGAAAATGAAGGAGACCGCTGAAGCCAATCTCGGGCAGAAGGTCGATCAGGCGGTCATCACCGTCCCGGCCTACTTCAACGACGCGCAGCGTCAGGCCACCAAGGACGCCGGCAAGATCGCGGGCCTCGAAGTGCTCCGCATCATCAACGAGCCGACCGCGGCCGCGCTCGCCTACGGTCTCGACAAGCAGAAGAACGGCACCATCGCGGTCTACGACCTCGGCGGCGGCACATTCGATATCTCGATCCTTGAGATCGGCGACGGCGTGTTCGAGGTGAAGTCCACGAACGGCGACACGTTCCTGGGCGGCGAAGACTTCGACATGCGCCTCGTCAGCTATCTGGCCGACGAGTTCCAGAAGACCCAGGGCATCGACCTGCGCAAGGACAAGCTCGCGCTGCAGCGGCTGAAGGAAGCCGCCGAGAAGGCGAAGATTGAGCTCAGCTCCACCACGCAGACCGAGATCAACCTGCCGTTCATCACGGCGGACGCCACCGGTCCGAAGCATCTCACGATGAAGCTCACCCGCGCCAAGTTCGAGGCGCTGGTCGATGACCTCGTGCAGAAGACCGTCGAGCCGTGCCGTCAGGCGATGAAGGACGCGGGCGTGTCCGCGGCCGAGATCAACGAAGTCGTCCTGGTCGGCGGCATGTCCCGCATGCCGAAGGTCCAGGAGATCGTGAAGCAGCTGTTCGGCAAGGAGCCCCACAAGGGCGTCAATCCGGACGAGGTCGTCGCGGTCGGCGCCGCCATTCAGGCCGGCGTGCTCGCGGGCGACGTCAAGGACGTGCTGCTGCTCGACGTGACTCCGCTGTCGCTCGGCATCGAGACGCTGGGCGGCGTGTTCACCCGGCTGATCGATCGCAACACCACGATCCCGACCAAGAAGTCGCAGGTGTTCTCCACCGC
>CAKZHN010000091.1 GCA_936924235.1 uncultured Rhodoplanes sp. | reverse complement strand
AATTTGAGGGGCGACTGGCCATCACCCACCACATCCGAACCGAGATGTGCGCCGCTCCTGTCAGACACGCTGTTAGTCACGTTCTGTCTTCTCATGCGTAGCCTGTAATTATAACAAGGCTATTCTTAACCCGTTGAGTGGCCAATTGGCGAATTACTGTTCGGCGCCGTGACATCGCTCTTCTCTCGTACCGAACAAGGCGGCAAAGCTCTCGCAAAGCTTCCAAATCCGCGCTTTCAGCCCATTTGCTGATCGACACTTGCCTCAGCAGATCTCGACGAATCTCGCGCACCCGCCGTATCTCGACGTGACACTCAGCTATTTCCATTGCCAGCCTCTGGACCGCAAGGTCTCTCTCACCGTTTGCCAGCCGGGTCGCCAAATCCAGAATTTCCTGTGACAGACGCGGATTCCTCGAAACTGGGATACTCAAACCGTGAGATATCGCATTCCGGCAAGAGGTTGACTTTCCCGTAGCAGTCTTTGGGCCGGTGCTCCGCTTGGCGTTCCTTCGGTTCGCCTTGATCTGTCGCAGAGTGGTCATAGCTGCACTATGCCGTCTTGACTGAGGGCGACGGAAGAACCTCGAATTCAGACACCTCGATGGCTTCTGTTGCCTTCCGCAGGTGCTCGGCGAAGATGGCCTGGTGATGGCTAATTTCGCGTATTGTTGCGTTCCGGCGCCACTCAGAATCCGCGAGCAGGTTATCTATCCTTTCGATCGGTTCGATGAGAGCCGAGAGTGTATTAGCCATGACCGTCTCTTGATATATACCTGCCGCCGCAAGAGTTTGCTCGACTTCAGCCAGCGCCTCCGGCTCTTTCGCAGCCCAGCGTGAAGTCAGCTCTTGGCTCCTTTGCAAACCAAGGAGTTGGTCGAGAATCTTCCGAAGACCGCGATGTTCGTTCGATTTCAGCAGTTCGGCCTTCAGACGCCTCAGACGGTTAACCTCCCAGCTGAGGTCAGCGACGTCCTGCACCCAGATTTCCTCGATGATGTTTCCGGGCCGCACGAACGCTGAAATTTTGGTGACAAGCTGCTCATACGCAGCCGGGTCTTCTCCCGCGATCAAAGGTGGTATGGTATTTGGTACATGGTGAGTGATAGCTCCAGATGTATTGCCCCCGCTCGTGACCTTGTCAGATTGCACCGCTTTCCCTCCCTCTATGATCCACTACGGCTTGGGACCATTAGTGATTTAGGAGGCCAAGGAGGTCGCTGGCACCCTTTCAGCAATTTTTTTTGAGGCACGAAAATTGTTCGACGCTTGAATGGGCGGGCAGTATTCCCACTCCGACCCTGTACGGGCCTCATGGCGCCCCTTTTAGGCTAGCCTGCCAGAGAGACTCCGCTACGGCGAGCGGGGCGATGCCGTGAAGCTGCCACCAGTCTGTTTCCTGAGGAACGCGGTGCGCTTCCCGATGATGGGCGCGACAGAGCGGCACCGTGAATTCATCACTTACTTTGCGGGCCATTGCCCGCGGCTGAACAAAGCGGAGGTGATGGGCGTCGGATGGCAGCCTTCCGCAGACCAAGCATGGCTTGGTGCTCACAAACTTAAGGTGATCCTTGTTGCGGTGCCGAACGGTCTTGGCAAGCGGCTGCACGGAGGCGTCTGCTGGGCGAAGAACCTGCTCAGGTTGTTCCTCCGAGGAAGGCACGTGGTTGGCAACAGACAAGGCCTCTGACTGACCGTTTGGCTCTAGGGTCGCGTTCCCGGGTGCCACAGAAGACCTACTGAAGCATTTCTGGTGCACCTCACGAAGATCTTCGCTGCCACCTTGCTGCCGGCATTCGGCTGAGGTGGCTGACTTGTGCGGCGGAAGGTGATGTTTCTCACCCTCACCGCCAGCCAGCGTCAGCCAGCCATGCCAATCTTCGCCTGTAAGGCCTGCGAGACGCCGCTCAAAGGCTCGTTCCACAGCAGCCGCGTCGTCCGCGGTGAGCGAATTTTTCGCAGCCAGCATTTGTCTAGCCCATGCAGCGGCCTCGCCCTCAGCTACAACCGCAATGTCACCCAGCATGGCTTCACGAAGCCGCGCGGATTCCTGAGGAGACAACACAGCCCGTTTAACTTGGGAAAAGGACGAGTTTCGGCTCTTGAAGCGCACGTTGCTTGAGGAACTCTGCCGGGGGGGCGATGTGGCAGCGGTGCCTGCTCTCAGATCTGCCCTTACCTCCGTTGTGGCGGCAACGTCAGGTGGCGGCAAACTTCCGGAATTGAGATCGGGCGCGTCCAAGTCGTCCTCTCCGGCAATTCCGACGAGCGTGAACAGGCCATATCGCCGCGCGTATGTCAGCGCGGCGCCCATCCGTTGGGGAGAGACCGTGTCGCTGACGGGGCAGACAGGCCAGTCCGATGCAATCCATTCGCCCGAGGTGTGTGCCAGCATAGTGGTTAAATGAACCATGCCCGCGGAGGCATCCACGGCTGTGGTCTGAAGCGTGGCTATTTCATACTTCCCGAGCGTTTTGCGTACGATCTCAAGACCACTGGCGAGCGAGGCGTAGCGAAAGGTTCGTTCCTCCCCTCCTGCGGTCGCTGCTCGGTCCCCGGCCCGCCCGATACGAATGGTGGCAGTCAAAGTCTTTTCTGGGTTAACGAGCTCGGACTGCGCCTTGGCGAGCGCTGCCGCCAAGGCTGCAACGGAGTCACTGGAGCGCGGCATGGGGCACCTCGGATTCAAGGATATCGAACGTCACCGCTCCCGATTTCGATCGGCGACCTCTAATGCCGTGACCGACTGCCTCTTTGGCATCCTCCGGCATGAGCGCCTTCAGTTCGCCCTTGGCCTGCTCATGATCGAGAACGGCTTGTCGCGTGGTGCGATAGACGCCGGCAAACTCCGCCCATGAATTCGAGCTGCTCATATCCACCACGCGGACGGCCTCGATCCGGGCGCGCGGCGGTTCGGCATTGATGAGGTGCGGCCTTTCGCCAGACTGAACGCACCGCCAGAATTTCTTTTCGGCCGCGACCAGCACGCTCAAATACAGTGGATCAAGCGGGACGGTGATCTCGACCCATTTGCCGCCACCGGTGATAATCGACAGCACTGAAGAGCGCAGGTTGGTGACCCACATGTTGTGCTGCAGCTGGGGCATGTATTTTTCAGCTGCGGCTTCTTCGGAAAAGGACCAGGGCAGCATGAACTTGGACTCGAATACGGCCTCGATGCCGTCTACTACCCCGTCCAAGGTGGCGCCCATCCAGTTGATAAGTCCGTGGCGGACGTGGCGCTGCACGTCGCGCACTCGCCGTCCAGAACTTCGCTCGTACCAGGAGCGGTTCAGCCCCTCGGTCACAGTGCCGAGTTGCACGGTGAGGTTGCCGGAGAGATCTTCTGGGTCAGCCTCGCCGCGCTTGAACTGCCAAAGGCGAATCAATGCCTCTTCGCTGCTGCCCATGAGAATTCGAGCGTCGGAGCCCCCTAGGAACCGGCGCCGATCCATCATTCCGAACTTTTCGCCGCGACGAAGCATCGTAGCCTCCTTCTATTGCAATCGATACTAATAGTATCGAATAGAGGTGCCTAGTTGTCAATACAAAAAGTATCAATTCGGCAAATAAAGGCTGCGCGAGCATTGTTAGGCTGGTCGCAAGACGAGTTAGCCTTTGCGGCGGGTGTTTCCGTCCCCACGGTAAAAAGGTTGGAAGCAGCAGACGGAATGCTTGGCGGAAGACCCGAGACCGGTCAAAAGCTGCAAGATGCGCTTGAGGCGGCTGGCATCCAGTTCATTGATGAAAATGGCGGCGGCCCCGGGGTCCGGCTGAAAAAGCGATCTCGCAGGAAAGACTAACTTTCACTGATACCCGGTAGTGTCCGCCATTGTTGCGTGAACTGGGGGTGGCGCATGGGAGGAAACGCCGTTATGAAATCGGCCGAGCCCTTCCTTCATTACGGCAAGACGATATGCACCGACTGCGGCGGCTGGCCCCCCGGCAATGGCTGATTGTGATCCATGATCTGCTGGTCACGGCGGCGGCGCCGCTTGCCGGAACCCTGGTGCTGCGGTTCCAGGAACAGCAGCTTGCCGCCCGGCTCGAGTGGTTGCCGACTCTGCTGGGTTTCCTAGTGCTGGCTGCGGGCATCTATTTTTTCGTCGGTCTCCATGAATAAAAGTGGCGCTTCAAGTCGCTGACCGATCTGGTGCGAATCATCAAGGCGGCGGCAATCCTCTCGATCGCGCTTCTCTGTCTCGATTACGTCCTGGCCGCGCCCAACCTCTACGGCACCTTCTTCTTCGGCAAGATCACGATCGTCCCTCGCTTCCTGCCTTTAGTAAGTGCAACCGCCTAGTCCCAGATGCGAACTGACGGCCAGCAGCGGGTTTATATTTTCACATAAATACAAGGGACGCCCGGAGGCCGGGCGTCACAAGACCTGCGTTATAGCCTCACACAAGGTAAAACTGCTCGTGCGTCAGGACCGTACCCGGCGAGATCGTAGAAGAGCTGCAGACCTGACGCCTTACCACTCCCATCAGCGTCGTAGAAGACCTTGCCGGTGCTCTGCTGGTACACGATATGCTGATCCGCGGTAGTGACGGA
>CAKZHN010000090.1 GCA_936924235.1 uncultured Rhodoplanes sp. | reverse complement strand
CCGGCGCTCGCCCCGCTATCGTCCCTCATACTGGAAGTTCACTCCCTGGCGCGCCACAACGCCCCCGACTAATAACCCTTGGCTGGGCGTAGCCATTCCCGTTCGCACGGGCCTTGCGGAACTATTATGACAAGGTTTGTCCCCGTAAGTCATGGCCTTGGTAAACCTTTGGCGCGCCGGACCCAAGAGGGTACGGCCGGTAAAGGTCCGAAATGATGAATTAAGGCAGGCAGAGCCATGGATTCCTGGTCCGGTGTTCCGGATACGTTTCGCGCCGCCGACCGTCCCTTGCCGGAGCCTTGGGAGGCTCTGTTCGGCCCGCTGCGGCGCAGCAGCATCGACGACATGGTCGTGGTCGCCCAGATCGGCCAGTCGCTTGACGGCCGCGTCGCCACCGAAACCGGGCATTCGCACTACATCAACGGGCCGGAGGCGCTGGCGCACCTGCACCGGCTGCGCGCGCTGGTCGATGCGGTGGTGATCGGAATCGGCACAGCGCTGGCCGACAATCCGCAGCTCACCGTCCGCCGCGTATCAGGTCCGCAGCCGGCGCGGGTCGTGATCGACGCTCGCGGCCGGCTGCCGTCCGGCGCCAAGCTCCTGGCCGCCGACGGCGCGCGCCGGCTGGTGCTCGCCGGGCCCGGCGCCAAGCCGCCGCTGCCCACCGACATCGAGGTCGTCCCCCTGCCCCGCGCCAACGGCGAGATTGCGCCCGCCGCAATCCTTGCGGCGCTCGCCGAGCGCGGCTTCCGCCGCGTGCTCGTCGAAGGCGGCGCCAACACCATCTCACGATTTCTGGCCGCGAAATGCCTCGACCGGCTCCACGTGATGGTGGCGCCGATCATCCTCGGCTCAGGCCGCGCGAGCTTCATGCTGCCGCCGATCCAGCGCGTCGACGAGGCGGTGCTGACGCCGATGAAGCTGCACCGGCTCGGCGACGACGTGCTGTTCGACTGCGATCTTTCGGCTCAGCGCGAGCCGGTCGGCCGCGCAAACAAGTCGATGTGACCGACGCGGATGGTCGAGCGGCCCGCCGTGACGAGATCGCGGCGGCGGGTCAGCCAGCCGATGACATCGGGCAGCGGCACGGTGCCGATCTCGCGCGCTGCGGTGGCCCAGCCGGTCAGCGTCTCAAGCTGGATCTCACGATCGGCGGGCCCGAACACCCAGTCGGAGACGCCCTGCACCACCGCATAGCCGACGCGCTCGAAGCGCTGCGGCGCGACCTTGGCGGCATCGGGCCCGAGCGCCGGGCCGAAGCCCTTGTCGGTGCGCTGATGCTGGTTGACGGCGCCGACAATTGCGGCGTCGCCGGGATCGGCGGGCGTCATCTCAACGCGGCCGTCGTAGCTCAGCGCCGCATAGACCGGCAGCCGCCGCGCCGCAGCCTCGACCGCCAGCCGCTCCAGCCAGGCGTCGGAGACGAGATCGAGCAGCGCCGAGGTGGTGACGAGATCGGCCGGGCCGTCGAGCGCGACTTCGAGGTCGCGCTCCAGGTCGACCGGCACGGTGGTCACGATCAGATCGGGCGGCGACGACTGCGGCGTGCGCGCCAGCAGGCTCAGATCGTTGTCGGCGAGCCGCCAGTTCTGCCGCGCCGGAAGCCGCGGCGACAGCGCGCGCAAGGTCGAGCCTGTGCCGCAGGCCAAGTCCGTGATCGCTACCGACGAATGCCTCGCGAAACCCTTGGCCACCGCGTCGAGCACGTTGGCGTTGCGTGCCCGGCGGTCGTGCGGCTCGCGAAGCTCGAGCCATGAAGCGCTGAAGCTCATACGGCGGCCTCGATCGCCTTGGCGACAAGCTTGGCGGAGTCGCGCCAGGTCGGCAGCTCCTGCGCGGCGGTGCGCGCGCCATTGGCGAGCCATTTCCGCTCGGTCGGATTGGCGATCAGCATGCGCAGCGCCCGCGACAGCGCCTTGATGTCCTTCGGCTCCACGAGAATGCCCGCGCCGGGCGGCACCGTGTCCGGGATCGCGCCGCCGGTGGTGCCGATCACCGGCAAACCGTGCGCCAGCGCTTCGGCAAACGCCATGCCGTAGCCTTCGAACTGCGAGGCGAGCACGAAGATGTCGGCGCCTGCATAGAGCGCCTCGATGCGGTCGGCCGGCTGCGCGCCGAGCACGTCGATGCGCGCGCCGAGGTCGTGCTCGTCAATCGCGGCATCCAGCGCCGCGGCCGCGGCCGGATCGCGGGTGCGGTCGCCGGCGATGGTAAGATGCCAGCGCAAGTCCTTCAGATCGCCGAGGGCTGCGACCAGCATGTCGAAGCCCTTGCGCGGCACGATGGCGCCGATGGAGAGCAGCCGCAGCGTGCCGTCCTTGCTGCCGGTCGCGGCCGGCGCGCGGTCGGTGCCCGGGCACGCCGACGTGATGCGCTCGGCGTCGACGTCGTAGCTGTCGACCAGAATGGCCGCGGTCGACGGGCTCGTCACCACGACCCAGCGCGCATGGGACAAGGCTTCGCGCTCAGTACCCTCGAGATCGCGCGCCTCCTCGGGCTTCAGGCCGGTCTCCAGGGCCAGCGGATGATGCACCAGCGCGATCAGCGGATTGCGGTCGCGAAGCTCGCGCGCGGCCTCGTTCATCACACCGAAGGCGAGCCCATCGATCAGGATGGGACAGCCCTTGGGCAGTTCGGCAAGCTTGCGCTTCGCCGCAGCCTTGGTCTCCCAGGTCGGCTTCGGAAAGCCGTCGCCGAGATTCACCACGTCGACCTGCCAGCCCATCTTCTGCAATTCGGCGATGATGCGGCGGTCATAGGCGTAGCCGCCGGTCGGCGTCGCCAGATCGCCCGGCACCGCGAACGCGACGCGGTTCACCACAACGGCGCCTCATAGGATGCGCGGGCCACGTGCGATTCCGAGATGGTGATGCGGATCGCTTTCAGCTCGCGGCCGGGGCGGCCGAGCCCGTCGCTGCGCGCGGCTTTGGCGAGCTGGTCGTAGATGTGCTTGGTCAGGAACTCGGTCGTGGTGTTCTTGCCCTTGAACTCCGGCACCTCGTCGAGGTTCTTGTAGTTCAGCGGTCCCAACGTGGCCTTGAGCACCTCGTGCGCCCGGCCGATATCGATGACGATGCTGTTGGCATCGAGCGTGTCGGCGATGAAGGCAGCATCGACCACGAAGGTCGCACCGTGCAACGCCTGAGCCGGCCCGAACACCGCGCCGCGAAACGAATGGGCGATCATGATGTGATCGCGGACTTCGACTGTGAACACAGACACCCCTCTTACGATTACGAATAGCTGATGAGCTGGCAGAGTACGCCGCTTCGCGGTTTCAGGATATCGGGAAGAACCGTGGGAAGCTCGCGGAACGACACCGCGGGCTTGAGCAGCGCGTCGAGGTGCGGATGCGCGGTCAGCGCGAGCGCGGCCTCGAGCCGCTGGCGGTAGCTGTAGGTGGCGCGATGCGAGGGCGCGACCTTGCCGACCTGGCTCGAGATCAGCCTAAGCCGCCGGCTGTGGAACGCGCCGCCGAGCCCGACGGTGACCGG
>CAKZHN010000089.1 GCA_936924235.1 uncultured Rhodoplanes sp. | reverse complement strand
ACATCGAGAAGAACTCGCTCTGCTTGCCGGCGATGAAGATGCCGTCGATGCCGAGTTCGTCGACCCAGTGCCGCAGGTTCTTGCGGAACCCCTTCTCATTGATCGAAAGGTCGTCGTTGAACGGCATCAGCGCCGCGGCCCAGATGCCGGTCATGTTGGTCCGGGCGAATTCCTTGGCTTCGGAACGGCGAAATTTCATGGGCTTTCCTTGGGCTTATTCTCGGGGCTTCTCATCCCTGGCTTAGCGCATCATGCCCCAATTCGAGCCACCGGCGAACCGCCGTTTGCGTATTCCTGCCCAGGCAGCCCAGCGCGCCGGCGAATTGCCCCCAAATGCAGCGCAAAACCGTGGGCGTTAACGATAAGTGATATGGAACATTCTAATGGTCACAGTAAATTGCCATTAATGCTGCGCGAGCCTGCGTTTTCCTGGGAGAACGGACGATGAAGCGCACTGCGATGGCCGCAGGCGTATCGGTTACTGCTTTGCTCTGCGCCTGGACCGCCGGCGCGGACGCCGCGCCGTTCACGCAATCGCAGTCGAGCAGCACATTCGGCTTTTTCAATCGGCAGCCCTACGAGTCGCCGTACCGACGGCCCGACAGCAGGCCTGACAACAGGTTCGAAAAGAAAGCCAAGCCGGACGCTGACGGCAGGCACGGCAAGGCCGCGCTGTCGGAAGCCGACAAGGCGCCGCCCGTCCCCAAGGGCCTCCTGCACATCATCGTCTCGCTCGACAAGCAGCGCGCCACGCTGTTCGCCGACGGCGTCGAGATCGCGCAGAGCAAGATCTCGTCGGGCACGCCCGAGCATCCGACGCCGCTCGGCGTGTTCAGCGTGCTGCAGAAGAGCCGCCACCACGTGTCCAATCTGTACGATGCGCCGATGCCTTTCATGCAGCGCATCACCTGGTCCGGCTCGGCGCTGCACGAAGGTCCCCTGCCCGGCTATCCGGCGTCACATGGCTGCGTCCGGCTGCCGAACGAGTTCGCGCAAGTGCTGTGGAAGACCACCAAGCTCGGCGCGCGAGTGATCATCGCCCGCGACGAGGCAGCACCGGTCGCGATCGAGCACGAGCGGCTGATCTTTGCGAAAGCCAAGGCGAGCGACGCGCCCGCGCCGCAGCCGGAGCCCGCGGTCAAGCCGGACACCGTGCCGAATACTGCGCCCAAGCCCGATCCCAGACCCGACCTGATCTCCGAGCCGAAGGCGCCGCCGGCGCGCGACAGCGAGCCGGTCGCGGCAAAGCCCGCGCCGCTGCTCAAGACCGTGGACGCTTCGCCGACGCTTCGCGGCACCATTCCGGACACCGCGAAGCCGTTCGTTGCCGCCACGGTCCGCAACGGCGTGGCGGGCGAACAGGCGACCAAGCTCATACGCACCGAAGAGGCCGACGACCTGGCGATGCCGGCCATGCCTGCGACCACCGGCACCACGGCCGCGCCCGCGAGAGTGCCCGTGGCCGAGACCATGGCCAGAGCCGATGTGCCGCTCAAGGCGGCCATCGTTGAAACCGCCCCCGCACCGGTTCCTGCACCGGCTGCCGTCCTGCCCGTTAAGGAGACCTCGCCCAACGTCGTCGCGCCGGCCGCATCCGCTGCGCCGACCGTGGCCGCCAAGGAGCCGCCGCGCCGCAAGGGCGTCGTGTCGATGTTCATCAGCCTCAAGGAGCAGAAGCTCTACGTGCGCCAGAACATGGAGCCGCTGTTCACCGCGCCGGTGACCATCGCGCGGCCCGGCGAGCCGATCGGCACGCATGTGTTCACCGCGATGGGCGCGAGCGCCGGCGGAGACGGCCTGCGCTGGACCGTGGTGTCGATCCCCAGCGCCTACAAGCCCGCGGCGCCGGAGCCGAAGTACGCCGAAAACGGCAGGCGGCCGCGCAACGACCGGTCTGTGTCGAGAGAGCCCGAGTTCGTGCACGGGCCGATGCCGAGCCCGCGCACCGCGCTCGACCGCATCACCATTCCGCAGGACGCCGTCGAGCAGATCGCGACCCTGATCACGCCCGGCGCCTCGCTGATCGTGTCCGACAACAAGCTCAGCGGCGAAACCGGCGACACCACCGACTTCATCGTCGAGACGAAGATCGAGAAGCGGTAGCCGTTACACCCCACCGACCGATTGGCGCGCAGCAAGCCGCGATGGCTTTCGCCGCGGCAATACCACCGAGCAATACGGCGTCGGAATCGGCGTTTTGCTGAAGTCCGGGCCGTTGCCGCCTTCGGCGACGTCGACCCAGACCAGCCAGTTGTCGTCGTCGCGCTGGTCATGGTCCTCGCGGAAGTGGCTGAGGCGCGACTCGGTGCGATAGAGCGAGGCGCCGAGGATGAAGCGCGCCGCGAGCAGCATCGCCTCGGTTTCCTTCATCCGCACCAGCTCGTGGGTGTGCGGCGCCGCGATATCCTTGAACTCTTCGGACAGCGCCGAGACGCGCTCCATCGCGCCCTGGAGACGGTCCTCGCGCTTCAGGATGCCGGTGTCGTAGGCAAACATCACGGCCTGAAGGTCGCGCAGGATGCGGTCGGACTCGGCCTTGGCATTCTCGTTCAGTGGCGCGCGGGTCTCAGCATGAAGCGCCCGCACCTCGGCGGCATCGAGCGCGGGCTGCGGCGTGCTCTCCAGGTCTTCCACCGCACTCCGCCCGGCGATCCAGCCGTTGCCGACGCAGAGCCCGATGTGGAAGCCCGCAAAGTGATTGGCGCAGCCGGCCTGCGCCAGGCCGGCCGACAGCAGCCCCGGCACGTCCGAGCGGCAATCCGCGCCTGTCCTGATGCCCATCTTGGTCATCTGGTTGAGTGCGTAATACGGCGTCTTGCCGAACATGTCGGTCTTGGCTTCGTCGCCGAGCTTGCGGAAGAAATTGTCCATCCAGCGCACCTTGCTCTGGATGAAATACTCGCGCAGGTGCTCGGGGATCGGCGACATGTCCAGGTAGAGCGGCGTGTTGCCCTTGCGGTTTTCCATCGCCATGGCGCGCGCGATGCGCGGCACGTCGGCCTCGTCGCCCCAATCCGGCTCGTAGGACTGCATGAACGCCTCGCCCTTGGCGTTCACCCAGCTTGCGCCCTCCTGGATCGCGAAGGTGATGCCCTCGAAATAGAATTTGGGCGTGCCCGGCCGGACGTAAGAGAACTCGGCATTGCGGAGCGTTGCGCCGGCCCGATAGGCGAGCAGCGTGCCGGTGCCGGTGATGTCGCGCACGAAGCCCGAGCGGAACGTGATGGCGTTGGTCGCAACGATGGTCGAGCGCGCCTTGATGACGTTGAACTCGCCGGTGCGGCTGTTGATGCCGACCGCACCAATGATGCGGTCGCCGGCGGGGCCGCGCATCAGCCCGGTGATGAACAACCGGTCGATCAGATCGACGCCCTCCTGCTCGAGCGCCAGCCGCTGCTTCCAGGCGAACTCGAGCCCGCCGCCCTCCGGGTAGAGCACGCGGGCGAGATCGAGGCCGCGGGTCGGACGGCGCTTGTAGCGGCCCTCCTCGTCGCGATGAAAATGCATGCCCATCGCCTCGAAGTCCTTGAGGCGGGCGTGCGAGTCGATCAGCGACTGCCGCACCAGCTCCTGGTCGGCGATGCCGTCATTGCCGGCGACGATCTCATGGAGAATGCCGTCGATGTCGTCGCCCGGCAGTGCCACGATGAACCAGGCGTTGGAAAATGCCGTGTGGCCGGTGCGGCCGATCAGCCACGAGTCCACCAGCGTCACGCGGGTGCCGGGCGGGCCATGGCGCTTGGCCGACAGCGCGGCCATCAGGCCGCCCGAGCCGCCGCCCACCACCAGCACATCGGTGTCGATCAGATTGCCGTCGAGCTTGTCCATCGTGCTCACCACGGCCGCGGGCGGTTCTTCACCGACGGATGCACATCGACGATGTGCTCCGGGCAGAAGATCTCGCAGCTGAAACAGGTGATGCAGTGCTCGCGGAACTTGATGACCGGCAGGAGCTTGGTCTGGCGCAGCCCGTCGATCTCGGCTTTGACCGGCTGCGGCTCCATGTGGATCACGTCAGCCGGGCAGACGACGTCGCAGATGCCGCAACCCGTACATTTTTCCAATTCGATATTTTCGATCATGCCGTTTCATAGCAAATGCCTGGGCCCGGCGCAGCCGACCCCGCATGACATGGCAGATGTGCGGAAGCGGCCCGCCCCGCAGAACGCGGCCTTGACCGGAGGCTCAGGCCGCGCTTTGCGCCGCGGCGTGGACGGGAGTGCGGAGGCCCCGCGGCTGTTCCGGCGCAGGCTTCGGCTGCGCCGCCTCGACGCGGTTGCGGCCGCGCTCCTTGGCGCAGTACAGCGCCTCGTCGGCGCGCACCAGCAGCGCCGGCACGTCGATGAAGTCGGCGTCCGAGGTGACCATGCCGATGCTGACGGTGCCGCGCACCGGGCGGCCGTCGACCTGCGCCGCCGCGGTCTCGAACGCCAGACGGATGCGCTCCGCAACCGCGAGCGCCTTCTCGCGGCGGGCGTCATAGAGCAGGACCGCGAACTCCTCGCCGCCGAGCCGCCCGAACAGGTCGCACGGGCCGAGCTTGGCGCTCGCCACCTCGGCGAACAGCCGCAGCGCGCTGTCGCCGACCGCGTGACCGTGCTTGTCGTTGATCGACTTGAAGTGGTCGAGGTCGAGGAGCAGGACCGCGACCGGGCGGGGCTGCCCGCCCTGCCGGAGGTTCAGGGCGCTGACCTCCTCGAGAAAGGCGCGGCGGTTGGCGATGCCGGTCAGCGGATCTACCAGCGCCGCGGTCTTGTGGCGCAACTCAGTGCGCTCCTTGGCCATGGCAAGAAGGATGAAGGCGATGGCGATGGTGAACAGCAGCGCCTCGAAGCTCAGCACCGTGAGCCACACGCTCTCGAACACCATGTTGCCCGGCGTCCAGGGCAGCACCTGCGACAGCGGCGTGCGCAGCAGGAACAGCGCGCCGTGGGCAAACAGCATGAAGATCGCGGGCCAGCGCGACACCAGCGGCTCGCTGCGGCCGCGCCAGAATTCGTAAGCCGTGGCCCAGGTGTAGGCGGTGATGATGCCGGACGCCAGCAGCACCTTGGCGTCCATCGAAGAGGCGAACCACGGCGTGCGGCTGACTATGATCCACAGCACCGCGCCGCCGAGCAGCAGTGCCGGCTTCGGCGCCCGGCCGTCGAACACGCGGGCGCCGGTCCAGGTCACCGCAAAGGCGGTGAACAGCACCGCGTTGGCGAGGTCGATCGAGATCGCGTCCGACACCGAGCCGTAGCGGCCGAACAGCATCACCGAGCCGGCGCGCAGCAGATGCGCGGAGCCCCACCACGCCACGGCGCGAATGGACGAGTTCTGGACCCAGGCGAACAGCAGCAGCAGGCCAAGCATGGCCTCGACGTAGACCGTGACCAGGAAAAGCGTATTGACGTCGAGGCCCATCGATCTACCGCCCGAAATGTGCTGTGACCTGCCCAGCCCGGCTGGTCTCTCCTGGTCTACCGGCTACCCGGAAAAGGAGTCATGAACGATCAAACACAATCGATCCCATTCCGGCCTATGGTTTCGACGGTGTTGTGGAATTCTGCTCAAGTGATCCGATCGTGCCCCACCGTCGTTAACGGGATGAGAAACTGAACGTTCAAATTGTCCGCATGGCCGAAAAACTCGACAACACCAGTCCCTCGGCACCCGTCCTGGTCTGGTTCCGCGACGATCTCCGCGTCGCCGATCATCCGGCGCTGGCGGAAGCGGTTAAATCCAAGCGGCCGGTGATCTGCCTTTATGTGCTCGACGAGACGCCGGGCGTACGCCCGCTCGGCGGTGCGGCGCGCTGGTGGTTGGCGGGCGCATTGCGGGCGCTGACGCAATCGCTGATGGAGCGCGGCGCGAGCCTCGTGCTGCGCCGCGGGCCGGCCGCTGAGGTTGTCGTGAAACTGGCTGCAGAGCACGGCGTCTCGACCGTGTATTGGAATCGGCGTTACGACGCCGGCGCGACACACGATGCGTCGCTGGAAAAGCGCCTGACGCAAAAGGGCATCGCGGTCCGGACCTTTCAGGCTTCGCTGCTGCACGAGCCGCCGGTGCTCGGCAAAAGCGGCCAGCCGCTGTCGGTGTTCACGCCATTCTGGCGCGCCGCCCAGGCGAAGGGCACGCCGCGCGCGCCGCTGCCCGCGCCGCGCAAGATCGAGGGCGTTGACGGCCTAGCCTCGGACGATCTGGAAAGCTGGAAGCTCGAGCCCACGGCACCGGACTGGGCATCCGAAATGCGCGAGACCTGGACGCGCGGCGAGAACGGCGCGCACGAGCGCCTCGCCACGTTCCTCGACGACGAGCTTGCCGGCTACACGACGCAACGCGACCGGCCCGACATCGCCGGCACCTCGCGGCTGTCGCCGCATCTTCGTTTCGGCGAGGTGAGCCCGTTCCAGGTCTGGCACGCCGCGCAGCTTGCGGCCCACGCCGAGCGCGGCAAGCGCCCGCGCGCTTCTGACGTGGAAAAACTCCTCTCCGAGCTCGGCTGGCGCGAGTTCTGCTATCACCTTTTGCATCGCTATCCCGACATCGCCACGCGCAACATCGACCGCCGCTTCGACCGCTTTCCCTGGCGCAAGGATGCCAAAGCGTTGCGCGCCTGGCAGCGAGGCGCCACCGGCTATCCGATCGTCGATGCCGGCATGCGGCAGCTCTGGCGCACCGGCTGGATGCACAACCGCGTGCGCATGGTGGTCGCCTCGTTCCTGGTGAAGCATCTCTTGCTCGACTGGCGACTCGGAGAGCAGTGGTTCTGGGACACGCTGGTCGATGCCGACCCGGCGAACAATCCGGCGAGCTGGCAGTGGGTCGCGGGCTGCGGCGCAGACGCCGCGCCCTATTTCCGCGTGTTCAATCCGGCTCTGCAGGCGGAGAAATTCGATCCGAAGGGCGACTATGTCCGCGCCTTCGTGCCGGAGGCTGCGAACGCCGGCGACTTGTTCGGCAAGAGCTATCCGGAACCGATCGTCGATCATCGTGCGGCGCGCGAGCGGGCGCTCGCCGCCTTCGCGAGCCTGAAGTCCTAGCCGTCAATTCCGCGCGACGGCCCTCGCCTGGAATTCAGGGCATTCGAATGTCGCCTCGACGGCTTCGGCGAGCAGATAACGGTGCACCTTCGAACACAGCGGACAGTAGACATGGACCGGCTCGCGGCGCATGCGGCGCAATGCGTCCAGGTCGAGATCGAATCCGCCGTCGATTTCACGATGATGGCTCGCACAATAGAAGTGCATGAACGCCATGCCGCCGCCCCCACGTTAAGTCCCCGACAGACCGCAGTGTCATTCCCGATGCGTCGGATGTAAGGCGAGTTTGCGGCATTGCTCTTTTCGCATTTCGCGCGGGAAATCGCGTGAAGAATCACGAGCCAAACGAATCAATCTTCAATAAATACCGTCGATCTCGCGGCAATCAGCGCTTCGCAGCGGCCTTCGCAATGCGATCGATCGAAACCACCGCAGCCTGCGCGGTGATCAGCGCACCCTCCTGCCAGCCGCTCCAATTGCTGAGCTGATCGCCCGCCATGTGGAATCGGCCCTGCGGTCCCGACAGCACCTTCGCGTGCTGCGCGAACGCTGGATCGCCTTCGTTGGCCCAGGCCATCCGCTCGAACTCCATGTTGTTCCAGCCGATCGCAAGTCCGTGCTCGACGTATTTGGAGTAGCCGTCGTGCAACCGCTCGCCCTGCTCCTTCGCCTGGCGAAGACGCTCGGCCAGCGGCAACGCGTTGAAGCGCGCGGCGGCCGCGCCATACATGTAGGCGCCGGTGAGCACGCCCTTACGGCCGAGGAAGCCGCTCGACGGATACCAGATCTGCGTGATGTCGTCGGTGGTCCAGGAGATGCCGCCGTAGATCTGGTCTTTCGTCTCCCAGAAGCGCTCGGCCTGCCAGCCGACCTTGCCGGCGGCCTGCACCGGAAGCTTCGCTGCGGCTTCCATGTAGGCTGCAGGCATATTGGTTTTCAGCGCCGCGAAGATCGGCGCCGGAATCGTCGAGACGCAGAAGTCGGCAACCAGCGTGCGCGGCTTGCCGCCCTGCTCGTAGGCCACCGTGACCTTGTCGGCCGCCACGTCCAGCGCCGTCACCTTGGCGTTGGTGCGCAAGAGCCTCGCGACAGTGCCGCCGCTTCGCGCCGGCTGCCGCAGGAAACCTTTGACGACGTTGTCCATGCCGCCCGCGGGCTCGAGCAGCGAGGTCTGCCAGAAGAACTCGTGCTCGCGGAACATGTAATCGTTCCAGATGTTCGAGCGCAGGATCTCGTCGAGCGCCATCGGGCTCATCGGCCGGCCGGGCTCATTGGCGAGCCCCGGCGGCACCTCATAGCCGGCGCGGCCGAAGCGGTTGCGATAGACGTAGTCGGTCTTGCCGTCGTGCTCGATCTTCGTCAGGTCGCCGAACTTCGCCAGCATGTCGCGGAATGTCGCAAGCTCGTCTCGCGAGATCGGCAGATCCATGTCGGGCTTCACAACGCATTTGTCGAGCAGCTCGGCGATCTCGCCCTGCAGGTCGTAATAGGCGCGGCGCACCTGCATGGTGCGGCCGTTGCCGAGCGTGCCCGAGTGAAAGAGATTGGCGCGGCTCGCGAAGATGTAGGGCTGCAGCGCGACGCCGAAGCGCCGGCAATAGTCGATCAGGTTGGTGTGATGATGCGGGATGCGGCCGGGCCCGGCGTTGAGCCACAGGCCCTCGTCGAAGCGGCATTCCTGCGCCGGCCCGCCCATCTCCCGAAACGTGTCGCCGCGGCGGAGCGTGAGGTTGCGCCCGCCCGCGCGCTTGCTCGCTTCGAGAACGGTACAGTCGTAGCCGGCGCGATCGAGCTCGTAGGCCGCACAGAGCCCCGCGACGCCGGCGCCGAGGATCGCGACGCTCCGGCCGGCGCCTGAACCTTTCGCCAGCTCCAACGGCGCAGCCATGGCGGGCGGCAGTTGCAGGAAATCCCACGCCACCAGCGCCTCATAGACCGCGGCGGCGCCGCCAAGACGGGACACCGTGTCGAGCAACGTCCGGCGCGTGATCGGCATCGTCTTTCTCCCCGAGCGGAGCAAGTTTTTCTCACGAGTCGCCCGGCCTTGTCCCCGAACCGGGCGTCCTCTAGGTTCCAGATCACTGCAAAGAGGCCGGGCTCATCATGCAAATCCGCAACGGCGTCGTCGACGCTATCGGTCACACTCCGTTGATCAAGCTTGAGCGCGCCTCGGCTGCGACCGGCTGCACCATCCTGGGCAAGGCCGAGTTCATGAATCCCGGCGGCTCGGTGAAGGACCGGCCCGGCAAGCAGATGATCCTGGAGGCCGAGAAGCGCGGCGACCTCAAGCCCGGCGGGCTCGTGGTCGAAGGCACCGCCGGCAACACCGGTATCGGGCTCGCCGTGGTGGCGGCGGCGCGCGGCTACCGCACGCTCATTGTCATCCCCAACACCCAGAGCCAGGAAAAGAAGGACATGCTGCGGCTCTGCGGCGCCGAGCTGGTCGAGGTGCCGGCCCTGCCCTACAGCAATCCGAACAACTATCAGCACGTGGCGCGCAGGCTTGCCGAGCAGCTCCGCAAGACGGAGTCGAACGGCGTCCTTTTCGCCGATCAGTGGAACAACCGCGACAACCGCCTTGCCCACTATCTCTCGACCGGCCCTGAAATCTTCGAGCAGACCCAGGGCAAGGTCGACGGATTCATCTGCTCGGTCGGCACCGGCGGCACGCTCGCCGGCACGTCGATCTACCTCCGCGAGCAGAAGCGCGACATCGTGGTCGGCTGCGCCGATCCGCGCGGCGCGGCGATGTTCAACCTGTTCACAAAGGGCGAGGCCAAGGCCACCGAAGGCGGCTCGATCACCGAGGGCATCGGGCTTGGCCGGGTCACGCCGATCATCAACGACATCACGGTCGACAAGGCCTATCTCGTCCCCGACGAGGAGGCCGTGCCGATCATCTTCGATCTGATGGAGCACGAGGGCCTGTGCCTCGGCGGCTCATCGGGCGTCAACATCGCGGGCGCGATCCGGCTCGCCAAGGAGCTCGGCCCTGGCCACACCATCGTGACGATCCTCGCCGACAGCGGCACGCGCTATCAGTCGAAGCTGTTCAACCCGGCGTTCCTGCGCTCGAAGAACCTGCCGGTGCCGGCCTGGATCGAGAAGGTGCCGAACGTCGAGATCCCGTTCGAGAAGGTCTAGCTAGCGAGGGCCACGGCATGGCCACCGACTGTCTGTTCCGCGAAGACTCCTATCTCAAGGACTGCGAGGCGACCGTGGTCGGGCTCGCGCCCGACGGCGGCGTGGTGCTCGACCGCACCGTGTTCTACGCGGCGTCCGGCGGCCAGCTGGCCGACCGCGGCACGCTCGCGGCGAAAGGTTCGAGCTTTGCGGTCGCCAATGTGGTGTTCACCGATCCCGGCAAAACCGAGATCGCGCATGTGGCGGCGCCGGGCTCGCCTCCTCTGGCGGTCGGCGACACCGTCAGCGCCGCGATCGACTGGCCGATCCGCCATGCGCGGATGCGCATGCACACAGCGCTGCATCTCCTCTCCGCGGTGCTGCCCTATCCGGTCACCGGCGGCTCGATCGGCGAGACCGAAAGCCGGCTCGATTTCGACATCCCGGAAGCCGGCCTCGACAAGGACGCCATCACCGCCAGGCTCGCCGAGATGATCGCGGCGGACGCCACCGTCACCAGCCGCTGGATCACCGACGCCGAGCTCGAGGCCAATCCCGGCCTGATCAAGACCATGTCGGTGAAGCCGCCGATGGGCACCGGCCGGGTGCGGCTGATCGAGATCGCAGGGCTCGACCTGCAGCCCTGCGGCGGCACCCACGTGCGTTCCACCGGCGAGATCGGCGCGGTCCGGGTCACCCAAATTGAGAAGAAGGGCAAGCAGAACCGCAGGGTGCGGATTGCGTTGATATAGGCTGGCTTGCGCGTTCCCCGCCGGTTGGCGATGCTGCGCCTCCCCTGGTCGGGGGAGCCCGCGACGGAGAGAACATGGCCGAGACCCGCCCGCCCTCAAGCAAAAACCTGGTCACCACCGACTGGCTCGCCGCCCGCCTGGGCGAGCCCGAGGTTTCGATCGTCGACGGCTCGTTCTACCTGCCGGCGCTCAAGCGCGACGCCAAGGCCGAATTCCTGGCCGCCCATATCCCGGGCGCGGTGTTCTTCGACATCGACGCCGTCGCCGACCACTCCACCGACCTGCCCCATATGCTGCCGGGCGCGAAGCAGTTTTCCAAAGAAGTGACCGCGCTCGGCGTGGGCCGCGACGACACCGTCGTGGTCTATGACGGCGCGGGCCTCGGCGGCGCGCCGCGGGTGTGGTGGACGTTCCACATCTTCGGCGCCAAGAACGTCTACATCCTCGACGGCGGCCTGCCGAAGTGGAAGGCCGAGGGCCGCCCCACGGAGTCGGGCGCGGTCAAGCGCACGCCGCGCAAGTTCGACGCCGAGCTGAACGCC
Organism: uncultured Rhodoplanes sp.; assembly: GCA_936924235.1. Taxonomy (GTDB): domain Bacteria; phylum Pseudomonadota; class Alphaproteobacteria; order Rhizobiales; family Xanthobacteraceae; genus Z2-YC6860. The sequence goes on along the minus strand of CAKZHN010000089.1, from coordinate 508 downwards.
AGGGTCGTCGCCGGCGTCCCGGACGTGCAGATGGCGCTGCTCGACAGCACAGCCCAGGTGGTCGACGCGCGGCCGGCCGGCCGCTTCCACGGCCAGGACGCCGAGCCGCGACAGGGCATCCGCTCCGGCCACATGCCGGGCGCCAAGAACGTGCCGGTGACCGAGCTGATCGAGAACGGCCGACTGGTCGCCCCGGACAAGATCAAGGAGCGCTTCACCGCGGGCGGCGTCGACCTCGACAAGCCGATCATCACGAGCTGCGGCTCGGGCGTCACCGCGGCCACGCTGTGGTTCGCGCTCGACGCCATCGGCAAGGCGCCGAAGGCGCTTTACGACGGCTCCTGGACCGAATGGGGCGGACGGCCTGACTTGCCGATCGCGAAAGACTAGCGATGGCGCGATCGCCAACGCGCACGCCGGCTCGGGCGGTTCGCCCGGTTGCGCTCATCACCGGCGCGGCCAAAGGCATCGGCCGCGCCATCGCGCTGCATCTGCTTGAAGCCGGCTG
>CAKZHN010000088.1 GCA_936924235.1 uncultured Rhodoplanes sp. | reverse complement strand
ATCTGCCGGAGGTGGTGGCCGAGGTGACGGCCGCGTTCAACCGCTACGAAAAGGCGCTGGTGAGCAACGACGTCGCCGTGCTCGACGACACCTTCCGCGTCGATCCGCGCACCATCCGCTACGGCGGCCAGGAGATCCTCTACGGCTTCGACGAGATCGCGGCGTTCCGCGCTGCGCGCGCGCCGACCGGCCTCGCCCGCACCATCTCGAAAACCGTGATCACCACCTACGGCCGCGACTTCGCCGTGGCCTCGACACTGTTCCATCGCGCCACCGCGCCCGGCAAGGTCGGCCGGCAGATGCAGACCTGGGTGCGCTTTCCGGACGGCTGGCATGTGGTCGCGGCCCATGTCAGCGTGATCGACGAAAAAGACGTCTGGAAAAAACCATGACCACGATCGATCCCCGCATTGTCGGCATCTGGCAACTCAAGAGCACGATGGGCCGCGACGATGCCGGCAAGCTGCTGCCGGAGCCTTACGGGCCGCTCGCCATGGGCCTCGTCACCTTCCAGGCCGACGGCCGCATGATGGCGGTGTTGTGCGACGGCCGCGCCGCGCTCGACGGCGAGCCACGGCAGTTCATGTCCTACGCGGGCAACTACACCTTCGACGGCACCACGCTGTCGACCCGCGTGGACGCCTCGTCGGATGCGAGCCGCGTCGGCGGCGACCAAGTGCGCAGCGTGCGCTTCGAGAACGGCAAGATGGTGCTGGCGCCGCCGCGGCGGCTCTATGGCGGCGTCATGCAGCACCAGGAGCTGGTCTGGGAGCGGATCGACAAGTAATCGGCCCCGCCGCGCGCGGCGTCACTTGCCGGACAGCGCGTCCAGCGCCGCAAGCACCTTCTCCGGCGTGAACGGCGCCGCCGTCAGGCTCGCGCCGGTCGCATCCTCGATCGCGTTGGCGATCGCCGCCGCGATGCCCAGCATGCCGGCCTCGCCGATGCCCTTGAGGCCGCCGGGTCCCCTGCTCTGCCGGTGTTCGGCGATGAAGCTCTCGAAGAATTCCGGAATGTCGCGGTAGCGCGGCACCCGATAGGTCAACGGCGTGGCGTTCTCCGGCGCCTCGCCGCGGTAGCGCAGCTCCTCGAACATCGCCTGGGCGAAGGCCTGGATCGCCGCGCCCTCGACCTGGCCGTGACAGACCTGCTTGTTCAAGGCGCGCCCGGGATCGGAGCCGACCACGAGCTTGTGCACCGTGACCTGCCCGGTGTCGCGGTCGACGCTAACCTCCGCGGCCGACCAGCACGGCATCCACGAGAGATTGCGCGCACCCATCGGCGCTTCCGGATAATACGGCTCCTTGAAGCTGCCGCGGCCGATGAACTCCCAGCCGATGCCGCCGTAGTAGCGGCGGATCATCGGCTCGAGCGGATAGGACTGGTTGCCGCGCCGCACCTCCCAGCCTTCCAGCACGATCTCGCCGATATCACAGTTAAGCTCGCGCGCCGCGAATTCCTCGATCTGCCGCCGCACGTCGCGCGCCGCCTGCTCGACCGCAAGCCCGGTGACCAGCGTGCCGCAGCTCACATGGGTGCCGTTGTCCGGCGGGCTGTGGTCGGTGTCGACCGCCGCATAGGTGGCGCGATGAAGCGGAAGGCCGAGTGTTTCAGTCGCGATCCGGCACATCGCCTCGGGCGCGCTCTGGCCGATCTCCACCAGCGCGGTGTGGACCATGACCTCGCCGCCTTGTGTGACTCGCACCAGCGCCTGGGCGTGGTTGCCGGTGCCGCCGGCGTCCTTCACGCCGATCGCGAGCCCGATGCCGCGGCCGGCCGCGCGCGGCTGGCGATAGCCGACGCGGGTCGCGGCCTCCTCGAGCCCCGCAACGAGATCGCTGTCGACGCCGCTGTCGTTCGGCGCGTAAGGCTCGCCGGACTTCAGCAGGTTGCGTTCGCGGAACGCCAGCGGATCGTCGCCGAGACGGCGTGCGATCATGTCGACCTGCCGCTCGGACGCGAAGGTGCCCTGCGTGCCGCCGAAGCCGCGGAACGATCCCGACGGCACCGTGGTGGTGCGGGCGACGCGCGCCTTGGCGTCGATGGCGCGCCAGCGGTAGGAGCCGCCCATGCGGAACGCGCATTTCAGCGCGACGACCGCGGAGGCGTCCGAATAGGCACCGCCATCGAGAACGATGTCGGCGCGGCGCGCGGTCAGCCGGCCCTCGGCGTCGACGCCGGTGGTGATCGTCAGGCGGGCCGGATGCTTCACCAGCGTGAGCAGGCTCTCGTCCATCGAGAAGGCGAGCCGCACCGGCGCGCCGGCTTTGCGCGCCATCAGCGCGACCAGCGGCTCCATCTTGCAATAGGACTTGCCGCCGAAGCCGCCACCGACCAGCAGCGTGTGGATGCGGACGGCGTGCACGCCGATGCCGAAGATGCGCGAGATGTCGGCGCGCAGCACGAACGGGTCCTGGTTGCAGGACCACATCTCCAGCCGGTCGCCGTTCCAGCGCGCCACGTTCACGTAGGGCTCGAGATGGAAATGGTTGATGCGGCCGATGGAGAACGTGTCGGTGAAAACCTTGGCGGATTGATCGAGCCACCGGTCGGTGTCGCCATGGGTGAACGAACAGGCATAGAGCACGTTCGGCGCCGGGTCGGCGACGCTGGTGCAGCCCTTGCCGACATTCAGCGGAAGACCGCGCGTGGGCTCGTCGAACATCGTGACCGCGCCGGGTGCCAGCGCGTCGTCGATGGTCATCAGCGCCGGCAGCGGCTCGTAGTCCACTTTGATGGCCCGCGCGGCGCGGAACGCCGTCATCTCGTCGACGGCGACGATGGCGGCGACGGGGTCGCCGACATAGCGCACGCGATCGGTCGCCATCACCGGCTGGTCGCGCAGCGACACGCCGTAGAACGGATCGCGCAGGGCCGCGGCATCGGCGCCGGTCACGACGCAGACCACGCCGGGCATCGCCTCGGCGGCGCTGGTGTCGATCCCGCGGATGCGGGCATGCGGCAGCGGGCTGCGCAGGAGCTTGCCGTGCAGCATGTGCGGCAGAGTGAAGTCGAAGGTGTAGACCGCGCCGCCCGTCACCTTGTTGCGGGCTTCGCCGAACGGCGCCTCGGGCGGCGGCGTGTTGACGATGGGCGCGTTCATGGCCCGGCCTCGGCCGGCACTGCCGCCACGGCGCGCTCGATGGCGGCACGGATCTGCCGGTAGCCGGTGCAGCGGCAGATGTTGCCGGCGAGCCAGTCGCGGATCGTGGCCTCGTCGGGATTGGGATCGCGCGCCAGCAGCGTCGCGATCGAGAGGATCATGCCAGCGGTGCAGAAGCCGCACTGGAACGCGCTGCTGTCGAGGAACGCCTGCTGCACGCGATGCAAGGTGCCGCTCGCGGCCAGCCCTTCGATGGTCGTGACCGAGCGGCCATCGACCGAGAACGCGAACGTGTTGCAGGCCGAGACCGGCGCGCCGTCGACGATCACGGTGCAGGCGCCGCACACGCCTTCGTCACAGCCCACCTTGCAACCGTTCAGGATGAAATGCTCGCGCAGCAGGTCCGCCAAAGTCACGTTCGGCGCGACCGTAAGTTTTTGCGCCTTGCCGTTGAGCGTGAATGAGATCGCGACATCGTTCACGGCTGCGACCCCAGCTTGATGAGAAGGCGCCGGGTGAGCACTTCGATCATGCGCCGGCGATACGAGCCGCTGGCGAGGCCGTCGCTGATCGGCTCAGCGAAGGCGGTAGCTGCCTTGCTGGCAATCGCTCCGGCGTCGGCGCCGAGCGATGCCACGGCGACGCCAGCCAGCGGGAGCTCGGCCACCGCAGGCTGCGCGTAGCAGCATCCGACCGCGATCCGCGCGGATTGGATCTTGCCGCCTTCGACGCTGGCGCCGAGATAGAGCGAGACGGTCGGATGCAGCGAGCGGTCGGCCAGCAGCCGCTGTCGCGGCACAACCGGAATGAGAATGCGCTCCAGCAGGATATCGCCTCGCCTGGACGCGTTCAGCGCCAGCAGCGCCGGACCGGCATCGTAGTGCGGCATCGCCGACACCAGGTTGCCGCCGATCGTCCCGACGAGCCGCACCCGGGGATTGGCGACGCCGCGCCAGATCGCCGGCCAGTCCGGCATCAGGTCCGCGAGCAAGGGGTCGCTGATAATCTCGGCGTGCGTCGTCAGCGCGCCGATCGAGACCGCATCGCCGTCGCGGCGGATGCCGGCAAGCTCGCGGACGCCGGCAAGCAGAATCACGCGGTCGACCTCTTCGCCGAGCTTCAGCCGGTCGATCAGGTCGATGCCGCCGGCCATCACGGCGTTGCGGCCGGGCGCGGACAGCGCGCGGCGCGCGGCATCGAGGTTCGCCGGCCTGACCAGTTCGAACGAGGAGATGTGTTTCCGGGAGCGGAGGCCTGTCAGCATCCGCGGCACCATGCTTGCATCCAACACGCTTGCATCCGCCGCGTTTGCATCAGGGGCATGGACGCCTCAATTTCCCGGGCTTTGGTATCATGGCGTTTCGCCAACAGGTCAGCAAGCCGCGTGCCAACGCGGGCCAGAACGCAAGGTAAACCGGAATGACCGACCGTCTCGGCTACCGCCTCAAGCTCGGCATCGTCATTCCGTCGACCAACACGACCGTGCAGCCGGAGGCCGACGATATGCGGCCGCGCGGCGTGACCAACCACATCGGCCGCATCCACATTCCCGACCTGCCGCTGACCAACGATTCGGAGTTCGAGCAGATCATGACCGCGATCGGCCCGGACCTCTACGGCGCGGTCGACCGCGTGATGTCGTGCAAGCCCGCGCATCTGATCATGGCGATGTCGATCCCGACCTTCTGGGGCGGCATGGTGGGCGCGAAGGACCTGCAGGCGCGGCTTGCGAAGCGCGCCGGCGTCGCGGTGTCGCTCGGCTCGCTGGCCTGCGCGGAGGCGCTGGGCAAATTTCCGAAGGTGCGCAGCATCGGCATCCTCACGCCATACCAGCCGATCGGCGACCGGCAGGTCGCGGCCTTCTTCGAGGAAAACGGCTGGACGGTCGGCGCGGTGCACAGTCTGAAGCGGCCGAGCGAGGTGCTGATCAGCCACGCCACCACGGCGGATTTGCGCGACGGGCTGCGGGCGCTCGCCGCCAAGGGCGTCGACGCGATCGTGCAGGCCGGCACCGATCTGGCGATGGCCGATCTCACCGGCGAGGCCGAGCGCTGGCTCGGCATTCCGGTGATCGCCATCAACGTCGCGACCTACTGGGTGGCGCTGCGGGCGAACGGCATCGCCGACCGCATCGACGGCTTCGGCGCGCTGCTCGCCGAGCACTAAGCTGCCTTACATGCCGAGGTAGGCCTGGCGGATCGCCGGGTTGTCGGCGAGCGCCTGGGTGGTGCCGGTCATGCTGACGCGGCCGGTTTCGATGATCAGTGCGTGGCGCGCGATCTCGAAGGCCGTCATGACGTCCTGCTCGACCAGCAGGATAGTGAGCCCATTGCGGTTGATCTCGATGAGCGCCTCGCCGAGCCGCTCGACGAGGCGCGGCGCCAGACCCAGCGACAGTTCGTCGATCATCAGGAGCTTCGGCCGCGACATGATCCCGCGGCCGATCGCGCACATCTGCTGCTCGCCGCCCGAGAGCGTGGTGGCGTCCTGGTTGCGCCGCTCGCGCAGGATCGGGAACAGCGTGAAGATGTATTCGAGGTCGCGCTTCACCTCGGCGGTGTCGTGGCGCAGATAAGCGCCGAGCAGCAGGTTGTCGTGCACGCTGAGGCCGCGGAACAGCCGCCGGCCCTCAGGCACATGGGCGATGCCGCAGCCGAGAATCCGGTCCGCGGGCCGCGACGTGATGTCCTCGCCGGCAAACACGATGCGGCCGGCCGAGGCCGGCACCAGGCCGGAGATGGTGCGCAGCAGCGTGGTCTTGCCGGCACCGTTGGAGCCGACGATGCAGGTGATCTCGCCGGCCGCGACCGTGAGGTTGATGTCCCAGAGGACGCGGACGTCGCCATAGCCTGCGGCCAAGCCCTCGACGGTGAGGATCGGCTCAGCCACGAGCGGCCTCCCCGCCTGCTGAACTCACGGTGAACCGCTTGGCAAACTTCTCGCCGAGATAGGCTTCGACGACCCGCGGATCACGCACCATGTCCTGGGCGCTGCCCTCGGCGATCAGCTGGCCGTGATGCAGCACCAGCACGCGCTGCGCCAGTGAAAGCACGACCTTCATCAGATGCTCGATGATCAGGATCGTGACGCCGCGCTCGGCGATCTGGCGGATGAGCTTCAGCGCGCCGTCGATCTCGCCGGAGTTGAGACCGGCGTTGACCTCGTCGAGCATCAGCACCTTGGGGCTGGTCGCCATGCTCTTGGCAAGCTCCAGACGCTTGCGCCCGGCGAGCGTCAGCGCCGAGGCCGGGCGGTCGGCGAAGCCCGTGAGCCCGGTGAATTCCAGCTGCTCCCGCGCCACTTCCATGGCGGCCGCGACGCTCTCCTGCTTGCCGCCGAACAATGCGGCCGCCGCGACGTTCTCCAGCACGCTCATGCGCGGGAACGGCTGCACGATCTGGAAGGTACGGGCGAGGCCACGACGCGCGGCCTCGAACGGCCGCTGCGCCGTGACGTCCAGCCCTTCGAAACGGATATGGCCCGAGGACGGCCGCAGCACGCCGGTCAGCAGATTGACCAGCGTGGTCTTGCCCGCGCCGTTCGGGCCGATCAGCGCAACGATCTCGCCCTGATTGAGCGCAAAGCTGAGGTCATCGATGGCGCGGATGCCGCCGAAGTTCCTGCTCACCCGCTCGGCGACCAGGATCGTCATGCGGCGGCTTTCGGGCGATGGAGCATCCTGCCGAGGCGCGCGCCGATGCCGCGATAGGAGATCGCCAAGAGTCCGCCGGGCAGGAAGAAGATCAGGATGACGATGACGGCGCCGAGGATGGCGCGGTTGTAGTCCAGGAAATTGGCCCAGAACACCTCTTCGAGCAGTGTGAAAGCGGCGGTGCCGATCACCGGACCCAGCACTGTGCCGGGACCACCAAGCAGGCACATCACCGGCACCTTGACGGTCATGATGATCGAGAAGCTGTCGGTCGGGTCGATATAACCGGTCCATGACGCGTAGGCTGCGCCGACCGTGCCGCAGGCCAGCGCCGACAGCGTGTACGCGATCACCTTGTAGAGCGTGATGTTGACGCCGGCCATGTTGGCGGCGTCCTCGTTCTGCTGGATGCAGCGGAGCCCGAAGCCGAGCCGGCTCCGGTCGACAATGACCGTGACCAGGAAGGTCACGACCATGATCGAGACCATGACGACGAGGAAAATCCGCGCCACCGCGTTCGGCCCGCCGGTGAGCAGCGGCAGGTTGAGCCCGTCGCCGCCGCCGGTCAGGCTGCCCCACGACGAGATCACCAGCCGCACCACCTCGACGATGCCGATCGAGCCGATGGCGAAATAATGCCCGCGCAGCCGCAGGATGATGGCGCCGAGCGCCGCCGCGAACGCACCGACGAACAGCGTGGCCGCGCCCCAGGCCAGCACCATCGGCACGCCCGAGCGCTGCGTCAGCGCGCCGACATAGCAACCGAGCCCGAAGAACGCCGCGGTCGAGAACGACGGATAGCCGGCGAAGCCGCCGATGAAGTTCCACGACAGCGTCAGCGCCGAATACATCGCGATCACCACAGCGAGGCGAACGATGTAGTTGGTGGCCCAGAACGGCGTCGAGGCGAGCGCCAGCACCCAGACCGCAAACAGGATGTATTGCAGCCGCCGGTCCATCACTCGTAGCCCTTGATGCCGGTCAGGCCGGTCGGCTTCACCACCAGAAGAAACAGCATCAGCAGGAATCCGACCGTGAGCGCATGCTGTGGCCCGAAGAATTGCCCGGCGAAGCTTTCGATGACGCCCAGCACCAGGCCGCCAACGAGAGCGCCCTGCACGCTGCCGAGCCCGCCGATGACGCAGATCACGAAGGCCTTGCCGAGATAGATGCCGGTGAGATTGGTGGTCACCGGATAGACCATGGCGAAGATCACGCCGGTGACGCCGGCCATCAGCGCGCCGATGCCGAACGTGATGGCGTAGATACGGTTGACCTTGATGCCCATCAGCGCCGCGGCGGCGCTGTCCATGCGCACCGCCACAATGGCGCGGCCGACGCGCGAGCGCCGCATCACCACGTAAAGCACTCCGGTCAGCACCAGCGCCAGCACCATGCCGAGCAGCCGGTCAAACGGGATCGCGATGCCGCCAATGCTGGTGGCGCCAAGGTCGAGCGTCACGCGCCGCGGCGTCGCCGTGTAGTAGACCGTCATGAAGTTGTAGAGGATGAGGTCGAGCCCGAATGTGAGCGTCATCGTGACCAACACGGGCTGGTGCACCACGCGGTTGATGACCAGAAGCTGGGTCACGTAACCCAGCGCATACATCAGGAGCGCGATGGCAGGCAGCGCCAGCAGCGGGTGGATGCCGTAGCTGTGCCAGGCGAAGTAGGTGATGTAGCCGCCGAGAATGATCAGCGAGCCGTGCAGCATGTTGACGATGTTGAGCACGCCCCAGACCAGCGAGAAGCCGACCGCAAGGCAGGCATAGAGGGCGCCCAGCACGATGCCGTTCACCAGGGTTTGCAGATGCGCCATCGCGTTCATGCGTCAATCATGCCGATAACCCGGTGTCGCAAAAAACGTGCCCGCGGGCCTCGTCGGCCCGCGGGCCATGAAACGTGCCGCCGTTACTTGAGCAGCATCAGATCGGCGTTCTTGATCTCCGCAGGGCCCAGCACCTTGATGGCCTTGTTCTGCACCTGGATGATGGGGAGCCCGCGCACCTGGTTCATGCCGTTCGGGCTGAACTTGATCGGCCCGTAGAAGGTGTTGATGTCGGTCGCGGCCAGCGCGTCGCGAACCTTCTTCTTGTCGATCGAGCCGGCCCGCTCCACGGCGTTCTGGTAGAGGACGCCGGTGGCCGCGCAGGAGGCATGGACGTAGTCCGGATCGGACTTCTCCTGGGCGACGAATTCCTTGACGAACTCCTCGGTGGTCGGCCACACGCCGACGCCCTTGTAGCTCGTCGCGCTGTGCCACCAGCTCGAGCTGGTGATGCCGTTGGCGAGGTCGCCGAGACCGTCGACATATTCCTTGTAGGCCGGTCCCGCGACCATGGTGATAAGTGGCGCCTTCACGCCGAGATCCGCCATCTGCTTGCGCGCCAGCACCAGGTCCTGGGTGTAGCCGGTGATGTAGATCCAGTCCGGATTGGCGGCCTTGATCGCGGATAGTGACGACGAATGATCCATCGTGCCGAGCGGATAAAGCTGCTCGTAGGCCACGGTCAGGCCTGCGGCCTTGGCGGCGGCCGCGATGCCTTGCGCGGTCGCCTTCGGGAACACGTCGTCGCGGCCGAGCACCGCCAGTGTCTTCAGCGTCGGCAGTTTTTCCTTGAAGAGCGTGATCATCGGCCCGAACAGCGCGGCATTCGGCGACAGCGTGCCGAACAGATAGCCGGAGTTCTGATCGTAAACCGATTCCGACGAAGCCGCGCAGGCGATGACCGGTATCTCGTAGCGCGCCGCGATGGTGGCGACGATCTTGGTGTGGCCCGAGCCGAACGGCGAGAACAGCACGTCGACCTTGTCGTCGGTGATCAGCTTCTCGGCGAGCTGTGAGACGCGCTGACCATCCGACTGATAGTCGTACTGGACGAGTTGCACCTTCGTCTTGGTGCCGCCGACGTTGATACCGCCCGCAGCGTTGACTTTGTTGAGCCACATCTTGAACGTGACTTCCTGCTTCTTGGCCTCGTCGGACACCGAGCCGGTCAACGCCAACGGCGCTCCGATCTTGATGTCCGCGGCGTGGGTCGCAGACGCCATCAGCGCGCCTGCCGCGACGCCTGCGGACAGGATCAACGCGCTGGAAAACTTAGAGGAAAACGACAGCATGACGGCCTCCGGGTTGAACGCTTTCGGTCGAATTTCGACGGAGGACCGCGGCTTGGGCTAAAGGCCCAAGCTTTCAAATTCCCCCTCGCCCCCGGCAGGGCTGCGCCCATGCTAGCGCACGCAATTGAACCGCGTCGATGAAGATTTAGGCGAGCTCGTGTGCAGAATGATCATGAATGATGCAGCGCAGCGTGTGGAATCCTCTTTAGGCGGGAAGCCCTGGCGTTAAAGTAGCTTTGTGCGGTGCATTTGAAGCAGCGCTCCAGTGGAGGCCTGAACTTTGAGCAAGACCGGGATTGGCGTCAGGCTTCGCCGCAAGGAGGACGACCGCTTCCTGAACGGCCGCGGACAATACATCGCGGATCTGCGTTTTGCGCGGATGCGCGAGGTGGCCTTCGTGCGAAGCCCGGTGGCGCATGCGCGGCTCAACGGCATCCGCATCCCGGAGCACCTCCGATCTTCTGTGTTTACCGCCAAGGACTTGACCGGCGTGAATAACATCCGCGCGGTGTCGTCGCTTCCGGGCTTCGGGGTGTCGGAGCAGCCGCCACTTGCGACCGGCAAGCTTCGCCATGTCGGCGAGATCGTCGCGATGTGCGTCGCCGACACGCGCGCGGAAGCCGAGGACATCGCGGCGCAGGTCGTGCTCGAATACGACGAGCTGCCGGCCGTGGTCGACATGCTCAAGGCCATGGAGCCGGACAGCGCGCAAGTCCACGACACCATCAAGCGCAACATCTTCCTCGAGGTCGGCTACGACGGACCGGTCGAGAGCGCTGCGAAGAACGCGCCGGTGAAGGTCTTGCGCGAATTCCGCACCGCACGCCAGGTGATGTCGCCGATCGAATGCCGCGGCTTCGTCGCCGTGTGGGAGCCCGGCCAGCGGCAACTGACGCTGCACGGCGCCACGCAGTTTCCCCACGTGGTGCGCACCGGCCTGGCGCAGGTGCTTGGAATTCCCGAGCTGCAGGTTCGCGTGGTCTCGGCCGATGTCGGCGGCGGCTTCGGCTACAAAGCCATTCTCGCCGGCGAGGAAATCTGCCTGTGCTGGCTCGCGATGCAGCTCGGACAGCCGGTGCGCTGGCTGGAAGACCGGCGCGAGCAGCTCACCGCCAACGCCAATTGCCGCGAGCACCATTACGCGATCACGGCCTACACCGACGAAAACGGCAAGTTCATCGCCTTCGACGCCAAGGCCGCGGTCGATTCCGGCGCCTACTCGGCCTATCCGTTCACCTCGGCGATCGAGCCGTCGCAGGTCGCGGCCATCCTGCCCGGGCCCTATGACATCCCGGTCTACCGCTGCAAATCCGCGGGCGTCGTCACCAACAAATGCCCGCAACTGCCCTATCGTGGCGTCGCGCGCCCGAACGTCTGCTACGCCATGGAGCTGACGCTCGACGCCGTGGCGCGGCAGATCGGCAAGGAGCCCTACGAGGTGCGGCTCGCCAACCTGCCTCGCGCCGAGCAGATGCCGTTCGACAATGTCACCGACAAGCACTTCGACAGCGGCGACTATCCGGGACTGCTGAACAAGGCCGTCGAGGCGATCGACGTTGCCGGCGTGCGCGCCCGCCAGAAGCGCGGCGAGCCGGACGGACGGCTGATCGGGCTCGGTATCTCGATCTTCTCGGAGCAGACCGGCCACGGCACCACCGCCGACGGCAAGCGCCGCGTGTTCTACGAGCAGACCTTCGCCCGCATCACGCCCGACGGCCGGCTGGAGGTGCGCAACGGCATCCAGGCCATCGGGCAAGGTCTCGAAACCACGCTGGCGCAGATCGCGAGCGAGTGCCTGGGCGTCGACACCGCCAACGTGGTGGTGCGGCTCGGCGACACCGAGAATTCGCCCTATTCGAGCGGCGCCTGGGGCTCGCGCAGCATCGTCTGGGCCGGCGGCTCGACCGCGCGCGCCTGCAAGGAGCTGGCGAAGCGCGTCGCCGTGATTGGCGCCGCGATGCTGCAGACCGATGTCAATTCGGTGCAGGTGCGCGACGGCGGCGTCTACGGCCCGCACGGCAACGTCTCGCTCGCCGACATCGCCCGCGCC
>CAKZHN010000087.1 GCA_936924235.1 uncultured Rhodoplanes sp. | reverse complement strand
ACAACGGCATCACCTCGATCACCAAGCTGGTGCAGTCCGCCCAGGCGCTTGTCTCTCAGGCGCAACAGACTTCGGACAGCACGGTGCGGTCGAACCTCGCCACGCAGTTCGGCTCGATCCTCAGCCAGATCGACCAGCTCTCGTCGGACTCGGGCTTCAACGGCATCAACCTGCTCGACAGCGGCAACAGCACCAACCTCACGGTGACGCTGAACGAAACCGGCACCTCGACCGTCACGGTCAATGCGGTCAACTTCACGTCGAGCGGTCTGTCGATCAACAACGCGACCAACAACTGGGGCGGCGCGTCCGACATCAGCGCGGCTTCGACCGACCTGACCAACGCGCTGACCACGCTGCGTTCGCAGTCTCAGGCGTTCGGCTCGAACCTGTCGACCGTGCAGATCCGCCAGGACTTCACCAAGGCGATGGTCAACACGCTGCAGCAGGGCGCCGACAGCCTGACGCTCGCCGACTCCAACGAAGAAGGCGCAAACCTTCTCGCGTTGCAGACCCGGCAGCAGCTGTCGACCACCGCTCTGTCGCTCGCTTCGCAGGCGAGCCAGGCCGTGCTTCGGTTGTTCGGCTAAAAATCCGCAAATCTGGGAGAAACAGCGGCACGAAAGTGCCGCTGTTTTTCTTTGCGCGTTCGGGTCGCTCGGGCCGCAGCAACGCCGCCCGGCTCGCGCGTTCGGTTCGCGGTCTTGGTCAGTTCGCCGTCTTGGTGCCCGGCGCCGTGCCGGTCGCGGTGGCCGCGGCGGCCGGGGTCGACGGCTTCAGCACGCCGGCCTGGGTCAGCGCCGCGCCGACCTGCTGCATGCGGTTGATCAGCTCGACGGCCGCGACCGGAGTCAGCACCAGCCGCTCGGCCGGATAGCGACGGCCGGTGACCGGCGTGTTCGGCTTCACTTCGTCGAGCCGGGTGATGCCGAACTCGATCCGCAGCGACTGGCCATCGAAATAGACGTGGTTGATGGAGTCCGCGAAGGTCTCGGCCATGTCCGGCTGATCGATGTAGCGGATCGTCGCCGTCGCCTGCGCTGTCCCGCCCTGCTTGTTGTCGTCCTGCTCAGCCATACCGGCTCTCCTGTTGTGAACACCCCACGCGCCGTAACCGGCTCGGGTTGGGCGGGACTATAGACCATTCGCCTGCCCCGGGGCGCTCCATTAAGGTTGGCATATGGCGGTGGGATGACTGCCGGGCGCGGCAAGGGGAAACGGCATGAAGGCGATGGTGTTGAACGGTCCGAACCTGCCGTTTGAGCGGGTCGACCGGCCGGACCCGGTTGCAGGGCCCGGCGAAGCCGTGGCCCGCGTCGTCACCTGCGGTTCCGGCCTCACCATCCAGCACGTCAAGGCCGGGCGGCGGAAGGTCCAGTTCCCGCGCATCATCGGCCATGAGATCACCGGCGAGATCGTCGAGACCGGGGCCGGCGTCCGCGGCCTCAAGGCCGGCGACCCGGTGACCACCTATTTCTACCTGAACTGCGGCCACTGCCGCTGGTGCCTGACCAATCTCGAGCCGTTGTGCGAGAACTCGGGCGGCCAGATCGGCATCGACTGCGACGGCGCTTATGCCGAATACGTCAAGCTGCCGGCGCAGAACTTCATCCGGCTGCCCGAGGGCCTCGACCACAAGAAGCACCCCGCCGAGATCGGCGTGGTCACCGACGCGCTGGCGACGCCCTACAAGGTGCTGCGCCGCGCCCGCGTCGCAGCAGGCGAGACCGTGGCGGTGATTGGCGCCGGCGGCGGGCTCGGCATTCACCAGGTCATGATGGCGAAATGGGCGCGCACGCGGGTGATCGCGGTCGACACCCGCGCTGCGAAGTTTGAGGCCTGCCGCAAGGCGGGTGCCGACGAGGTGGTCGATGCCAGCGCCGGCCGCGTCACCGAGCAGCTGCTCGAGCTGACCAACGGCAAGGGCGTCGACGTGGTGGTGGACTATGTCTCGGCCACCGCGACGCTGGAGGCCGGCGCCCGCGCGCTCGGCCGCCGTGGCCGGCTGGTGACGCTCGGCGGTTCCGGCAAGCCGTTCACGGCGCTCGCTCACGACATGCTCAACAAGGAGCAGGACCTGCTCGGCAGCCGCTATGTGACGCGAAGCGAGGTGATCGAGTCGCTCGATCTCGTGGCGCGCGGCGAAGTGTTTCCGCTGGTCAGCGTAGTGCGCCCGCTGAAGGAGGCCGAAGCCGTGCACGACCTGGTCGAGCGCGGTGAGGTGACGGGCCGCGCGGCGCTGCGCGTGTGACAAGCGAACGGAGCGAGCCGGGGGCTCGCTCCGTTGCTGCCCGCTAACGCGAGCCGTCAGCGCCAGGTGGCCGCGCTGAGTCGGTGTCAGAGCCCGAAGTCGGTGGCGTGCAGCGTGTACGAGCCCTTCAGCACGATCTGGAGATCCGCCGCGCCGTCGCCGTTGACGTCGCCCTCGATCCACGTGTTGGCGCCGTGCGCCACCTGATGCAGCTCGCCTGCGGTGTGCGAGAACGCGTTGCTGCCGATGAACGAGAACGCCTGGTTGCCCGAGATCGTGGTGTTGGCGTCGATCTGGGTGAGGCTGATCTTGTCGGAGCCCTGCAGGAAATCCAGGATGACGTCGCGGTCGGCTGCGGTCAGCCCGCTGTCGCTCGTACTGGTGTAGATGTAGGTGTCGTTGCCGTTGCCGCCGCTCAGCCGGTCGCTGCCGGCGCCGCCGGTGATCAGGTCATTGCCGTCGCCGCCCTGGATCGTGTCGTTGCCGCCATTGCCGCGCAGCATGTCGTCGCCCTTCATCCCGACGAGGCGGTTGTCGCCGCTGTCGCCGCGCAGAATGTCGGAGCTGTTCGAGCCGGTCAGGTTCTCGACATTGACGATGCTCTCGTTGAAGTCGCTGTCGGCGTCGTTCATGATCAGGTGCAAGGACAGATCGACATTGGCGGCGAATGTGGATTTGGCGAACGACACGGTGTCGACGCCGTTGCCGCCGTCGAACGAGTCGTGGCCGCTGCCGCCGTACATCACGTCGTTGCCGTCGCCGCCGAGCAGCGTGTCGTTGCCGCCGTTGCCGAACAGCACGTCGTTTCCGTCGCCGCCGTCCAGCGTGTCGTCGCCAGTGCCGCCGATGATGCGGTTGGCGAATTCGTTGCCGGTGATGGCCTGGCCGGTGACCCCGCGCGCCTGGATGATCTCGACCTCGGAGCCAGCGGACAGCGTGAAGTCGGACATCACGACGGCCTTGTCGATGCCTTCGCCCGCGGTTTCGTGCACCTCGTCGTCGGGGCCATCGACGAAATAGACGTCATTGCCCGCGCCGCCATACATCACGTCGGTGTCGTGATCGTCGAACGGCGAGCCGTCGTGGGAGATCAGCACATCGTTGCCGCCGCCGCCGAGGAGCTGGTCGTTGCCGAGCCCACCGACGATGCGGTCGTTGCCGCTGCCGCCCGACAGCACATCGTCGCCGGCGCCGCCGTTCAGCCGCACGCCACCGGTCGTGGCGCCGGCGTCGATGGTGTTGTCGGCATCGCCGCCGTTGATGATCAGCGGTCGGCCGCCCTCCGCGGTGAGGTCGGTCGCTGCGAGCGTGAGCCTCACCGGGTCGGCGCCCGAACCCGCGTCAAGCGTCAGCGCATCGACCGATATGGTCACCGTCTCGCTGCCGTAGGCCGGATCGAGCACGATGGTGTCGCCCGGCTGCGCCGCGGCCTGCGCCGCCGCAATCGTCGGAAAATCCGATGGAACCTGAAGAATCGCCATTTCGCCCCTCCGGCCTGTTGATTTAACCGCGACAAAAGATCAGGGGCGCCGATCCGGCAATTGGAGAAAATTGGGTGTATGTTCGCGGCTGCGGAAACCCAGCAAGGGTTGGCGACACCGCAAGTGCCTCGAGAATGTCTGGACCGTTGGAAAGCTTGAGCCTGCGCCGGCCGGCCTTCGCCGGCAGCAATTTTGCGAAAGAGACCCTGACGGCGGTCCGTGCGCATCCGGCGTTTGCGCAGGCGGCGCGCGCGCAGATGCTCGATTTCGTCGCGCTCTATCAGGGCAACCGGCTGCTGAACACCATCGTCAACGACCGCGGCCGCATCGTGGTCGCGTATTTCTGTCTCTACCTCCACTTCTTCGGACTGCCCGGCGATCCGGAGCCGGGCCTCACCGTCAGCCGCCTGAAGAAGATCTGCTCCGATCTCGGCGTGTGCAGTCCGGGCCGCGCCGAAACCATGCTGATCCTGATGCGCATGTTCGGCCACCTGGCCGCCGCGCCCGCGGGCGACCGTCGCAAGCGGCTGCTGATCCCGACCGAGCGTCTGATCGAGTCGGTGCGCATGCGCTGGGCGCTGCAGTTCAAGAACATGCTGCCGGTGTTTCCGGAGCTGCGCGGGCCGATCGCGGCGTTGCCGGACGAGGATTTCATGCGCGCCATGATCCGGCGGCTCGGCGACCGCTTTCTCCAGGGCCTCCGCGTCATCGATCACGCGCCCGGGCTCGAGCTGTTCACCGACCGCAACGCCGGCATCATGGTGCTGTTCAGCCTGATGCTGGCGGGCGAGCACGACGACGGCTTTCCGCCTCAGCAGCCGGTGCGCCTGTCGATCTCGGGCGTGTCGCGCAAGTTCGGCGTGTCGCGCGTGCATGTGCGCAAGCTCCTGCGCGACGCCGCCGAGCAGGGCTATCTCGCCCGCGCCGGCGCGGCGGATGACGACGTCCTGCTGCTGCCGCGTGCCATCGACGGGGCGCTGGATTTCGTCGCCACCGCGTTTCTGCTGGTGGGACACTCCGCCGTGATGGCGGCCGACGAGGTCGAGCGGCCCACCGCGGCGGCCTGAGCGCGGCTCTGGCATCACCCGCAAGGGCGCACTAGGCTCGGTTATCTTCCCTCAACCGAGGCCTAAGAAAATCGCAATGAAAATCGTTATTCCCGACGACTACCAGGACATGGTGGATCAGCTCGCCTGCTTCTCGCTGATCCGCCACCACGATGTCACGCGCTACCGCACGCCCGCCAAAGACCTCGACGAACTGGTCGCGCGGCTGAAGGACGCCGACGTGGTGGTGTCGATCCGCGAGCGCGTCGACTTCTCCCGCGCGCTGCTGGAGCGCCTGCCCAAGCTGAAATTGCTGGCGCTGGTCGGCCGCAACTCGCACATGCTCGACTTCAACGCCGCTACTGATTTGGGCATTCCGGTCTCGACCGGCGTCAGCAACTCGCCAGTGGCGCCGGCCGAGCTGACGCTGGCGCTGATCGTGGCGTCGCGCCGAAACATCGCGCTCGAGGCCGAGCGCATGAAGCGCGGCGACTGGCCGTGCACGCTGTCGCACCGGTTGCGCGGCTCGACGCTGGGCATCTTCGGGCTCGGCGCGATCGGCTCACTGGTCGCCGAGGGCGGCAAGGGGCTCGGCATGAAGGTGCTGGTGTGGGGCCAGAAGAATTCGCAGGAGAAGGCTGTGGCCGCAGGCTACGAGATCGCGAAAAGCAAGGCCGAGCTCTTCGAGCGCTCGGACATTCTGTCGATCAGCATCCGTCTCCGGCCTGAGACCAAGGGCATCGTCGGCCCGGAGGACTTCGCGCGGATGAAGCCGACCGCGCTGTTCGTCAACGTCGCGCGCGCCGAGCTGGTGCAGCCCGGCGCGCTATTGGATGCGCTGAAGAAGGGCCGGCCCGGCTACGCGGCGGTCGACGTCTACGAGCAGGAGCCGATCATGGGCGGCAACCACCCGTTCCTGAAGATGCCGAACGTGCTGTGCACGCCGCATCTCGGCTGGGCCGAGTGGGACAATTTCGAGCTCTATTTCCGCGAGTGCTTCGAGCAGATCGCGAAGTTCGAGAAGGGCGAGGCGTTGCGGCTGGGCAATCCGAACGTCAAGCCGAGGGCGAAGGCGTAGCTCCTTCAGCGCACTGCACTCTCTCACCGCCTCGAAGGGCGACGGCCCGGCTGATGCAGCGGGGGCCGTATCCTTCGAGGCCCGCCCTTTCGGGCGGGCACCTCAGGATGACGGGGTGAGAGTTTGCGGAGCTGAGGGAGTTACTTCGCCGTGGCCTCGACCAGCGGCGCCACGTCGTCCGCCTTGTCGATCGTCCACAGCCGTTCGGACAGCTCCTTCGCCTTCGCCGCACCCAGCACTGGCTCGACCAGACCGAGGAACTTGGCAATCAGTCCCGCATCGTCTAGTGGCACCTGCCGCGAGCCCCAGGCCTCGTCGGCCTGCCGCACGAACTTGCCCTTGGGCGTCGTCACCGTCACGCGAGCCGGCCGCAGCTTCGGATAGAGCTGGTCGATCTCGGTCGGCGCAGTCACGGTCAGCTTCTCGGCAAACGCCGCAAACGCAGGGTCTTTCCGCGTCTTCTCGTCGAAGTGCTCGAATTTCACGCCGCGATAGCGCGCCGCGAGCCCCATCAGATACGGGAAGCTCAGTTGCGCGCTGGCGAAGTCGTCCCACGGCACATGGGCGTGCTCGGTCGCGATCTTGTAGGTCTCGACGTCGACCTTCTTGATCTCGTCGAAGCCGATCTTCTCGTCCGTGCAGAGCCCGAACATCGCCTCGACGGCCGGCTGGATGTGGCGGCAGCAGGCGTAAGGCTTGATGTAGCAGTCGGTGATGCCGTACTCGGCCTCCGGCGGCAGCTTGACTGGCCGCGCCTTGTCGATCCGGCCAAACGCGAAGGCCTGCATGAACCCGTCGCGCGCCTCGACCACGTTGGGCGGACCCTCGACGCCCTGCTCGGCGAGCAGCGCCGCCTGCATGCCCTCGCGCGAGGCGTGGCCCGCGTGCAGCCGCTTGATGTCGCCGCCGCCGCCGACGAAGGCGAACAGCCCGGCCGCGCTCGACGCCGCGATGCCCATGGCATTGGCGAACTGCGGCACCTTCATGCCGCGGAGCTTGCCGGTCGCCATGGCGGCGCCGAACGGGCCCACCGCCGGGGTCGGATGAAAGCCGCGCTGGCGCAGGTCCGGCGCGCACGCGCGGGCAAGGCATATGTTGGTCTCATAACCCGTGACGATCGCCTCGATCAGCGCGCGGCCGCTGACACGGCGGTCGTAGCCGACCGCGAGCACCGTCGGGATGATGACGCAGCCGCAATGCGCCGAGCCGTGGCGGTAGCCGTCGTCGAGCTCGATACCGTGCGCCGCAGTGCCGCCGAGGAAGGCAGCGTCAAGGAGATCGGCGCGGCGCGCGCGGCCCGGCACCGGGATCCTGCCGTCGGGCCGCACCGCCTTGATCACGGTCTCGGCCTGCGTCGCGATGGTGCCGCCAGCGCCTGCGATCATCACGCCGACGGTGTCGAGCAGATGCCGCCGCGCGTAGTGCCGGGCTTCCTCGGGCAGCGAGTCGTAGCGCAGGCCTGCGGTGAACTGCACGATCTGGTCGGTTGCGCCCGCGGCGGGCTGCAGCGTGTGAACGGCTTCGGCGTGGGACATGGCTTTCCTCCGGTCTCGCAAGCTTAGGCTCTCCCGCGGATCTTCTCCAGCACGGGCAGTAGATATTCGATGAAGCGCGGCGGGTCTTCGCTCATCGGGAAGTGGCCGAGGCCCTTCATGATGACCGCCTCGGCGCCGGTGCGCTTGGCCACATCGAGCGTGCCCTCGGTGGTGCAGGAATAGTCGTATTCGCCGGTGAGCAGATAAAGCGGCGTGGTGCGGCCGTCGATCTGATCGACCCGGTCGCGGATGTCGCCGTCGACCTTGTAGAAATGCAGGTCGCCCTTGAACACGCCAGGCCCGCTCTGCAGGTAGTGCCACAGCGTCTCCCAGCGGTGGCCGTCCGGCGCGGTCGGAGCGGCGAGCCCGGAGACGACGCCGGCCGAGACCTCGCCGCCATGCACGTCGCCGCGATGCAGCCAGTTGACGTCGTAGTACGGCGCCACGTGCGCGGCGGTCTCGAGCCCGATGATGGCGCGGAAGCGTTTCGCGTGCTGGTGCGCCAGATAGAGCACGATGCGGCCGCCGATCGAGCAGCCCATCACCACCGGCCTGTCGAGCGCGAGTGCGCCGGCGATCTCCAGGATCATCCGCACATAGTCGCGCGAGGTGAGCCGGTATTCCTCGTGCTGGTAGCCCTCCGGCGGCGAGGATTTGCCGTGCCACGGCATGTCGAACACGATGACGCGGTAGTTCGCGGTGATGCGCGGGTCGTTGAGCAGCCCGCGATACTGCCGCCCGTCGGAGCCTGCGGTGTGCAGGCAGAGCAGCGGGATGCCCTGGCCGGCCTCCTCGATGTAGAGCCGGTGCGGCCGCCCGAGCAGTTCCAAATTGAGATAACGCCCAACGATCGGCTCGAAGCTGGGCTTACTGGGTGAAGCCGCGGGGGCGGCCCGCTTCTCCGTCTTGCGCGGCGCAGCCAGCACATCCTTGAAATACAGCAGGTTCGCCATCAGCGGATGCAGATCGCCCTCGATGACGAGCTTGCCGCGCTTGAACAGCGCGAAGATGTCGTGATGGCCGGGCGGTGGCAGTTTGGTCCAGAACGTCGCCCATTCGTCGCGCGGCGCGCGCAGCGCGAAGCTGTAGTTCGGCGTCACGAACGGTCCGGGCGTGATCGATACGATGCGGCCCTCGATGATCTTGACGAGATAGCCCTGCTCGCCGATCTCCAGCAGGAACGTGGTGCTGACGAAGCGGCCGCGCCGCACCAGTTCCTCGTCGGCATTCACCAGATCGCGGATTTGCTCGATCATGCGCCGTTCCTCAGGCTCTGGCCTGAGCCAGAAGATCAGGCCGGATCACCTTGGCCCAGTCTGGCATTTCGCGCAGCAGGTTCGCGGCTTTCATGCGCTCCGCCTCGGCCTTGATGTGCGTGACGATGGCAGGCGTCAGATCGGGCTCGACCTTGATCTGCCTGACGATGCTTTCGGCCATGTCGCGCGTGACATTCGCATAGCCGGCAGTGCCGTATTGCTGATGAATGATCTCGGCGACGCGTCCCGGATTGCCGCGCCAGAACTCGACGCCGTCGAGCCAGGATTTCAGGAAGACCTGCACGGTCTTCGGTGATTTCTCGATCAAAGCTGACGACAGCACGAGGCAGGTGGGGTTGGGATCGATCTCGCCGAACCGCATCAGCATGGTGCCGATGCCTTCCTTTTCCGCCACGGTCAGGTATGGCTCGAACGACGTGATGGCATCGACCGAACCGGCCGACATGGCGGCGACCTGATCCGGCGGGCGCATGTTGACGAGCTGGTAGTCGCCGGGCTTCAGGCCATGCGCCGGCGCGACGGTCTGGATGAAGATGTTGGCTGTGGTCGAGCCGGTCGAGACGCTGATCCGCTTGCCCTTCAGATCGGCGATGCTGTTGATGCCCGCGCCCTTGCGCGCCATCACGCCGACGGTGTCGCCGCCGAGCGACACGATGCCGACGAGCGTGAGCGAGGCTGCCACAGCGCCGACCAGAAAGGGCGTCACGTTCATGGTGCCGGCGTTGAGAGCGCCCGAGATCATCGCGTCGCGCACCGAGCGGCCGTCGGCCATCTGCTTGCCTTCGACCGCCAGCCCGCGTTTCGCCGGGATCTTGTTGTCGACCCAGACTGTTGCCACGGCGCCGGTGAAGATCTGGATGCCCATCTGCACCGGTACGAGTGCGGGCTGCGCCGCCGCGGAACCGATCGCCAGGGGCGCGAGCGAGATGATGGGCGTGCTGAGTGCGAGCTTCAACGCCTCGCGGCGCGAATGGCGACGGATCATGGACGTGTCTCCCTGGCCGGCTTCCGTTTTTCGGGCTGGAAGCCGTTATTAGAGGTGATCTTAGACGAGCTTCACCAGCGCATCGACCGCAACGACGCCCTGGCCCTTGGGCCGCACGATCAGCGGATTGATCTCGGCGTCGGCGACTGCAGGTCCATCGTGCACCGCCAGCCGCGATAGCGAAACGAGCGCCTGGGCCAATGCATCGAGATCGCCTGGCTCCTTGCCGCGATAGCCGGACAGCGCCCTCAGCGCCGCGACCTCGCCGATCATGGCCTTCGCTTCGGCAAGATCGACCGGCGCGAGGCGAATGCTGCGGTCGCGCATGATTTCGGCGAGCACGCCGCCGGCCGCCAGCATCACGGTCGGCCCGACGTCGGGATCGATGCGATAACCGACCAGCACCTCGCCGAGGCCGGACACCATCGGCTGCACCAGCGCGCGGTCCACGTTGGTCGCCTGGCGAATCTTGCCGATGGCAGCGAGCAGCGCCGCGTCGTCCCGCACATTCAGCACCACGCCGCCGATATCGGATTTGTGCGCGATCCTTTCGGACAGCGCCTTGACCACCACCGGATAGGCGAAGGGCAGGGCGGGAGCCTTGGCGATCGAGGCATCGAGCGAAACCGACGGCGCGTGCGGCACGCCGAGCTTGTCGAACAGCCCGTAGGCCTCAAGCTCGTCGAGCATCCGGCCTGCGCCGGAGGCGGGTCCAGTCTTTGCCTTGGTCGGCCGCGGCGCGCGTCGCCGCAGCGCCGCCGCAACCGCATCGGCACAGGCCTCCGGCGTGTGAAAATTCGGCACGCCCGCGGCAGCAAGCCGCTTCAGCGCATCGGGCGCCTCGGGCACCAGGAACGCGGCGATCGGTTTTGCAGCACTGGCGCTGTCGATGATCGGCTTCACGGCGAGATCGGGATAGAACCGCGCCGAGGAGCCGACCACGACGATCACCAGATCGTATTCCGGCGCGGTGGTCAGCACGTCGAGCGCGCCCTTCATCACCTTGTACTGCGCCCCGGCCAGTGTCAGGTCGATCAGCCGCGCGGGCGCGACGTCGACGCCGGTGGCCTCTTTCAATCGCGCCAGTGTCTGCGGTGTCGGCTGACGAACCTCGATGCCGCGCACGCTCAGCGGATCGATCACCATGGTGGCGCCGCCCGCGGTGGTGGTGACCACGGCGACCGCCGGCCGCGCGCCCTTGGCGGGCGCCGGCACGCGCGCCAGCAGCGGGAAGCCTTCGATCAGGCCTTCCAGCGTGTCGACACGGGCAATGCCGCATTCGGCGAGGAACATGCCGGCGATGTCGTCCTCGCCGGCCAGCGCCCCGGTGTGCGACACAGCCAATTCGCGCGCCGCGGCCGAGCGGCCGAGCTTGTAGGCCAGCACCGGCTTGCCGCGTTTCGCGGCTTCCAGCGCGAAGGCGCGCAAGGTCTCGGCCTTGCGCATGGTTTCCAGAAACAGCACGTAGCCGTCGATGCCGGGATCGTCGAGCGTCGCCGCGCAGATCTCGCCGATCGAGAGATCGACCTCGTTGCCGACCGAGACCAGCCCTGCGAAGTGAATGCCGCGCGCCTTGCCGCGCGAGAGGAAAGTCCCGATCATGCCACCCGAATGCGAGGCCGCGAAGATGCGGCCGACCGGCAAATCAGGTTCGTCGAACGCCGCATTGGCGGTCATGAACGCCTTGTGGCGCAGGTCGACCACGCCGAGGCTCGACGGGCCCACGAGCCGCGTGCCGGTCTCCTGGATGATCGCTTTGATGCGCGCCTCGCGCGCGGTGCCTTCGTCGCCCGTCTCGCTGAAGCCGTTGGCGAGCGCGGTGACGACCGGCACGCCGGCCTTGGCGCATTCCTCGATCGCCTCCATCGTGGCGTCGGTCGAGGCGACGATGTAGGCGTGCTCGGGTAATTCCGGCAGCTCGGCGAGCGACGGCCAGGCGCGCTCGCCCAGCACCTCGTCGCGGCGCGGATTGATCGGGTAGATGCGCCCGGCATAGCCCGCCTGCCGCAGATACTTCAGCGGCCGGCCCGCGGTCTTGGTCGCGTCGTTCGACTGCCCGATGATCGCGACCGACTGCGGCGCGAGCAGGACCTGCGCGAGCGGCTTTGTCACTCGGCGGCCTCGGAGGCTTTCGGCTTCGGCGGGCGTTGGTCGAAGCGCCGGTCGAGCACGTGCTCGGCGATGCGGTTCTTCAGCATCTCGACCGAGCCGCCGGCGATCATCCAGCCGCGACAGCGGCGCATGCAATACTCGATCAGCGAGGTCTTGCTGAAGCCTGCCGCGCCCATGATCTGCATCGATTCATG
>CAKZHN010000086.1 GCA_936924235.1 uncultured Rhodoplanes sp. | reverse complement strand
CGTTGTTGGCTGATTCGGGCGCGGCGACGCCGCGGATGTCGCCCTCGCCGAAATGGCGCGGCGGCTTGGCGATCTTCTTCTCGAACATGTAGGCGGCAAACGAGGCGAGCAGCGCGCCGCCGCCCGGCAGAATGCCGAGGATCGAGCCGAGCCCGGTGCCGCGCATGATCGCCCAGAAGCTCGTCTTGATGTCGTCCCACGACGGCAGCACGCTGCCGATCCGCTCCTTATAGACGTCGGTCTTGTCGGTGTGCTCGAGGTTCATCACCACGTCGGTGATGCCGAAGAACGCCATGGCGAGCGCGACGAAGCCGATGCCGTCGGCCAGTTCCGGCGCGCCAAAGGCGAAGCGGATCGAGCCGGAGTTCACGTCGGTGCCGACGAGGCCCAGCAGAATGCCGAAGCAGACCATGGCCACGGCCTTGATCACCGAGCCGCGCGCCAGCACCACGGCGGCGATCAGCCCGAACACCATCAGGGAGAAGTATTCGGCCGGGCCGAACTTCAGCGCAAGATCCGCCAAGGGCGGCGCGAAATAGGCGACCACCAGCGTCGAGATGCAGCCGGCGATGAACGAGCCGATCGCCGAGATGCCGAGCGCCGGCCCGGCGCGGCCCTTGCGCGCCATCTGATGGCCATCGAGCGTGGTGACCACCGACGAGGATTCACCCGGGATGTTGACCAGGATCGCCGTGGTCGAGCCGCCGTACTGCGCGCCATAGTAGATGCCGGCCAGCATGATCAGCGCCGGCGCCGGGCCGAGCCCGAAGGTGAACGGCAGCAGCATCGCGACCGTGGCGACAGGTCCGATGCCGGGGAGCACGCCGACCAGGGTGCCGAGGAAGCAACCGATGAAGCAGTAGACGAGGTTCTGCCAGGAGAGCGCGACGCCGAGGCCGAACGCGAGATTGCCGAGGATTTCCACCGCTCACATCTCCGGCCAGAGCGGAATCGGCAGGCCCAGGAGCCAGGCGAACACCCCGACCGAGAACGCGATCAGCACCACGATCAGGCCCGCCACCTCCAAAGGCTTGCTCTCGCTCGACGCCACCGCTGCAACTGCGACCAGCGCGACGATCGCCGCGACCAGGCCGAAGTGCGCCAGCACCACACCGAACAGCGCGATCGCGACGATGCTGATCAGGATCGGCCGGGCTTGCAGCCGCGGCACCGGCGGACCATCGATGGCAAACGAGCGCGCCGTGATGATCAGGCCGAGGCCCGCGAGCAGCGCACCTACCAAAGTGGGGAACAGCGCCGGCCCCATGCGATGCATGTTGCCCATGCTGTACTGCGTCGACAGCAGCATGAAGGCCGCGGCCACGGCGATGAAGAACAGCCCGGCCCAGAAGTCTCTTGGAGCACGAATGCGCATGCAAAGACCGAAGTTGCCGCGGACCTAGTCCGCCTTGATCTTCGCCTTCCCAACGATGTCGTTGAGCTGCGTCGCGGTCTTCTTCACTTTGGTGTCGAGTTCCGCCTCGCTCGACGGAATGGTGTCGACGCCGCCGGTGGCGAAGCGCTCCTTGACGTCGGCCGCGCCAAGGATCTTCACCACCTCGGCGTTGAGCTTGTCGACGATCTCCTTGGGCGTGCCCTTGGGCGCGATCAGGAGCGTCCAGTTCGACAGGTCGACATCCTTGACGCCTTGCGACTGCAAGGTCGGCCATTCCGGGTTGAACTTCGACGGCTGCGCGCCCGTCACCGCGATCACCCGCAGACGGCCGGCCTTGACCTGCGGCGCGACCGAGGAACTGGCCAGCACGCCGAGCGGGATGTCTCCCGCGGCGAGCGCGGCCGCCGCCGGCGCGCCGCCCTTGTAGGGGATGTGCTGGTATTGCGTACCGGTGTTGAGCGCGAGCCACTCCATCGCGATCTGGTTGACGCTGCCGTTGCCCGGGCTCGCGTAGGAGATGCGCCCGGGCTGCGCCTTCGCCGCGGCCAGCACGTCCGCGACGGACTTGTAGGGCGTGGCGGCGTTGGTCACGAGCACCATCGGCGCGTCGCTGATCGCGGCAACCGCCGCGAAGTCCTCCCATTTGTAGGGCATATCCTTGAACAGCGACGGATTGACCGAGACGTCGCCCACCGTGGCCATCACCAGGGTGTAGCCGTCGGGCGCGGCCTTGGCGCCGGCCGTCATGGCGATGAAGCCGTTGCCGCCCGGCCGGTTCTCGACCACCACCTGCTGGCCCCAGGCTTCGGTCAGCTTGGCGCCGACGATGCGGGCCGCGATGTCGGCGATGCCGCCCGGCGCGTAAGGGATCAGGATGTGGATCGGCTTGGTCGGGTAGCTCTGCGCGGCGGCCGGCTGCGCCACGGCCACAAGCCCCGCCACCAGCGCTGACAGCAACAACCGCATTCCGTCCTCCCTCGTCTTTTTCCGGGCCTAAGCCTGCATGAGACGGCGGCTTTTGCAATCCTGGAATCGGCCGATCGGCTGCGGCTTTGATGCATCGACGGGTTCAGTTCCGGCCGGCGGTCGGATAACAGTTGGCCCGTCATCGTCGAAAGGAAGATTTGTTCATGAGCGCCGCAAAAGCCAGGAAGAAAACCAAGGCGTCGCGCGCCAAAATCAAGAAAGCCAAATCGAAGAGCGCGAAGACCAAAAGCGCGAA
This sequence comes from uncultured Rhodoplanes sp., assembly GCA_936924235.1. Classification (GTDB taxonomy): domain Bacteria; phylum Pseudomonadota; class Alphaproteobacteria; order Rhizobiales; family Xanthobacteraceae; genus Z2-YC6860. The sequence continues at coordinate 9,339 of CAKZHN010000086.1, read as the reverse complement.
ACCGAAGACCGCGACAAAGCGCGCCAAGCCTGCGAGCGCCACGCCGCAGGTCGCAAGGCCGTTTCGCTTCACCGCCGCGGACACGGTGCAGATCCGTTTCCCGGGCGAGAAGAAGGCGGAGACATTCCGCGTCGACGACATGGTCGAGGCGACGCTGGCGGCGCTCGACGGCCAGACCCGGCAATATTATCAGTACCGGCTCGTCAGCAACGACAAGGCTGGCCCGGACGGCGCCGAGCGGCATTTCTGGTTCTTCGATCCAAAGCCGGTCGGTCTTTCTGACCCCATCGGCCCGAGCCTCTGGCAGCCGGCCAGCGAGCAAACCGTGGATGGCCTCGAAGTGGTCGGTCCGTGCTCAGGCAATTTCAGCACCCGGAGCGTGACGAGCTACGACGGCTCCGGCTCCCGCCACGTGGTGAAGCTCGGCAATGCACTGGGCCTGCGGCTGCGCCTCGATCTCAACGGCAAGCGCGAGGTCTGCGACAGCCTCGCAGTCACCGTCGGCAAGAACGACGTGCTGGCCGTGGTGGGATGAGCAGTCCGGCCGCTTTCGGCAGTCCGCAAAGACAACTAACATGACCCCCGCCGACTTATTTGTAAGTCAACCGGGGGGCTTCAATGGCAACATCGATGCAAGAACCAAGACCGCTCATCGCGGCGCTTGGACCGCACTACGACAAGACGCGCGATCTTTCCTGGCTGCTGGTCCGCGCCACCGCGGGCGGCATGCTGCTGGTGCACGGCATCACCAAGCTGACAACCAGCTCGATCGCCACCTTCGCGGCCAACAGCATGGCGCGGCGCGGCATCGAGCCGGCGATCGCGGCCGCCTACATGATCTTCTTCCTGGAGACCATCGGCGCGGTCTGCATCATCCTCGGCCTGTTCACGCGGCTGTTCGCCGGGATGATCTTCGTCGAGTTCCTGGTGATCATCTTCGTCGCGCACTGGGGCACAGGCCTCGCGGGCTTCAACTGGAGCCGGCAGGGTGGCGGCTGGGAGTATCCGCTGTTCTGGGAGCTGATCTGGCTGGCTATCCTGATGCGCGGCGGCGGGCCCTATTCGCTCGATGCCAAGCTCGGCCGCGAGTTGTAAGACCCAGCCGGGCATGGCGACCGGCGGCGCCGCGAGGGATCGCGGCGCCGGTCCCGGATCATGGGCCAATCTTCACGCTGTCGGCGTCTGCGGGCCGTTGCGCCTTGATTTGACCGGCAATCGCCTATAGCTCATCGCCGGTGAAAGCGCCCCGAACCCTGACAAAAACCAGCCCCGAAACCGCGTCGCAGACGGCGCCAGCGGTGAGCTTCGTCTCGCTCGGCTGCCCGAAGGCACTGGTCGATTCCGAGCGCATCATCACCCGGCTGCGCGCCGAGGGCTACGAGCTCAGCCGCGAGCACAAGGGCGCCGACCTCGTCATCGTCAACACCTGCGGCTTCCTCGACAGCGCCAAGGCGGAATCGCTCGACGCGATCGGCCAGGCGCTGGCCGAGAACGGCAAGGTGATCGTCACCGGCTGCATGGGCGCGGAGCCCGAGCAGATCACGGCCAAGTTCCCCAACGTGCTGGCGATCACCGGGCCGCAGCAATACGAAAGCGTGGTCGCAGCCGTGCACAAGGCGGCGCCGCCGCAGCACGATCCGTTCGTCGACCTGGTGCCGCCCGAGGGCATCAAGCTCACACCGCGGCACTACGCGTACCTGAAGATTTCCGAGGGCTGCAACAACCGCTGCACCTTCTGCATCATCCCCAAGCTCCGCGGCGACCTCGTCTCGCGGCCCGCGGCCGACGTGCTGCGCGAGGCCGAGCGGCTGGTGACGGCTGGCGTCAAGGAGCTGCTGGTGATCTCCCAGGACACCTCGGCCTACGGCGTCGACATCAAGTACGCGGCGAGCCAATGGAAGAACCGCGAGGTCAAGGCCAAGTTCCTCGATCTGTCGCGTGAGCTCGGGGCGTTCGGCGCCTGGGTGCGGCTGCACTACGTCTATCCGTATCCGCACGTCGACGAGGTCATCGAGCTGATGGCCGACGGCGTGGTGCTGCCCTATCTCGACATCCCGTTCCAGCATGCGGCGCCCGACGTCCTCAAGCGCATGAAGCGGCCGGCCGCGCAGGAAAAGACGCTCGGGCGCATCGCGCGCTGGCGCAAGATCTGCCCCGACCTGACGCTGCGCTCGACCTTCATCGTCGGCTTCCCGGGCGAGACCGACGAAGACTTCGAAATGCTGCTGGAGTGGCTGGACGAGGCCGCGCTCGATCGCGTCGGCTGCTTCCGCTACGAGCCGGTCAAGGGCGCGGTGTCGAACGACTTGGCCGCGCCGGTGCCGAAGGACGTCGTCGAGGAGCGCTGGCACCGCTTCATGAAGCGGCAGCAGGCCATCTCGGCGAAGCGGCTGAAGCGCAAGGTCGGCACCCGGCAGCAGGTGATCATCGACGAGGTCGGCCCGTCGGTGGCCAAGGGCCGCTCCAAGGGAGACGCGCCGGAGATCGACGGCGCGGTCTATGTGGCGAGCCGCAGGCCGCTGCGCGTCGGCGAGATCGCCACGGTGAAGATCGAGCGGGCCGACGAGTACGACCTGCACGGCACAGTCGTCGGGTTCTGAGCGCTTGCGACGATGGCTTCAGTGCCGCTTGAAATACTGCACCTCCCGCTCGTGCTTCTCCGCCGCCTTGCGGCTTCCGAACGTGCCGAGGTTCCGCCGCCGCCCCGTCCTCGGATCGACCTTACGCGAATAGAGCCGATATTCGCCTGACTTGAGCTTCCGGATCATGGCCTGCACCTCCGCAGTCGGGTTACCGCCCTACTCCGGCTTAAAGCCCAACGCGCCCATCAGTTGCTTCTGCTCCGCAAAGGTGTGCTCGGCGTAGGCCCGGTAGTCCGCGGTGTTGAGATAGAACGGTTCCTGGTCGAGCTTCGCCAGCGTCTCCTGGTAGGACGGCTCGTCGCTGCCTTTTTTGAAGGCGTCGTGCAGGATCTTGACCACCTTCGGGTCCATGCCCTTCGGCCCGCCGATGCCGAACGGCGAGTTCGACACCATGGCGATGCCGGCCTCTTTCAGCGTCGGCACGTTCGGCCAGCTCTTGCTGCGCTTGTCGCTCCAGATCACCAACAGACGAAGCTTGCCGGCATTGACCAGCGGCGCCCAGCCGCTGGCGTCCGAGACGAGGTCGATATGGCCGCCGAGCAGCGCATTGGTGGAATCCGCCGTACCGCGGAACGGCACGTGGGTCCACTGGATGCCGCGCTCCTTGGCGATCTGCTCCATGGTCAGATGCAGCGTGGTGCCGACGCCCGGCGTGCCGTAGCTGAACTTGCCCGGATGGGCCTTGGCGTCCGCCAGCAGTTCCGGAAACGTCGTCCAGGGCGCGTCATTTTTGACAACTACGCCAAAGGTATAGCCCGAAACGCTCATGATGTAGGTCAGGTCATTGAGCGGATCGAAGGTGGTCTTAGCCGTGTACGGATAGCGGAACACCGTGATCGGAAGCTGGGAGATGGTGTAGCCGTCCGGCTTGCTGCCGGAGGCCATCTGCATCGGCCCAAGGACGCCGCCGACGCCCGGCCGGTTCTCGATCAGGATCGACTGGCCGAGATGCTTCTCGGTGGCGGTGGCGAGCGCCCGGAGCCCGATGTCGGTGGTGCCACCCGCCGCATAGGGCACGATCAGCGTCACCGGCCGGGTCGGGAACTCCTGAGCGCCCGCGGGGCCAAGCAGCGCCGCCATGCCCACGGCGGCCGCGATCACCAGGCGAAGCCACGCTCGCATTCTCATGCCGCTCTCCCCTGCCCGACAACCTTCACGATGGCCGACGTCAATCGCGACAGCTCGTCCGGAGCGATCGTGAAGGACGGCGTGAGGTAGATGATATTCCCGAACGGCCGCACGAACACGCCCTCCTCGACGAAACGCGCGCGGAGCGCCGCGAGGTCGCCGATCCGCTCCATCTCGACCACGCCGATCGCGCCTTTGACGCGCACGTCCTTGACGCCACGAAGCCCGCGGCACGGCGCAAGCTCCTCGGTCATCTGCCGGCCAATCGCGGCCACCTGCGCGAGCCGCGGCTCGCGCTCGAACAGATCGAGCGAGGCGTTGGCCGCGGCACAGGCCAGCGGATTGCCCATGTAGGTCGGCCCGTGCATCAGCGCCTTGTCCGAATCGTCGGACCAGAAGCTATCGAACACTGGCCTGCGGGCCACGGTTGCGGCAAGCGGCAAGGTGCCGCCGGTAAGCGCCTTCGACAGCGTGATGATATCCGGCACGACGGCGGCCTGCTCGCAGGCGAACATGGTGCCGGTGCGGCCGAAGCCGGTGAAAATCTCGTCGAGGATCAGGAGCGCGCCGCAGGCGTTCGCCGCGGCCCGGATGTGCTTCAGCACAACGGGCTCGTGAAAGCGCATGCCGCCCGCGCCTTGCACCAGCGGCTCGACGATGAAGCCCGCGATGCGGTCGCCGTGCTCCTGCTCGAGTGCGAGGAGCTCGGCCATGCCGGCGGCCGAGACCGGCAATTCGACGATCATTTGGTCGGGAAGGAGTTCGCGAAGCTGCTGGTGCATGCTGTCCGGATCGGTCACCGACATCGCGCCGGTGGTGTCGCCGTGATAGCCGCCCTTGAAGGCGATGAACTTGGTGCGCTGGTGCTCGCCGCGGTTGATCGCGGCTTGCAGCGCCATCTTCATGGCGATCTCGACCGCGACCGAGCCCGATTCCGAGAAGAACACCCGGCTGAGATCACCCGGCAGCATCCGGGCGAGCCGCTGCGCCAGCGTCAGCGCAGGCTCATGCACCAGGCCTGCGAACATCACGTGAGGCATGGCGGCCAGTTGCCGCTCGACCGCGGCGCGGATGTGCGGATGGTTGTAGCCGTGGCAGGTGGTCCACCACGACGCGATGCCGTCGATCAGCTCGCGGCCGTCGGCGAGCCGGATGCGGCAGCCCTCGGTCGCGACGGCCGCAAGCGGCGGCGGCGCAGTCTTCATCTGCGCATAGGGCAGCCAGACGTGATCGAGCCCCGGCCCGTACCAGTGTTTCCAATCCATCGTCCCGCTAGTATAGGGCAACATGACTTCCCTCGACGAATTCGCGCGCCGCAAGCTCGACAGCCTCGATCAGGCGCATCTGCGGCGGAGCCTCGTGCCGACCGGCCGCAGCGACGGCCTCTGGGTCGAACGCAACGGCCGGCGGCTGCTTTCGTTCTCCTGCAACGACTATCTCGGACTGACCCACCATCCGGACCTGAAGGCCGCCGCGATTGCGGCGATCGAGCGCCACGGCGTCGGTGCCGGCGCCTCGCGGCTCGTCACCGGCGACCACCCGCTCTATGCCGAGCTCGAGCAGCGCCTCGCCCGCATGAAGGGCGCGGAGGGATGCTGCGTGTTCGGCTCGGGCTATCTCGCCAATGCCGGCCTCGCGCCGGTGCTGGCCGGCCGCGGCGACCTGATCCTGATCGATGAGCTGGCCCATTCCAGCCTCTGGACCGGGGCGCGGCTGTCGCGGGCCGAGACGCTACCGTTCCGGCACAACGACGTGGCGCATCTGCGGCAGTTGCTCGGCGAGCATCGCGCCGGCCGCGGCCGCGTGCTGATCGTCACCGAGGGCGTGTTCTCGATGGACGGCGACCGCGCGCCGCTGAAGGAGTTGGCTGCAGTAGCCCAGGAGTTCGACGCCTGGCTGATGGCCGACGACGCCCACGATCTCGACATGGGGGCCGCGGCGCGCGCGGGCGTGCCGCTCAAGATCGGCACATTGTCGAAGGCGCTCGGCGCCTACGGCGGCTATGTCTGCGCGTCCGCGCCGGTGATCGATCTGGTGCGCAACCGCGCCCGCACGGTGATCTACACCACCGGACTGCCGCCCGCGGTGATTGCTTCCGCCATTGCGGCGCTCGACCTGATCGAGCGCGAGCCGCAGCGGCTTGAGCTGCCGGTGAAGAAGGCGCGCATCTTCACCCGCGCCGCAGGCTTGCCGCAGGCGCAGAGCGCCGTCGTGCCGGTGGTGATCGGCCACGCCCAGGCGGCGCTCGATGCCTCGCAGCTCCTGGAATCCGAAGGCTTCCTCGCCGTCGCGATCCGTCCGCCGACCGTGCCGGACGGCACCGCGCGCCTGCGGTTTTCGTTCAGCGCCGCCCATCCCGACGACGCGATCACGCGCGTCGCCGACCTCGTCCGCACGCGTGTCCTTGGCAACAGATGACCGCGCTCTTCATCACCGCGACCGGCACCGATATCGGCAAGACCTATGTGGTGTCGGGCCTGATCCGGCATTGGCGCGCGGCGGGGCGCACCGTCGAAGCGCTGAAGCCCGTCGTCAGCGGCTTCGATCCCGCGGCTGCCGCGGACAGTGACACGGGGACGTTGCTGACAGCACTTGGCCGGCCGGTCACACCCGCCGAGATCGACCGCGTCTCGCCCTGGCGGTTCGCCGCCCCGCTGTCGCCCGACATGGCGGCGGAGCGCGAAGGCCGCAGCATCGATTTCGACGCCGTGGTCGAGTTCTCGCGCGATGCCGTTGCCGCGACGAAAGACATCCTGCTGATCGAAGGCATCGGCGGCATCATGGTGCCGCTCACCGACCGACACACGGTGCTCGACTGGATGGAGGCGCTGGACATCCCGCTGGTGCTGGTCGCTGGCAGCTATGTCGGCAGCCTGAGCCACACGCTCACCTGCCTCGACGCCCTGGCCCGCCGCGAGCTCACCGTCAAAGCCATCGTGGTCAACGACACGCCTGGCTCGGCTGCGACGAGCCAGAACACGATCAGCACGTTGCGCAATTTCGAGCCGCGAGTCGCGATGGCGAGCCTGCCCTGGCGGCCGGAGGCCCTGCCGGGCGACATGGCGTTCCAGAAAATCGCCGAAATGTTGGAGCGTTAGGGCATGATCCCGAAAAGTGTGAAGCGGTTTTCGGAAAAGATCATGCCCAAACAAGGAAAAGAGCGACGGGTCTGATTCAACGAAGTTGAATCAGACCCTAGCCCGGCTGGAATTTCTCGATGAACCGGATCAGCGTGGCAATCGCCACGCCCATGTCCGACACGCTCGCAAACTCCGCCGGGTTGTGGCTGATGCCCCCGCGGCAGCGCACGAACAGCATGGCGGACGGACAGAGCCGCGACATGATCTGCGCGTCGTGGCCGGCGCCGGAAGGCAGTTGGATCGGATTGTGGCCGAACTCGGTGACGCTGGCCGCGAGCGCTTCCTGCAAGGCGGGCGCACAGTGCGCGGTCGCGACCTCGTGGAAGCCTTCCACCACGACCTTCAGCCCGCGCGCTTGCGCGATGCCTTCAGCCTCGGCGGTGAAGCGCTGGATGGCGGCGAGCCGCAGCTCGTCGGTCAGCGAGCGGAAATCCACGGTGAACACCACGCGGCCCGGCACGATGTTCACCGCGCCAGGAGAGGCTTCGACGCGACCGACGGTGCCGACCATGCCGTCCTCGGGATGCTCGCGCGCGATGCGCTCGAGCGCGAGCGCCATCTCGGCCGCGCCGGCGTAGGCATCGTGGCGAAGCTCCATCGGCACCGTGCCGGCATGGCCGGCCTCGCCCGTCACGGTGACGCGAAGCCTGCTCTGGCCGACGATGCCGGTGACGACGCCGAGCGGCTCGCCCTTGGCTTCGAGCACCGGCCCCTGCTCGATATGGACCTCCACGTAAGCCGCGGCGTCCTGCGGCCGGTAGGCCGCCGCCGGAATGTCCTGGGGCATCTTGCCGTAGGCGCGCAGCGCCGCAGTGAGCGTCACGCCGTTGGCGTCGGCGCTGGCCAGCGCCTCGTTTTCGAACACGCCGGCGCAGGCCGACGACGACGTCATGGTGGCCGGAAAGCGCGAGCCTTCTTCGTCGCCGAAGGCCAGCACGTCGATGCCGAACGGAAGCTTGGCCTTGGCGCGGGCGAACGGTTCGGCCGCGAGAATTCCGGCGATGACGCCGAGCGGCCCGTCGTACTTGCCGGCGTCGACCACGGTGTCGATGTGCGAACCGATCAGGAGCCGCCTTCGCGACGTGCCGAAGCGGCCGCGCAAGGTGCCGAGCGCGTCCTCGCTCACCGCAAGGCCGGCCTTCTGCATCCAGGACGCGACCAGGTCGGCGGCGCGGCGATGCTCGGGCGTCAGAAACTGCCGCACCAGCCGTTTCGGCTCGGCCGAGATCGCGGCCAGTTCGCCGATCATCGCATAGGCCCGCGCGCCGAGCGCCTCGGGGTCGAGCCCGCTCACGAGAAGTACTCCAGCTTGATCCAGGTCTCGATCATGGACTGAAGATTGATCAGGATGTGCATGGCAATGGTCAGAAGCGTGGAGCCGCTGGCCCAGCGAAACCAGCCGAGCGCCAATCCTGCCAGAAAAATCTGCGCAGTGCCGACCCAGTCATACTGGATGTGCAGCAACGCCCAGGCGAGCGCAATGGCGCCGATGGCATGGACCTCCCAGCCGGGCTTGGCGAGACCGCGAAACAGAAAGCCGCGGAAGATCACCTCCTCGCCGACTGGCGCCACCACGATGATGGCGAACAGCAGCCAGAGCAACCAGCCGGCGTCCGCGGCGCTGCGCCAGGCCTCGACCTGGAATGAAGGCACCACCTCGCGGCCGCTGACATAGAGGATGCCGTCAAACGCCGCGTTCAGCCCGATGACGAAGGCCAAGGCGATGATCAGTTCGACGCGCCGCGGCGGCACGAGGCCCAGATAGATCGCAGGCGGCCAGTGGCGCAGCTGGGCGGCGAGGATCACGACGCCGAGTTGCACCGGCACCGAGACGAACGTGCCGAGCGCGATCAGCACGCCGTCATAGCTGTCGGACGGCCGCGGCTGGTCGCCCGCCCACATGCCGTAGAACACCGTCGCGACGACCAGGCCCAGCAGCATCGCCGTCAGCGTCCAGGCGACTGTTGCCATCGGCCCCCATGGCGGAGCGGGCGGTTGCTGATCCGGCGTCAGGCTCATGCGGTCCTTGTCTGTTTCGGCCGAGGCCTTCTCACGAGAAGACTTCCGCCCTGATCCAGGTCTCTAACGTGGCCAGAGCATTCATGAGCATGTGCGTACCAATGACAAGGACCGTCGAACCGCTCGCCCAACGAAACCAGCCGAGCATGAGTCCTTCAAGGAAAAGCTCCGATACCACAACCCAGTTGTACTGGGTGTGCATCAAGGCCCATACCAGCGCAGTAGCACCGATGGCAGGAACCTCCCAACCGGATCTTGCTAAGCCTCGAAACAGGAAACCGCGGAACATCACCTCTTCGCCGATCGGCGCCGCTACAATATCGGCAGCCAGGAACCAGATCAGCCAACCCGTGTCGGCCGCACTGCGCCACTGTGTAACCTCAGTTGAAGGGGTGTATCCGCGGCCCGCG
>CAKZHN010000085.1 GCA_936924235.1 uncultured Rhodoplanes sp. | reverse complement strand
CGCCCCTGTGAGGTCCTCTTTAGCTGCACCCAGGTAATCGCCCTCATCAGTGTCAGTAGCCGTGCCCTAAAGGTCCCCACGAGGGTCCCCTCTGAGGCATCCACCTTGGCTCCGCTGCGTGAGCCACACATGGAGGGAGAACATGGTGGCTACCATAGAGGAGAGGGACCACGGCTGGATGGCGCTCAAGACGGCTCCCATCTGCAGTATCAGTATGTGATCGTGGCCCCCTTAACGGTACCCATGAAGCTCCACCTTCATGGGTACACCTCCTTGGTGGCCTTCATGGTCTCGGCATCCTCCACGTTTCACTTGAAGGAGGGCATCACGGAGACACTGAGGAGGACCCTACCAACGATGACACCGCACCTAAGGCGCAATGTGACCCAGATGGCCACACCGGCCGGATAACATCATGGGTCCAGGGAGGAGCACACACGACTCATTCACTCCTCACTATGGCCCCAGCGAGTAGCCACCATGGAGGACCGGGGGGAGGCTGCCACGGGACGGTGCGTGTACCAACGGATAAGAGGCCGAAGCCTTTGACCGATCATAGGATTGTCCGGGACTTTGAGATTCGGGCCCCGAGTTCCTATTTGAGATATCAGTCATAGAACTGGGGAGGGCCGACTTATGCAAATGCCCCGTTCCGATTCGCTCAAACGTGCGGCGCAGATACTTGCCGACTGGACGTTTGGCGTTCCAGTAATTCGGCTTGCGGAAACGTTTTTTGCCAATCAAGAGCCGGCTGAAGAAAAGAAAACGGCGCCGCGGTGTCAATCCTACAGCCTCGAAAACGAACGGGCCGATGACGGTCTGTATTCAACAACTCAGTGTCGAAACTTTTTATCATTTGCCGCCCGTCATATCGGCCACAGCTCCGCTTCACGCGCGAGTTCGTGGATCAATGATGAGCGGCTCACGCGTTTGAAGAACTACGTGCAAGCTGTCTTGAGTGTGCCTAATCCAACAATCGAGGCAGGGTATGACGCAATCTATCTGCTCCACATCATGAAATTTCTCGGTGACTTTGACTCTCAAGCGGCTGAATTCATCGCACGGGCGATCAAGAACAAGCTGCCGATTCTTATCCCTATCGCCGCGGAACGGATTTACGACTTGCGGATCAGGGATAATGGGAACATTGATGACTTGCGTGCCGAGGCGAAGGAAACAGGCGAACGGTTCAAACGTGCCCAGGACTCGCACGGATTTCTGCACAACGCCCTGTTCCACGCCGCCGCGATCCACATCGCCAGCGGTGACCTGGACAACGCAGAGAAGGAGCTCGACCATGCGGATGGTGTTCTGCTCAAAGGTCTGAACTCGAATCCGGTATTCGCTTTAGGCCGGCCGCCGATGGATACAGTTGAGGATAAGATTGCAAACTGCATGCGGCTGAGGTCGGTGATGTTGGCTCACAAGGAAGCTTATAAGGGCTCCGGCAATTTCCACGATGCACGTAAACCCGGACTCGTCGCTTTGAGTATTCACAAATCGATCGGCCAGACTCATGGCGTAGCGAACGATATGCGAGACTTGGGGCGAATCTGTCGACTGGAAGGCGATTTTGACTCTGCCGCGACCTACAACGCCCGTGCACATCACGGCTATAGAGTTGTCGGGGACCACTATTGGGCCGATGAGGGCAGTGACAAAACAAGACTTGGGTTTCCTAGAGGATATTCTGCTTTCGGCCGATGATGTTCGTCATGCGATCAAGCGGGATCGATCCATCGCCGCCGCAACTACACCCCGTTGCGCGAGCCCCGATAGAACCTGTTTTACTTTCCCGGTTGAGCCTGACGAAAGGGGGCATTTTCCTGAGTCCTAAGAGCCATGGCAGCGGAGGGCCGGGCTGACACCTCAAGCACACGAGGTGCGGTGTCAGGGAATTGATTGAGGAGTCCGGGCGGTACTTGATTGTCCGAAGGTCAACCCACGAGACCTGTTCGCATGACGAGCACTGCACCACGAGGATCGGCCGGCCGGCCATGAGTGCAGCACGGAACGTGGGCCAAGCGAGTACCGGGCGGCTTGACCGTGCTCGAACGTTGAACACCGCAACCGCGATCTTTGCCTCTCTGGCAGCCCGCCGACGTTGAGGAGCCGTTCGGCGCTGTTCTTTAAGGTCCTCCTTGATGAGAAACTGACGAACCCTCCTCTCGCTGATCGTATGGGCCATCGGTCATCTTGGACCCTGAAAGAAATCCGGCAGGGGCAGAGGCTCATCGAGATTCCAAATGTCCTTGTGCTTGGTCATGTTGGCCACGACCTTGCCGGCGATCTCTGTGCGCTGCTCGTCGGTCAGCCTCATCGGAATGAACCGCTTGCCGAGTTTTAGCTTCAGGTCGATCATCGCGAACATCAGCGACGACCGAAGCAAGTCTCCTCGCGTCATCCCCACATCTCCTCGAAGCGAGCAAGATGTTCTTGATACTCGCGGCGGAAGTCCTCGGCGCTCTGCGTGTTCTTCTTCATCTCGGGAGCCCAGGCCCTTAGCTCCTTATCGGCGGCATCTACCGGGTCAATTCCCGTCACAAAAACCTTCCAGAGCACGCCGTAATATTCATCGGTGATTTCTTCATCGCCATCACCATCGAGGGTGTCAGGGGGAATACCCGTCACCGACATGATGCGGTCGTGGTACATGGCGACCCAATCGAAGAACGCCTCTTCGGGGTCTACGGCCTTCGCAGCGGCCCGCTCAATTCTCTGTAGGGCTTCCTCATTTCCCACGGCTGAACCCCTTCGAGACCTGCTTCTTCAGCCGCTCGACCTCTTCGGATAGAAACGCGTTCGCGATGAGCGTTATGCGGAGCGCGTGGTGGGGGTCTCCATGCGCGAGTTCGAGTGTCTGGCGAACATCTTCCTCAAGCTCCGCGGCCTGATCGTCTAAATACGCTTTGAGGGTCGCGTTCATTGGTCTGCGTTCGCCATACGTTGCCGACCTTTAGCAATAGAACAAACAGAGAACATAGAGTCAAGCGATTGAATTTCCAGGTTGTCTCAACCAATATTCGGCCGGGGAGAGCGCTATGGGGCGCCGGCTTTTAATCGTCGCAGTGTTGGCAGTTGTTTGCTGCCTGGGGGTGCTGAGTTCAAGGCAGCCCGAGCCGCCGACGCCCATGGGGCTGATCTCACAGCCGGTCAATCCGTTCCCCGAGCCTGCGAAACCTCAGCAGCAAGCCAAGCCCGAGAAGAAGGACGACAAGACCGCCGCCAAGGTCATGTCGGCCGCAGCTATCGCGCTCCTCATCGTCGAGCAAAGCCGCAGGGCCTACTACGCGACCGGACACCCATGCGCGTGCCCAGACGATAAGATGCGCAACGGTCGGTCATGTGGCGGCCGAAGTGCCTATAGCCGTCCTGGTGGAGCGGCGCCGCTTTGCTACGTTCACGATGTGACCCCGACACACATCGAGCGCTATCGGATGAGCATAAGGTGAGCGGCTGGGCGGCAACAGGGGCGAGTCCATCAGCTAGGATATCAGCCGGGCAGCGACACTAAGCGGGTGGCTGAATGCGTGACGAATTATTGGAAGTCGTTGCGTTGCAGAAAGAGTATTCGTCCAAGAACACGCCTGCCATGCAGAGACGTGGCGTACTGATACGGCAACTAATCCCTCAGGAGTTAGGGCGCATATCGGACCGCCTTCGCGCGGCGCTGGGCCCTCATGGCGAAGACCTGGCTTTTCAAGGGAGAGATGGAACGGGTCCGAAGACATTTATACCCTGGGCACGTTTTTTCTCGGAGTCGCGGTCGCCCAGCCCCCAACGCGGCTGGTATTGCGTCTATCTCTTCGACGCACCGGGAACGGGGGTCTACTTATGGCTCGGGCACGGGTCGACCGTCTTCGAAAACGGGGAGTTTCGGCCGCGACCGCCGGACGAAGTCGCACGGTTGGTTGCTTGGGGAAAAGGGGCGTTGGAGGTGGTTATTAGAGTTCACCCTGAATTGGTGCAACCGATGACGCTTCGAGGCCAAACCCTCGGAAGGGCGTATGAGCAAAGCGGCGTGCTCGCCCGCTTCTACTCGGCGGCGGCGATGCCATCAGACGGACAACTCTTCGACGACGCGGTCGAATTCGCGGGCTATTTAAAATTGATATACGACGCCGAAGTTCTGGGCCGGGCACCGACAGCGCCCATTCCTGAAGCCATTGAGGTTGAGCGCGCCGCGTCCGGTCAGGTCGAACCGAAACGCGGCGGCCAAGGATTTGGATTGCGACCGGCGGAACGTCGAGCCGTCGAGCAGCGGGCGATGGTGATGGCCAAGCGTCACCTTGAGGACCTGGGCTGGCGGGTGCGCGATGTCAGCCTTACGCGCCCGTACGATTTCGAGTGTGCGCGTGTGGGCGAACAGCTGGTTGTCGAGGTCAAAGGCACTACAAGCGTTGGAGAGCAGGTCGTCGTAACGAGAAATGAGGTAGCCGCTCAACGCGCTCACCACCCGAACAACGCCCTTATACTGGTTCACTCAATTCAGCTAGCCCGTGTGCCCGAGCCTACTGCCACAGGGGGAGCCTTGCAGATGATTTCGCCCTGGCAGATTGAGGATGACCGGCTTCAGCCGCTCGCGTTTCAGTATTCGATAGACAAGTAAAACGGGGCGCCGCTCTCTCTCTCTCTTCAAAGTCGAAGCCCGTAGGGACGGAACGAACTCAGTCCAGTGGTAAGAAATCTGGTAAGAAATGGTAAGCGGCGCTCGCGGCCAGTCCGCTAAGTCGTTGATTGTTCAGAGGTGGACGCGACGCCAAGTCATTGGCTGGGGGACTAGGATTCGAACCTAGAAAAACAGAGTCAGAGTCTGCTGTGATACCATTTCACCATCCCCCAACGATGCCGCTGAATTTTCAGCACAATTGGAGCCGGATTCATCGCAAGCCCTCGAATCGGCTTGGCAAATCGCCCCGGCGAGCGGCCCCTATATAAGTCGAAGTCTCCGGCTGGTCCATCCCTGAAGCGGGCCGTCCCCAGAGGCCGTCTGGCCGCGGTTTTTGCCTTATTCCGCGGCCTGTTTCCACGTCGTGGCGTGGGCCTTGGGCCGGGCCTTGAGCTTGAGCTCGGTCAGATCCTTGGCGGCTCGGTCGCTCTCGCGGAACAGTTGATCGCGGCCGGCGCGGTATTGCGGCGGGCAGGCGACAGCCTTCGCGCCATACCAGGCCGCGGCCTTCATCGTGAACGCCGGATCGGCGAGGTGGGGGCGGGCGAGCGCCACGAGGTCGGCGCGGCCGGCCGCCACGATGGTGTTGACCTGGTCGGCCGTGGTGATGGCGCCGACGCACATCGTGGCGATGCCGGCGTCGTTGCGGATCTGGTCGGAGAACGGCGTCTGGTACATGCGGCCGTAGACCGGGTCGGCGTCGGGCGTGGTCTGGCCGGTCGACACGTCGATCAGGTCGCAGCCGACTTCCGCGAAGGCGCGCGCCACCTCGACGGCGTCGTCGCCGGTGAGGCCGCCGTCCTGCCAGTCGGTCGCCGAGATGCGCACTGACATCGGCTTCTCGTCGGGCCACGCCTTGCGCATCGCGCGGAACACCTCGAGCGGGAAGCGCAGCCGGTTGGCAAGCGAGCCGCCGTATTCGTCGGTGCGCTTGTTGGTGAGCGGCGAGATGAAGCTTGCGATGAGATAGCCGTGGGCGGCGTGCAACTCGACCATGTCGAAGCGCGCGCGCTCGGCGCGCTTCACCGCCTGCACATAGTCGGCGATGGTTGCGTCCATGTCGGCGCGGGTCATCTCGCGCGGCACCTGGCTATGCGGATAATAGGGAAGGGGCGACGCCGAGACGATTGGCCAGTTGCCTTGCGGCAGCGGCTCGTCGATGCCGTCCCACATCAGCCGGGTCGAGCCCTTGCGGCCGGCATGGCCGAGCTGCAGGCAGAACTTGGTGGCCGAGTTGGCGTGTACGAAATCGACGACGCGCTTCCAGGCCGCCTCCTGCGCGTCGTTGTACATGCCGGTGCAACCGGGCGTGATGCGCGCGAGCTCCGAAACGTCTGTCATTTCGGTGAACATCAGCCCCGCGCCGCCGATCGCGCGCGAGCCGTAGTGCACCATGTGCCAGTCGCCGGGGAGGCCGTCGGTCGCCGAGTATTGGCACATCGGCGAGACCACCACGCGGTTCGCCAGCGTCATGTTGCGCAGCCGGAACGGCTGGAACATCGGCACGTCGGGCTTGCCGAGATCGACTTCGAAGCCCAGCGCCTGTACGTCGCGCGCCACCACCTTGTCGGTGAGCTTGACGAATTCGGGCGCGCGCAGCGCGAGGTTGTCGTAGGTGATGGCCTTGGAACGCGTCATCAGCCCGAACGCGAAGCGCGTCGGATCCATGTGCCAGAAGCGCTTGACGTGCTCGAACCACACCAGCGACACGTCGGCCGAGTGTTGCGTCTTCTCGACCTCTTCGCGGCGCTTGGATTCGAAGTGCGCCAGCGCCGTCTTCACGTCGCGGCCGCCGGTCGCGCGGAACGCCTCGTAGAGCGCGATGGCGTCTTCCATCGCGAGCTTGGTGCCCGAGCCGATCGAGAAATGCGCGGTGGCCTTGGCGTCGCCGAGCAGCACAATGTTCTCGGCGGTCCACTTCTCGCAGCGGATGGTCGGGAAGTTGCGCCACAGCGAACGGTTGGTGATGAGCTTGTGTCCTGCAAGTTCCTCGGCGAACACGCCTTCGAGGAAGCGCGCCGACTCGTCCTCGCCGAGTTTGTCGAGGCCCGCGCGCCGGAACGTCTCCGGATCGGTCTCCATCACCCAGGTCGAGCGGCCGGGCATGTACTGATAGCAGTGCGCGATGAAGATGCCCTGCGGCGTCTCGCGGAAGAAGAAGTTGAACGCATCCATCGGCCGGTCCGAGCCCATCCACGCGAAGTGGTTGGGGCGAAGCTCGATGGTCGGCTTGAACTGGTCCTTGAACAGCTCGCGGGTGCGCGAGTTGATGCCGTCGGCCGCGACCACCAAGTCGGCGCCGCGGATGGTCATTTTGTCCGGGTCGGCCTCGAAGCCGTACTTCATCTCGATGCCGAGCGAATGCGCACGGCGGCCGAGGATCTTCAGCAGCATCGCGCGCGAGGTGCCGCAGAAGCCGTTGCCGCCGATGCGGAAGCTCGCGCCGTGGAAATGGATCGCGATGTCGTCCCAGTAGGAGAAGTGGCCGACGATCTGCCGATAGGTCTCGAGGTCGTAGGCTTCGAAGCCGGTCAGCGTCTGATCGGAGAACACGACGCCGAAGCCGAACGTGTCGTCCGGCTTGTTGCGCTCGAACACGGCGATCTGCGTCTGCGGCCACGCCTTCTTCATCAAGATGGCGTAGTACAGGCCGGCCGGTCCGCCGCCGACGACGTGAATCTTCATGCGCGCCTCCAAGCGCCTCCCCAAGGATGCGATCCCGGGAAGGGGGCAGCAAAGGGTACTTGAAGCCTGAAAAGTTTAAGCCTAAAGTATTTGTCGCACAAGAGGCCTGTGGGTGAAAATGGCTTCGCTTCAGGGCAAGCATGCGCTGGTGACAGGTGGCGGACGCGGCATCGGCCGCGCCATCGCTGCGGCGCTGACTGCAGCCGGTGCGACCGTTTCCATCATGGGGCGCGGCGAGAAGACGCTCGCCGAGGCGGTCGCGAAGGGCGATGCGGCGGGCTACGTTATCGCCGATGTCACCGATGTCGCCGCCGTGAACAACGCGGTGAAGCAGGCGGTCGCCGCACGCGGGCCGGTTGACCTCCTGATCGCTAATGCTGGCACCGCGACCGCGGTGCCGTTCGCCAAAGCGACGCCCGATCAGTTTCGCGACATGTTCGAGCAGCACGTGCTCGGCATGATGCATCCGGCGCAGGCCGTGCTCGGCGACATGATCAAGCGCGGCTTCGGCCGCATCGTCGCCATCGCGTCGATCGTCGGTTTGCGCGCCTCGCCGAACGTTTCGCCCTATACCACTGCCAAGCACGCGATGCTCGGACTCGTTCGCTCCATCGCGGTGGAAACCGCGGGTACCGGCGTCACTGTCAATGCGGTGTGCCCGGGCTTCGTCGACACCGACCTGATCCGCGGGCCCGTGGATCAGATGGTCCAGCGCGGCATGAGCAAAGACGAGGCGCTGTCGCGCTTCACCAGCCGGGTGCCGGTCGGCCGCCTCGTCACGCCGCAAGAGGTCGCCGAGGCCGTGCTCTATTTCTGTTCGCCGGCGGCAGGCGCTGCGACCGGCGCCACGCTCGTCATTGGAGCGGATGGCGCATGATGGATGAACGCACCAGCATTCCGCTCGACGCCGAGACCAAGGTTGCCGAGCGTCCGCACGACCACAAGACCGAATTGCGGCTGTGGCTGCGCCTTCTCACCTGCACGACGCTGATCGAGAGCGAGGTGCGGCGGAGGCTGCGGGAGAATTTCGACATCACGCTGCCGCGCTTCGACTTGATGGCGCAACTCGACCGGGCGCCGTCCGGCATGACGCTCGGCGAGTTGTCGCAGCGGATGATGGTGTCGAACGGCAACATCACCGGGCTGGTGGACCGCTTGGTGAGGCAAGGTCTCATCCAGCGCCGTCCGCTGCCCCACGACCGCCGCGTCCAGATCGTGAGCCTGACTGCGGAAGGTCAGCGCGAATTCCGCACCATGGCTCGGATCAATGCCGACTGGGTCGGCGAGATTTTCCAGGGACTGACCGAGAAAGACATCGAGGCCTTGATGCCGCTCCTCGCCAAGACCAAAGAATCAGCGCGACGCGCGCTCACCAACGGGGAAAAGGAATGACTGCGGCCAATCCGGTCACGCTGCCGCTTTCAGGCTACAAAGCGCGGCACGTCGATTTCTCTGTCGACGGCAAGGTCGCGACGCTGATCTTGAACCGTCCCGACAAGAAGAATCCACTGACCTTCGACAGCTATGCCGAGGTGGTCGACATCTTCCGCGCCGCCGCGCGCGACAAGACCGTGAAGGCCATCGTGGTGACGGGGGCGGGCGGCAACTTCTGCTCGGGCGGCGATGTGTTCGAGATCATCGAGCCGCTGACCAAGATGAATACGGTCGAGCTGCTCGACTTCACCAAGATGACCGGTGACGTGGTCAAGTCCATGCGCGCCTGTCCGCAGCCGATCATCGCGGCCATTGACGGGGTCTGCGCCGGCGCCGGCGCGATCATCGCCATGGCGTCCGACATCCGGATTGGAACCGCAGCCGCGAAGGTGGCGTTCCTGTTCAACCGCGTCGGCCTCGGCGGCTGCGACATGGGAGCCTGCGCCATCCTGCCGCGCATCATCGGGCAGGGCCGTGCCGCGGAATTACTCTACACCGGACGCAGCATGGGCGGCGAGGAGGCGGAGCGCTTCGGCTTCTTTACCCGGCTCGCCAAGCCGGAGACCGTGCTGGCCGAAGCCACGAAACTGGCGCGCGATCTCGCCGACGGGCCGACGTTCGGCAACGCGATGACCAAGCGTATGCTCGAGATGGAATGGGCGATGTCGGTCGAGACCGCGGTCGAGGCCGAGGCGGTGGCCCAGGCGCTGTGCATGGAGACCGAGGATTTCGCCCGTGCGTTCCGCGCCTTTGCGGCCAAGCAGAAGCCGGTATTCGAAGGCAATTGACGATAGGGGCCACGCGATGAGCCTGTCCGAGACGCTGTCGCTGCCGTTCTTCGATGAAGACCATCGCCGGTTCGCCGAGGCACTCGGCCGCTGGGCCGATGCGATGCTGCCGTCGCTGCCGCACGATGATGTCGATGAGGCCTGCCGCGCGCGCGTGGCGGCGCTTGGCGAAGCCGGACTGCTTAAGGCGGTGGTCCCGCTCTCCCATGGCGGGCTCTATCCGTCGCTCGACGTGCGCACGCTCTGCCTCGCGCGTGAGATCCTGGCGTTCCGCGACGGGCTCGCGGACTTTTCGTTTGCCATGCAGGGGCTCGGCACCGGCTCGATCACGCTGTTCGGCTCGGAAGAGCTGAAGCGCCGTTACCTGCCGCCGGTGCGCGACGGCAAGGCCATCGCGGCCTTCGCGCTGTCGGAGCCGGAGGCCGGCTCCGATGTCGCGGCACTCGCGATGACCGCGAAGCCCGACGGCCCGTATTTCCGTCTCGACGGCGAGAAGACCTGGATCTCGAACGGCGGCATCGCCGACCACTACGTGGTGTTCGCCCGCACCGGCGAGGCGCCGGGCGCGCGGGGACTGTCGGCCTTCATGGTCGACGGGACCGCGCCGGGGCTTACCGTCGCCGAGCGGATTGACGTGATCGCGCCGCATCCCTTGGCGCGGCTCCGGTTCGACGGCGTGAAGGTGCCGGCCGCCAATCGCCTGGGCAAGCCGGGCGAGGGCTTCAAGGTCGCGATGGCGACGCTCGATATCTTCCGCGCCACGGTGGGCGCCGCGGCGCTCGGCTTTGCCCGCCGCGCGCTGCACGAGACCGTCGAGCATTCGGCGACCCGCAAGCTGTTCGGCGCGCCGCTCGCTGACCTCCAGATGACGCAAGGCGCGATCGCCGACAGCGCCACCGAGGTCGATGCCGCAGCGCTGCTGGTCTATCGCGCCGCCTGGACCAAGGACCAGGGCGCGGAGCGCGTCACCCGCGAGGCCGCCATGGCCAAGATGTTTGCGACCGAAGCCGCGCAGCGGGTGATCGACCGCGCCGTGCAGATCCACGGCGGCGCCGGCGTCACCAAGGGCGTCAAGGTCGAAGAGCTGTACCGCGAGATCCGCGCGCTCCGCATCTATGAGGGCGCGACCGAAGTGCAGAAGATCGTGATCGCGCGCGAAGCATTGAAGGCCCGTGCCGGACGGGCAGCATTGGCGGCTGAATAGGGGGCGGCAATGGCTGAAACCGGTCATATCGATACATTTGCGCGGGACAATCTTCCGCCGCGCGAGCAATGGCCTGAGTTCAAGTTTGATCTGCCCGAGCTGCAGTATCCGGAGCGGTTGAACTGCGTCACCGAATGGGTCGACCGCTGGGTCGCGGCCGGGCAGGGCGATCGCCCTTGCCTGATCTCGCCGGCCGAGACCTTGACCTACGCGCAGCTGCACGAGCGGGTGAACCGCATCGCCAATGTGCTGACGCGCGATCTTGGTCTCGTTCCGGGCGGCCGCGTGCTGCTGCGCGCGCCGAACAACCCGATGATGGTTGCGGCCTATTTCGCCGTGATCAAGGCCGGCGGCATTGCGGTCGCGACCATGCCGCTCCTGCGCGCGAAAGAGCTGAGCTATCCGCTCGCTAAGGCCCAGATCACGCTCGCGCTGTGCGATTCACGGCTCGCCGACGAGATGGAAAAGGCCAAGACGCAATCGCCGAACCTCAAGCGCATCGTCTATTGGGGTCCCAATTCGGGCGAGCTTCAGGCGCTGATGGAAAAGCCCGGCTACGAAAGCTTCACGGCTTGCGACACGGCGAGTGACGACGTCTGCCTGATCGCGTTCACGTCCGGCACCACCGGCGAGCCGAAAGGCACCATGCATTTTCATCGCGACATGCTCGCGATCTGCGACAGCTACGCCAAGCACGTGCTGAAGGCGGAGCCGGCCGACCGCTTCACCGGATCGCCGCCGCTCGCCTTCACGTTCGGCCTCGGCGGTCTGGTGCTGTTTCCGCTGCGCATCGGCGCCTCGACGGTGCTGCTGGAAAAGGCCGGCCCGGACGACCTCCTCGACGCCATCGCCAAGTACAAGATCACCGTTCCGTTCACCGCGCCGACCGCCTATCGCGCCATGCTCGGCAAGCTGAAGGACTTCGACATCTCGTCGTTGCGCAAATGCGTGTCGGCCGGCGAGACGCTGCCCAAGGCGACGTTCGAGGCCTGGAAGGCTGCGACCGGCGTCACCATCCTTGACGGCATCGGCGCGACCGAGATGCTGCACATCTTCATCGGCTCGCCGGAAGACGAAGTGCGCCCGGGCTCGACCGGCAGGCCGGTGCCGGGCTACGAGGCGCGCATCCTCGATGAGGACGGCAAGGTCTCGCGGCCCGGCACCGTCGGCCGCCTTGCGGTGCGGGGGCCCACCGGATGCCGCTATCTAGCCGACGAGCGGCAGAAGAAATACGTGCAGGACGGCTGGAACGT
>CAKZHN010000084.1 GCA_936924235.1 uncultured Rhodoplanes sp. | reverse complement strand
ATGACCGCCGCCGCCGCAAACAAGGTGGCGAGAAACAGCAGCGCGCTGCCGAAGAACACCGTCGCAAAGAAACGGTCCTCGCTGTCGCCGAGCCGGTCGCGCAGCACGCCGACGAACCACAGGAAGGCGACGCCCGCGAACGGCACCAGATTGAGCGCGAGCGTCACCGGCCGGGTATGGGCCGCAAGCCACGCGCCAGGCTCCAGCGGATCGGCCGGGATGGACATCCGGAACAGCCAGAAGATAAAGGCCAACAGCACGGAAAAGATGATACCGGCCGCGGAGGCGGCCTTCGGCGTTCGCAATCGCCTGCGGGTGATGGACAGGTCTGGCAGCATCGCGGCGGATCTCGACGGAAAGAACCCTTCCCACGCGCTGCAGGGAAAGCAAATTGTGCATCGGTATAGCCTTGATGTGGCGGCTGCTTTCGATCGCGGCGGCGTTTTGTCGCCCTCAGCCGCGAAGGCAACCAAGCTCTGAAATTGGGTGAGCGGATCGAACCGTGAGTATAGCACCGCGTTCGCGGCCGCTCGGGCACAATGCCTCACGCTGCACAGCAGCATGCCAGGGACATGGAGGAATCAAATGAAATCGTACCGGTCGCGAGTTGCCGTACTGATCGCCGCTGCTGCATTCATCGCTGTGGCCGGCGGTGCGAACGCGCAGAGCGTCCAGGAGCGTCTCGACGCCGGGGCCAAGAAGCTCGAGGCGGCGTGCGGCGCCGACGTCAAGACATTCTGCGGCCAGGTCACGCCCGGCGAAGGCCGGCTGATGCTCTGCATGATGGCTCACGAGGACAAGATCAGCGAGAAGTGCGACACCGCGCTCTATGATGCGGCGCGCAATCTCTCGGAGGCGCTGGATCGCGTCGAAAAGGTCGCCGACGCCTGCTGGCCGGACATCGAGAAGAACTGTTCGCAGACCGCGCCCGGCGGAGGACGCGTCGCCCAGTGCCTCGCGGCCAAGAAGTCATCGCTGTCCCCGGCGTGTCAGGCCGCGGTGAGCAAGTTTCCGGTAAAAAACTAGCAATTCCGGTCATCGCTCCCGGCGATGGCTGAAGTCCATGAAAAGTGACATGGCGTCCCGATATCGCGCCGCAACATGCGGCGCGATATCGCGTTTCAGACCCTTCGCCCGCGGGGCCACGCCGCCCCCCTTCAAATGCCCATTCAAAGGCTGAGGCATCTAAACCTCGGCACAATTTCGCCGTGTCCGAAACAGGTGAAAAATCGGCCCATCGAAAACGCGCGCATCTAGGGAGGCCGGAATGCGTAAAATGAATCTGTTCGCCATCGTGACCTGCGGCGCCATGGCGGTTGCCCTTGCGGCGCCGACGTCGGCCGCCGCGAAGACGAAGAAGCTGACCTACGATCAGGCCTGGGCCAAGTGCCAGTCCAAGATCGGCCAAGCCATTCCTGGCGATCAAGTCGCCCAGCGGCATGCGTGGGGCTCGGCCTGCATGAAGAAGTACGGCTACAAGATCTGATTGCTGACGGGCTGCCGCTCGTGCCGAGGAGCGCCGGCCGGGCCGCGATTCTCTCGTAGGGCGTGGCCCCCAATAGCCGAGGCGCTCGACCAAGCGAACAAGAGCAGGTGGCCGATCCGCCGGACCGGCCACACCGACTTACCCGCTGCTGAACCGATCAGGAGAGGCCCATGGCTGGATCTGCTGCACTCGCAAAGAGCCACAAGGACGAGAGCGCCTGGCGCGGATTCAATCCCGGCGCCTGGACCAACAGCGTCGACGTGCGCGATTTCATCGTGCACAACGTCACGCCCTACGACGGCGACGAGATGTTCCTGGCCGCGCCGACGGCGCGCACCAAGGCCGTATGGGCGAAGCTCCAGCCGTATTTCCGGGACGAGCAGAAGAAGGGCGTGCTGGCCGTCGATGCGAAGACGCCTTCGCACCTGCTGGCGCACAAGGCCGGCTACATCGACAAGGCCAACGAAGTGATCGTCGGCCTGCAGACCGACGAGCCGTTCAAGCGCGCGATCTTCCCGTATGGCGGCCTGCGCATGGTCGAAGCCGGCCTCAAGGCCGCGAAGTTCGAAGCCGACCCGCAGGTCCACGAGGCCTTCACCAAGTACCGCAAGACCCACAACGACGGCGTGTTCGACGCCTACACGCCCGAGATCATGAAAGCCCGCAGGTCCGGCATCATCACCGGCCTCCCGGATGCCTATGGCCGCGGCCGCATCATCGGCGACTACCGGCGCGTGGCGTTGTACGGCACCGACCGGCTGATCGAGGAGAAAAAGAACGAGCGCCACCAGATCGACGACATGTGGCCAACCGACGAGATCATCCGGCAGCGCGAGGAGATGGCCGACCAGCTTCGCGCGCTGCACGACCTCGCCGAGATGGGCAAGCTCTATGGCTGCGACATCACACGCCCGGCCGCCAATGCCCAGGAAGCCGTGCAGTGGACCTATCTCGGCTATCTCGGCGCCATCAAGGAAGCGAACGGCGCGGCGATGTCGATCGGGCGCATCTCGTCCTTCCTCGACATCTACATCGAGCGCGACCTGCGCGAAGGCGCGCTGACCGAAGCCGCCGCCCAGGAGCTCTGGGACCAGCTGGTCCAGAAGCTCCGTATCGTACGCTTCCTGCGCACCCCGGAATACGACGCGCTGTTCAGCGGCGATCCCTACTGGGCGACCGAATGCGTCGGGGGCATGGACCTCGATGGCCGCACGCTGGTGACCAAGAGCAGCTACCGCATGCTGCACACCCTGACCAACCTGGGTCCGGCGCCCGAGCCCAACATCACGGTGCTCTGGTCGAAGCACCTGCCGGACAATTTCAAGAAATACTGCATCAAGGTCAGCAAGGAGACGTCGTCGCTGCAATACGAGAACGACGACCTGATGCGGCCGCACTGGGGCGACGACTACGCCATCGCCTGCTGCGTCTCGGCCATGAAGCTCGGCAAGCAGATGCAGTTCTTCGGCGCGCGCGTCAATCTCGCCAAGGCCCTGCTCTACGCCATCAATGGCGGACGCGACGAGATGTCCGGCGAGCAGGTCGCGCCGCTGGCGCCGGCCGTCACCGGCGACATCCTCGACTACGACGACGTGTTCGCGAAATTCGACAACATGATGGAGTGGCTCGCGCGCACCTACGTGCATGCGATGAACTGCATCCACTACATGCACGACAAGTACTTCTACGAACGCCTCGAAATGGCGCTGCACGACCGCGACATCCTGCGCACCATGGCGTTCGGCATCGCCGGCCTGTCGGTGGTGGCGGACAGCCTGTCGGCGATCAAATACGCCAAGGTCCGTGTGGTTCGCGACGACACCGGACTCGCGGTCGACTACGTCATTGAAGGACCCGGCGCCAACTCGGTGCCGCAGTTCGGCAACAATGACGACCGGGTGGACCAGATCGCTGCGGAGCTCGTCACGCGCTTCATGCAGAAGATCCGCAAGCACCCGACCTACCGCAACGCCACTCACACCCAGAGCGTGCTGACGATCACGTCGAACGTGGTCTACGGCAAGCACACCGGCAACACGCCGGACGGCCGCCGCAAGGGCGAGCCGTTCGGGCCCGGCGCCAACCCGATGCACGGCCGCGACAGCCACGGCTGGCTGGCGTCGTGCCTGTCGCTGGCGAAGCTGCCCTACAAGGATTCACTCGACGGCATCAGCTACACGGTCTCGGTCGCGCCGCAGAAGGCGCACCTGTCCGACAAGGAGCTGATCGAAGGGGCGGTGAAGGCCTTCGACACCTACTTCGGCCACGGCGGCTTCCACATGAACCTCAACGTCGTCGACAAGGAGACGCTCGAGGACGCGATGAAGAATCCGGACAAGTACCCGCAGCTCACGATCCGGGTGTCCGGCTATGCGGTCAACTTCGTCCGGCTGACTCCGGAGCAACAGCGCGACGTCATCAGCCGGACCTTCCACGGGCAGATCTGAGCCGCGGAGGGGTTTGATGTCGACGATCGGCGCCCTTGAAGCTGGCAATCGCCACGATCTCCGCGTCGGGCTCTCGCCCGACGCGCCGGACGAAGGCGATTTTCAGGACGACGGCAAGGGCGCCTTCGGCTACGTCCATTCCTACGAATCCTCGTCGCGCTACGACGGCCCCGGCCTGCGGCTGGTGCTGTTCGTGTCGGGGTGCCTGCTGCGCTGCACGTACTGCCACAACCCCGACACCTGGCACCTGAAAGACGGCACCTACATCTCGGCCCAGCAGGTGATCGACCGGCTGAGGAGTTTTGCTCCCGCGCTACGGTCGATGGACGGCGGCCTCACCATCTCGGGCGGCGAGGTGATGGTGCAGATGGCCTTCACGGGCCGCATCCTCGCCGCCGCCAAAGATATGGGCCTGCACACCGCCATCGAGACCTCGGGCTTCCTCGGCGCCAAGGCCGACGATCGGTATCTTTCGAACGTCGATCTCGTGTTGCTCGACATCAAGAGCTCGGACCCCGCGACCTACAAGAAGGTGACCGGCCGCGAGCTCGCGCCGACGCTTCGCTTTGCCGAGCGGCTGGCCGAGATGGGCAAGCCGGTCTGGGTGCGCTTCACGCTGGTGCCCGGCCTCACCGACGACCCCAAGAATGTCGAAGGCATCGCCAAGTTCGTCGCGCCGATGAAGAACGTCGAATGGGTCGAGGTGCAGCCTTTCCACCAGCTCGGGGCGTTCAAGTGGAAGGCGATGAACCTGCCGTATGAGCTCGCCGACATCCAAGGCACTCCACCCGAGCTGACCAAGCGAGTGATCGAACAATTCCGCCAGGCGGGCTGCCGCGCCCGCTGACCGCGGCCAGAGACCGGAGACATGACAATGCTTGATCTTGCACGTGACATCATCGGGACCCAGCCGATCCTGGCCGCGTTTCTTGCCATCGGCCTGGGCTACCTGGTGGGCCAGATCAACCTCGGCGGCTTCTCGCTCGGCGTCGGCGCGGTGCTGTTCGTCGGTCTCGCCATCGGCTGGTTCGCGCCCAAGGCACAGATCGTCGGACCGATCGGCCTCACGGGCCTGATCATGTTCCTCTACGGCATCGGCATCCTCTACGGGCGGCAGTTCTTCGAGGGCATGTCGGGGGCCGCGGGAATCAAAAGCAACCTGCTGGCGCTGGTCGCGTGTGTCGCCGGCCTCATGGTGGCGCTCGGACTGGGCCAGATGTTCGGCATCAAGATCGGCCATACGCTCGGCATCTATGCCGGGTCGATGACCAGCACGGCGACACTGCAGGCCGCGCTCGACGTCATGAAGAACAAGGACCCCTCGATCGGATACTCGATCGCCTATCCGTTCGGCGTGATCGGCCCGATCCTGTGCATCTATTTCATGACGCAGCACGTCAAGCCGAAATTCCCGCCGAAGGCGCAGCGCTTTCACATGGCTGAGATCACGCTGAGCACGCAGTATGCCGGCATGCCGCTGTCCGAGCTGAGCAAGACGCTGCCGCAGGACGTGCAGGTCACGGCGGTTCGCAAGGGCAGCGAGAATCTCGTTCCGTCGGATGCCATCACGCTCGCCGCCGGCGACACGCTGATGATCGTGGCCGACGACCAGGGGGCCATCGCGGCGGCCACCGCGCGGCTCGGAAACGCCGGCCCCGGCGAAATCGCCAAGGACCGCTCCGCGCTCGACTACATCCGGGTGTTCGTCGGCAAGGCCAACGTGGTGGGCGTTCCGCTGTCGAAGCTCGCGCTGCCGGCGGGATTTCCGTCGCACCTGCTGCACGTCCGGCGCTACGACGCCGACATCATCCCGCGGCCCGACCTGATGCTGGAGTTCGGCGACCGCGTCGGCGTGCTGATGCCACCGGACAAGAAGGATCAGATCCGCCAGTACTTCGGCGACAGCATCAAGGCCACGTCTGAGTTCAGCTATGTGTCGCTCGGCCTCGGCATGGTGCTGGGCGTGCTGATCGGGCTCATTCCGATTCCGGTTCCAGGCGTCGGCACCGTCACGCTCGGCATCGGCGGCGGTCCGCTGCTCGTCGCGCTGTTCTTCGGCTACCTGCGCCGCACCGGGCCGATGCTCTGGACGATGCCCCTGCCGGCCAACATCGTGCTGCGGAATTTCGGCCTGGCGATGTTCCTCGCCTCGGTCGGCATCAATGCCGGACAGCCGTTCGTCAAAACCGTGACGGAGACAGGGTTCTCGATGCTGTTCATCGGCGTTGCCGTGCTGCTGACCACGGTCATCATCGTCCTGCTGGTCGGCTACTATGTGCTGAAGATCCCCTACGACGATCTCGTCGGCGTCGCTTCCGGCGCGACCGGCAATCCGGCGATCCTGGTCTATTCGACGCGGATGGCGCCGACCGAGCGGCCCGACATCGGCTACGCGATGATCTTCCCGTCGATGACCATCGTCAAAGTGATCGCTGTGCAAGTCGTAGGATTGTTGGCCGGCGCAGGCGTGGCGGGCTGACAGCCGGCTTCCGGGCGCTCGCGGCCGGCACGCCACGTGCCGGCCGTAGGGCGTTTCAGGTTTTCCGCGGTCGCGACCGGGTGAGGCGCGCATGAACGATCGATCAGTCGAATTGGAAACGGCCCACTCGCCTCAGGTCGTGGCTTTCGAAGCCGTCATGCCACCCGCCATGGCGGCCCAAGCCGAAGCGGTCGGAGTCAAGAAGGCCAAGACCGATCCATTGACGTCGCTCACCTTGAGCATCCTGGCCGGCGCCTTCATCTCGTTCGGCGCCATCATCGCCACGACCGTCAGCGCCGGAAACATCGCCATCACAACGGCCGACGGCGCCACCGCATTCTCTGCGGCGCTGCCTTATGGCGTGGTCAAGCTTCTCGCCGGTTTTACGTTCTCGGTGGGACTGATCCTGGTCATTGTCGGTGGCGCCGAGTTGTTCACCGGCAACAACCTCATCGTGATGGCCTGGGCCAGCCGTAAAGTAAAAACACGCGATCTGTTGCGAAACTGGGTGATCGTGTTCATCGGCAATTTCATCGGCGCCATCGGGACGGCCGCGCTGATGTTCCTGACCACGCAATACACGTTCGGAGACGGCGCGATCGGGCTCGTGGCCTTGAAGACCGCGAACGCCAAGGCGGCGCTGTCATTCGTTCCGGCCGTCACGCTCGGCATCATGTGCAATGCGCTCGTCTGTCTCGCGGTCTGGATGTGCTACGGCGCACGCACCACGGTCGACAAGATCGCCGCGATCGTGCCGCCGCTCACGGCCTTCGTCGCGGCCGGCTTCGAGCACTGCATCGCCAACATCTACTACATCCCGCTGGGCCTGTTCATCAAAGCCGGCGCTCCGGATTCGTTCTGGACGTCGATCCACAAGTCCCCCGCGGATTTCCCCGAGCTGACCTGGAGCAATTTCTTCTTTGCCAATCTGATCCCCGTCACGATCGGCAACATCATCGGCGGATCGCTCATGGTCGGAGCGGTCTACTGGTTCATCTATCTGCGCAAGGCGCGCTAGCCTGGCGGCCGCCTGACGCGCCGGCCGCCGACAATTTTCTCAATGACCGCTGAACACCAGGGTCTTGAACGGCAGCACCAGCGCCTGCAGCCGCAGGATCAGGGCATGCACCAGCGCCAGCGCATCCAGCGCATGAAGCGCCGCGCCATGGAAGAAGCCGGTGTTCTTGTCGGAGATCACGTCGTGATTGCTGGAATAGGCGTTGGCGATGCAGGCGCTGCCCGGCGTCACATCGTCGATCCCGCCTTTGTAGAGCGGCTCGAGATACACCAGGAGGGTGCCGGGCTGCCGCACCTGCTGCAGATCGATCAGTTGCTCGCCGGCGCGGAACTGACCCGCGGCGATGAAGTCCTGCACGCCCGTCACCACCATCGGGATGATCGTGAACGGTTTCGACACGCAGGTCACCTCGGCGGCCATGCCGACCGTCATGATCTGCGCTTCGATCTGATCGAAGCCGGCCTGCAGGCCCACCTTGCCGGCCCCTTCCGGGATCAGGATTCCGGCCGGACGCATCAGCGGGTTGACGACGTCGCCGACCCGCAGGAGGAACTGCTCGACCCGTCCGCTGACGCCGGCGCGGATCACGGTCTTGTCCAGATCGACCTGGGCTTGCGCCAGTTGGGCTTCGGCGCTGGCCTTCTCGGCCGGCAACACAGTCGAGGCCCGGACCTCGGATGATTGCTTCGTGGCGGTGGCGGCGGCGACCGAACCCTCGGCGGCTTTGACGCGGACCTGGAGCCGCTCGATCTCGCGGAACGCGACGTTGCCCGGATTGCGCCGGTACAGCTCGTTCTTGGTGTCCAGTTCGTCGTTGGCCTGCTGCAGGTTTCCCTTGGCCTCCTCGAGCTGGCCCTCAGCCTTGAGGATATCGGTCTGCGCCACCGCGAGCTGCGCATCGACCTCGGCAAGCTTGCGCCGCGCGGTCTCCGCCGCGGCCTCCTGCTTGGAGCTGTCCAGGCGGAAGATCGGGTCGCCCTGCTTGATCGGACCGCTGTAGCCGACATAGACCTCGGCAACCCGCCCGATCGTCTCGGGAACGATCGGCACGGTGCGGAAGTACGCCGTGACGTTGCTGGTCGACGGATGGTTGTAGAAGATCAGCGTGATCAGGCTGACGGTCAGGATGACACAGGAGGTGATGCCCCACCGCAGCTCATACCAGACCGAGAACAGCGTGATCTCGATGCCGAACCGCTTGCCCTGGACCAGGCGGCGATAGAGATAGTCCGGCAGGATCGTCAGCATCGAGCAGAGCATCATTTCGAACATGGGATACCCTCGGTTGCTCGCCTGTGCGAGCTACGATCTCGCGTGCCTGATGCTGGTGACGTGCTCCTGCGGCGCGTGACTTGTGCCGTCAGGCGGCTTGCCGTCGAGCGCAGCATCCTCCGGCGTTGGCGCCGGCTTCTGACCGTCAGACGCATTGGCGATTCTTTCGATCGATCCCGCGATCCGGCCCATCCAGCCGCCGACGTCGGGCAGGTCGATCAGCGCCAGCAGCAATCCGGCGATCCAGAAGATGTGCATGTGGGTGAACAGGGAGATCAGGCCCAGCACCGCGACAATCTCGAACTGCAGCTTCTGGGACTTGTGCGCCATCCGCTCGGGCAGCGTATGCAGCGTGAGGAACAGGATGCCGAAGCCCACGACGCCAGCGAGCAGGAAGATGCCCGTGACGATCATCAGGACGTCGCTTTCGCCGGGGGAGGTAATGAACCCAGGCAGGTGGTGATGGGACGCGGCCGGGTGAAGCTCTGCAGCCATTAAACAGCGCTCCTGTGAGGGCTCGCATTCCGACGTGCGCGGTCGTCCGCACGCAAACGATCGTTCCCGGCCGGAATGGCGGGCTCGCATGCCGGCGGCGGATCGCAATTACACATCAACCGCGTGCTTAGAGGAATTGTACCCGGGTTTAGGTGTGGGCTAGGCCGCCCCTCCGGCGACGCGCCGCCTCGGCCGGAAAATGCCCGTTCGCCCTCCCGGCCGCAGACCGGTGTGGCGCCCCGCGCCTCCTTGAAAAATCTCGATTTTCAGCCGCGCGCGGCTGGCGATCTAAACCTATGTGCAATTTTTCCGAACAGGCGATCCGTGGGTAATTCGCAGTGCGAAGGAGCCGCATTGAACACCAAATGCGACGTGGCTGGCCGGGCCTCGACCTGAGGCGCGTGCGCTGTCGTCGAGCCTGTGCAGCGAGCGCTGTTCGAGTTCATCGGGCTCATCCCGCTGCGGCGGCCCGGAATGGGTGCGAGAATGGCTGACAAGCTCCGCAATTCGACCGACGACCAGAACCTGCCGATGTTTGGGCTGTTTGCGCCCGCGGTCGAGTACATGACCGATGCGATGCAACGGAGCATCCTGTTCCTCGACGTCATGCGGCAGCGCGGCAACGATTACCGCGAGCACGTGGCGCAGACCGCGCCCAATGTCCTCGATTATCAGGTCAAGCTCGTCGTCGACGGCCGCAAGCTCGAACGGCCGGTGAATTACGGGCTCACGGAGGTGGTGCCTCCGAAGGGCGTCGAGATCGACCCGAACCGCCGTCCCTTCGTCATCGTGGATCCGCGCGCCGGTCACGGCCCTGGCATCGGCGGCTTCAAGGCCGACAGCGAGATCGGCGTGGCGCTGAAGGCCGGACATCCCTGCTATTTCGTCGGCTTCCTGCCCGAGCCGGTGCCCGGCCAGACCATCGAGGACATTGGCCGCGCCGAGGCGATATTCCTCGAGAAGGTCATCGCGCTCCATCCCAAGGCGGACGGCAAGCCCTGCGTCATCGGCAACTGCCAGGCCGGCTGGGCCATCATGATGCTGGCCGCGATCCGGCCCGAGCTGTTCGGTCCCATCATCATCGCCGGCTCGCCGCTGTCCTACTGGGGCGGCGTTCGCGGCAAGTATCCGATGCGCTACAGCGGCGGCCTGCTGGGCGGCAGCTGGCTCACGGCACTCGTCGGCGATCTCGGCCACGGCAAGTTCGACGGCGCCTGGCTGGTGCAGAATTTCGAGAACCAGAACCCCGCGAACACGCTCTGGACCAAGCAGTACAACCTCTATTCCAAGATCGACACCGAGGCCGAGCGCTATCTCGGCTTCGAGCGCTGGTGGGGCGGCCACGTCAATCTCAAC
The DNA here is from genome assembly GCA_936924235.1 of uncultured Rhodoplanes sp. GTDB lineage: Bacteria > Pseudomonadota > Alphaproteobacteria > Rhizobiales > Xanthobacteraceae > Z2-YC6860. The sequence continues at coordinate 1,513 of CAKZHN010000084.1, read as the reverse complement.
GCCGAGGAAATCCAGTTCATCGTCGACGAGCTGTTCGTCGGCAACAAGCTGTCGTCGGGCCAGATCCAGACCTCGGACGGCACGACGATCGATCTGCGCAGCATCCGGTCGCCGATCGTGGCGTTCTGCTCCAAGGGCGACAACGTCACGCCGCCGCAGCAGGCGCTCGGCTGGATCCTCGATCTCTACGATGACGTCGAACAGATCCGCTCATACGGCCAGACCATCGTCTACTCGATCCACGACACCATCGGCCATCTCGGCATCTTCGTGTCGGCGGGTGTCGCCCGCAAGCAGCACGACGAGTTCTCCAGCAACATCGACCTGATCGATACGCTGCCGCCCGGCCTGTACGAGGCCGTGTTCGAGAAGAAGAGCGCGGACACCAGCAGCGCGGACCTCGTCTCGGGCGAATGGGTGATGCGCTGCGAGGCGCGCAGCCTCGACGACATCCGGGCGCTCGGCGGCAACGATGCCGAGGACGAACGGCGGTTCGCCACGGCGGCGCGAGTCTCTGAAACGAACCTCGCGCTCTATCGGACGTTCATGCAGCCGTTGGTGCGTGCGCTGGTCAACCCGCAGCTCGCCGACCAGATGCAGAAGATGCATCCGCTGCGGCTGCAATACGAGATGTTCTCCGACGCCAATCCGTTCATGAAGCCGATCGCAGCGCTGGCGGATCAGGTGAAGGCCAACCGGAAGGCCGCCGACACCGAGAATCCCTTCGCGCAGATGCAGGAAAAGATGTCGGACCAGATCGTCAAAGCGCTCGACGGCTGGCGCGAGTCGATGGAAGCGCTCTCCGAAAAGACGTTCCTCGCCGTCTATGGCTCGCCGACGCTTCAAGCCGCGGCCGGGATCGATCCCGAATCCCGAAGGCCGCTGCGCAAGGCGCCCAAGAATCCGCTTCACGATCAACTGCTGCAGAGCCGGATTGCCGAGCTCAAATCGCAGACCACGAAGGGCGGTCTCCGGGAGGCCCTCGTGCGCGCAGCGCTCTATATCGGGATGGGCCGCGGGTCCGTGGATGAGCGCAACTTCGAGCTTATTCGCCGCATCCGCAGTTCGCAGCGCGACATGCCGCATCTGCCGTTGTCGCAATTCAAGGCGCTGGTGCGCGACCAGTACTTCATGCTTCTGCTCGACGAGGACGCGGCGTTAGCGGCGATCCCCGCGATGCTGCCCGCAAACGCCGACGAACGCCGCAACGCGCTCGTGATGCTGAGCAAGCTCGTGAGCGTCCGCGGCGAGCCGACGCCCGACGTCACCAAGCGTGTCGAGCGTGTCGCGGCCCTGTTTGAAGCCGAACGATCGCTCGGCGCCACGCCTTCGATCGCGCCGGTCGACATCGAGCCAACGCAAGGCCGGTCGAAGGCATCGTAGCGGCCGATCGAGAGAGCTGCCGAACCACCACGCGGCGATGTGAAGAGGAATGGGTCAAATGGCGATTTCCCAGGTCAATCCAAAAGCACCGGCGCAGCAATCGAAATACGACAAGCTGATCGCGGCCGCC
>CAKZHN010000083.1 GCA_936924235.1 uncultured Rhodoplanes sp. | reverse complement strand
GCTGGTGATCAGGTCCTTGATGTCTTTCGCGGCCTGCGAGGAGCGCTGGGCGAGACTTCTGACCTCCGAGGCCACCACGGCGAAGCCGCGGCCGGCATCGCCGGCGCGGGCGGCTTCCACCGCGGCGTTGAGCGCCAGCAGATTGGTCTGCCGTGCGATCTCGTCGATCACGCCGATGATGTCGGAGATCTTGCGCGACGACTCCTCGATCAGCGACATGGCGCTGACCGCCTGAGCCACCACCTCGCCGCCGCGGCTCGCGATGTCCCGCGTGGCCGAGGCCGTCGCCGAGGCGTGCTGGGCGCTTTCGGCGTTCTTCTTCACGGTCGCGGAGATCTGCTCCATCGAAGCCGAGGTCTGTTCCAGGCTCGCGGCCTGCTCCTCGGTCCGCTGAGACAGATCGGTGGTGGCCGTGGTGATCTCGCCCGAGGCGTTGGCGATCTCGCGCGCGGCGGACAGGATCTCGCTGACCACCGTGGTCATGGTGTCGAGCAGACCGTTGACGCCGGCGCACAGCATGGCGATCTCGCCGGACTTGCCTTCCAGCGGAATCCGCAAGGTCAGGTCCTTGTTGCTGGCCGCCTTGACGGTCTTCTGCGTCTCCGCCACCGCGAGCTGCAGCATCCGGTTGGCGTTGACCTGCTCGGTGACGTCGGTCGCGTATTTGACCACCTTGAACAGGCGGCCGTTCATGTCGAAGATCGGGTTGTAGCTCGCCTGGATCCAGATCTCCTTGGCGCCCTTGCCGAAGCGCTTGTACTGGCCGCTGTCGTATTCGCCGCGGCCGAGCTTTTCCCAGAACGCCTTGTACTCGGCGCTATGCCGGTGGGCCGGCTCGACGAACATGCTGTGGTGCTTGCCCTTGATCTCGTCGAGCGTATAGCCGAGCACCTTGAGGAAGTTCTCGTTGGCCTGGCGAATCGTGCCGTCGAGGTTGAACTCGATCACGGCCTGCGCCTTGCTGATCGCGGCAAGCTGGCCTTCGAAGTCGGCGGTCTTCAGCTTCTGGTCGGTGATATCGACGGCGTATTTGACGACTTTGAACGGCTTGCGGTTGTCGTCGAAGATCGGATTGTAGCTCGCCTGGATCCAGATCTCCTTGCCGCCCTTGCCGATGCGCCGGTACTGGCCGCTGTCATACTCGCCGCGGCCGAGCTTTTCCCAGAACGCCTTGTACTCGGCGCTCTGCCGGTAAGCCGGCTCGACGAACATGCCGTGGTGCTTGCCCTTGATCTCGTCGAGCGCATAGCCCACCGCGCCGAGGAAATTGGCGTTGGCGTTGAGAATCGTGCCGTCGAGCGTGAACTCGATCACCGCCTGCGAACGATTGATCGCATCGAGCTGGCCGACAAAGTCGGCCGTTGATTTCTGACCGGTAGAGCCGAGACCAAGTAGCTTCATGTTGCACCTCAAGTTGAAAAGCAGCAGCGATTGGTTGGACGCCGCCTCGGATCAGGCGGCGTTCGGACTGGCGGTTGTGTGGATGTGACCGGCCCCCCGGCCGGCAGACACAGGTTGGAAAATGCTGGCGGCGCGATCACCGTGCTGTTGATGGTTGCGGCACCCAACGGAAATTCATGTCACAAGCGTTCTGCGCATCGGGCGCAGCCTTGGCAGCAATCACTCAAGCTTGAAACGCACGAGCCTCGCGAGACATGGGACACAGAGACTTGGCGCGCAGACCCAGCTTCGTGGAACGCATCAACACAACTTCTGGATACTGGCCGGTTGCAGAATGGCGGGACGCGGCGTGACTTAACGTACTGACGTCGCGATGAAACTCATCCAGCCTTCTGTCATTTGACAATGTAAAAGTGGTAAATGAATTCGGGCAGAAAACAACCGCGCGCCGCCACGCAAATCGTCGCAACGCCATGGCGAGTGCAACACCGTAAGTTGAAAAAGCGAACGCGCGATCCCTCGCTGCTGAGAAATTTCCCAAATTTCGGCTTGCACCTTTTCTGTTTGTGCATGCAATTAGAGCGTGTCTGAAGACTGCCGCGCGTTACGCGCGTTACAAGAGTCATGCACGTTTGTGAGTCATGGCATTTTCGTCATCATGTTATCGCATGCGAGTGAGACGCTGCGGACATTGCATGACGCGTGCGGGCACGCCGAAGCGTGCCACCAATCGCGAAGCGATTCGTGATTACGAATCAGCGCTGCTGAAAAACGATAGTGGGACGGTGCCCGCTTCGGCGCACCGCCCGATCAGTTGTTGAGCAAGATCTTAAATCAGGCCGCCTGGCCGGCCTTGTCGGACTCAGCCGACGCAGCGAGCGCCGCCGCTTCCGGCAGCGACAGCAGACGGGACAGCTCGATCAGGGCGATCAACTCGCTCTCGATCGACACGATGCCGCTCAGGAAGGCTGACTTCGAGTTCTGGCCGATCTTCGGCACCGGCTTGATCTTCGTCGGGTCGACGGTAACGATGTCGGAGACACGGTCCGCGAGCAGGCCGACGAGCTGGCCGTCGATCTGCACGATGATCACCACATGCAGCGCCGTCGCTTCGGTCAGGCCCTGGCCGAACCGGCAGCGCAGGTCGACGATCGGCACGATCGCGCCGCGCAGGTTGAGCACACCGCGCACGAAGGCCGGCTGCTCGGGCAGACGGGTGATTTCCGACCAGACCTTGATCTCGCGCACCGCCATGATGTCGACGCCGTAGCTCTCGTCGCCGATCGTGAAGCTGATGAACTGGGTGCCGTCGGTGACGGCCGCGGCGGCATGTCCCGGCATTCCGTCGACGGTTTCCGCGCTGCGCAGGTCCGACGTGTTGATCTGGGCGTTCATTGGTCCGGCTCTCTGACTATCTCTTTCAGTGACGCGACGCGGGAAGCGCCTGACCCCGGCAACGCAATGCGTGACAGGGCGCCGCAGCACTTCGACATGGCCGATGTCGGAGAGACACCGGCTGCCTAGACTTTGGACGATGATGATTAAGACAATCTTGAATCGCCGGTTGGCCGCGGTGCTTGGCGGCGCATCAGGCCCGACACGGCCGCGGCGCAGCGACCTCGGGGAAATCCGCCGAAGAGCCGAAAACACATGACAATTCTGGTATTTAGCGGCGCAGTCCGTCGCGATAGGCCAAATGGCTCCATCACGCTGACGATATGAGTTTTTTCTTTGTCAGAGGGCTCCACGCCGGCTGCGGCGAGCGATCCTGCAGGACGGTGATCAAGGAGAGCGATCAAGGGTGATTCGCCGTCCCGCACCGTGATCGGGCTTTCAGGTCGCACGGCTGACACCCGCCGACAGCAATTTCCGGAACTTCCGGTCACGCTTCAGGTACCACTCACGGCTCATGGCTTGGCGCCGCGTGCGGAATTTCTCGGTGTGCAGCAGCACCCAGACGCGGCCGCGCGTGGTGCGCGCGCCGGTGCCGGCATTGTGCTGCTTGAGCCGCTTCTCGACGTCGAGCGTCCAGCCGACGTAGGTCAGGATACGGTCCGGCGTGCGGCAGCCGAGGACGTAGACGAAACTTGGCATGCGATGATTGTGCGCGATTCGCGTGAGGGCGTCGCTAAGCGCCTCTCATCGAACCCACGCAATGCTAACGGCGCTTCTTTTTAGGTGCTGACTTCTTCGCGAACTTGCGGGCAGCCCCTCGCCTCGCACCGGCCGCGGCCTTGGCGGGCCGATCCGGCACCACGGCCACAGCCTCCACCTCGAACAACGCGCCGTCACGCGCCAGGCGGCCGACCTGAATGGCGGTCGAGGCCGGCGGCGCCTCGGTGTTCACGAAGCTGTCGCGCACCTCGAAGAACACCGGCAGATGCGCCATGTCGACGAAGAAGTTGGTGATCTTGACCACGTGCTCGAAGCCCGCGCCGGCCGATTTCAATCCGGCCTTCAGATTCTCGAAGCACTGCGTGGCCTGCGCCCGGAAGTCACCCGGGCTGCCCGCGAAGGCGCCGTCGGTCGTCATGCCGAGCTGGCCCGACAGATAGATCGTGCGGCCCGGACTCGAGGTCACGACAACCTGCGTGTAGCCGCGCGGCGCCGGCATGGTCTTCGGATTCGAGAAGCGATTGCTCACATGTTCCTCCCTGGACGTCTTTCTCATCTCTGGTGGCGATGATATCGCGCGGCCGGCACCCCGCATTGACTTCGCATGCCTTGTGCCTGAGCTTTCCACCGGGGAAACGCCAAGGGCCGGGGATGCAGGAGCACGTTTCGAGCACGCTCGATATCGCAAAGCATACGCTGCTGTCGTGCGGCATCGTGCTGTCGATCGGCACCATCACCGGGCTGCTGGCTCAGAAAATCAAGATTCCCGACGTCGCGGTGTTCCTGATCGTCGGCATGGCGCTCGGGCCTGCGGCGCTCGGGCTCATCGACGTCAAGGCGGATTCGGCGCTCAACCAGATCATCCTGCTGTTCGGCGCGAGCTACATCCTGTTCGACGGCGGCGCGTCGCTCCGCTTCAACGTCCTGAAGCAGGTCTGGCTGACGATCGTGGTGCTGGCCACGGCGGGTGTCGTGGTCACCGGTGTCATCACCGGCATGGCCGCGTACTTCATCCTCGGCGTGCCGCTGATGGTGGCACTGCTGCTCGGCTCGGCGCTGGCCTCCACCGATCCGGCGACGCTCGTGCCGATCTTCCGGCAGATCCGGATTCGCGACCGCGTGGCGCAGACCGTGGTCAGCGAATCCGCGCTCAACGACGCCACCGGCGCGATCCTCACCTTCGGCGTGCTGGCCGCCGCCACGGGGGCCAGCGAGTTCTCGCTGGCCGGCTCGGCGCTCGATCTGTTGAAACAGGCCGCCATCGGCATCGCCGCCGGCGCCGTGCTGGGCTATCTCGCCGCGCTCCTGATCGCGCATGAGCGATGGTCGTTCCTCGCCGAATACGCGCCGGTGGTGACGCTTGCGGCCGTCATCGCGGCCTACTTCGCCGCCGACGGGCTGCAGGCCTCAGGCTTCATGGCGGTGTTCGTGTTCGGTGTCATGCTCGGCAACAAGGATGCGCTCGGCTTCAAGATGGAGCCGGGCGAGGCGCAGAAGCTCGACGACTTTGTGGCGACCACCGCGTTCATCGCCCGCCTGTTCATTTTCATCCTGCTCGGCGCGCAGGTCGATTTCGGCCTGATGGGCCAGTATCTGCTCGGCGGAGTCGCCGTGGTGACGATCTTCATGCTGGTGGCGCGGCCGGCCGCAGTGTTTCTCTGCGCGCTGCCGGACCGGCGCGCCCGATGGAGCCGCGAAGAGCTGCTGTTCATGTGCTGGACGCGCGAGACCGGCGTCATTCCGGCTGCGATCGCCGGGCTGCTGCTCGGCATGAAGGCGCCCGGCGCGCCGATGATCGCATCGATCACGTTCATCGCGATCCTGATGACGATCCTGATTCAGGCAACCACCACGCGGTGGCTGGCGCGCAGGCTCGGCCTCTTGGAGGACGGCAGGAATTAAGGCGGTGCGCGCCAGCGCCCGCCGCGTTAAGTGGAACCGATTCCACGCGAAATTGCCGTCGCAAACCATCTGTTTACCATGACGCCGGTAGATTGGCCCCGTTGACCCTTTCCGGGTCACGCCGGCGGTCGTTGATCCGCGCTGCAACCAATTTCGCAGCGCGGCGTTGATGGACCGCCCGGCGTGAATGTGCCGGGCGTACTGGGAGACGGCCTTTGCCCACCTTGCCTCGCCGTTCGCGTTGCCGATCCGCCGCCGCGCTCGTTGCGGGGCTGGCGATGTCAGCTTTTGGCGGCGTGCAGCAGGCTTCGGCCGAAGGCCTGTTCGACGCGCTGTTCGGCGGCTTCCAGCGGCGGATGCCGCATCAGTCCAACTCCTATGCCGACCCCTCCTATATCTCGCCGGACGGCGAGAGCCGCCGCGCCGATGGCGACAGCAGCGGCAGCTATGGCCACGGCACGGCGTTCTGCGTGCGCACCTGCGACGGCCGCTATTTCCCGATCCAGCGCCACGCCGGCTCGACGCCGGCCGAGGTCTGCCGCTCGTTCTGCCCGGCCGCCAGGACCGTGGTGTTCACCGGCAGCAAGATCGACACCGCCGTCGCGCCGAACGGCGCGCGTTACGCCGATCTCGACACCGCCTTCGCGTATCGCAACAGCATGGTTGCGAACTGCACCTGCAACGGCAAGGACGGCTACGGTCTCGCCCATATCGATCCGGCGACCGACTCGACGCTGCGCGCCGGCGACATCGTCGCGACCAACGAGGGTCTCGCGACCTTCAACGGCAAGACCGCGGAGTTCACGCCGATCAATCCGGCCGCGGGCGAATGGGCGCGCAGGCTCGCCGAGATCAAGGTGCGTCCGGCGCCGCCGCAGGAGCCGGTCGACATCACGGCCACGATCAACGAAGAGCCGAAGCCCGCGAAGCGCACGCGCCGCACGTCGCGCTATTCCTCTACTGAATAAGCTGTCCCACCACTTCGTCGGCCAATGACAGCGACGAGGTGAGCCCGGGCGACTCGATGCCGAACAGGTGCACGAGCCCCGGCAGGCCGTGTTGCGCAGGCCCCTCGATCATGAAATCGGCGGCGACCTCGCCCGGCCCGGTCAGCTTCGGGCGGATGCCGGCATAGTCCGGCTGCAATGAGTCGTCGGGCAGGCCCGGCCAGTAGCGGCGGATGCTGGCGTAGAACGACTTCGAACGCTCCGGATTGACGTTGTAGTTCTCCTCGTCGATCCACTCGACGTCGGGGCCGAAGCGCATGCGGCCGGCGAGATCGAGCGTCACATGCGTGCCGAGCCCCCCATCGATGCGAGGCGCGGGGTAAATCAGCCGCGAGAACACCGGCCGCCCCGCGTAGCCGAAGTAGTTGCCGCGGGCGAGCACGAGTCGCGGCACGCGTGCGTCCGGATAATCCTCGGTGTGATGGCCGAGCGCCTGCGCGCCGAGGCCCGCCGAGTTCACCACCGCATCGACCGCAAGCTCGCCGCTCTCGCTTCCGGAGAAACGCACCAGCCATCCGGCCTGGGTGTGGATGAGCCGCTCGACCTTGGTGCCGAACGCGATCACGCCGCCGCGATCCTCGAGATCGCCCTGCAGGGCGCGCATGAACGAATGACTGTCGATGATGCCGGTGTTGGGCGAGTGCAGCGCCGCCACGCAATTGAGCTGCGGCTCCATGGCGCGGGCTGCCGCGCCGTCGATCATCACGAAGCCCTCGACGCCGTTGGCGGCGCCCTGCTTGAGGATCGCCTCCATCTTGCCGACCTCGGCATCTTCGGTGGCGACGATCAGCTTGCCGCACAGGCGAAACGGCACGCCGTGGGACTTGCAGAACTCCACCATCAGGCGCCGGCCGCGCGGGCAGTGATAAGCGCGCAGCGATCCGGTCGGGTAGTACATGCCGCCGTGGATCACTTCACTGTTGCGAGAAGACACGCCGTTGCCGATGCCCAAGGTCCTCTCGGCGACGATCACCTCGTGGCCCTTCAGCGCCGCCGCGCGCGCGACCGCTAGCCCCACCACACCGGCACCGACGACAAGGATCTGCATGGCTTCAAGAACGCTTTTTGCCGCAACCGACCGCTAGGCCCCACGCATAGCCGCCACGGCTCTTTTCGGAAAGATTTGGACGATCCGTCAAGGGATCCGGTCGCTCGATCATTCGTCCGGCCGCTCCCTCGCTATAGTGGCTTCCACGTCGCGGACGGGCGCTTGGCCACGTCCTTGGGCATTCATATCTGGAGATCGTTCTTGAACAAGACCATTGCAAAATATCGAACGGCGCTGCCGCAGCTCACCGGCAAGCTTTTCCTGACCGATGCCGGCATGGAGACCGTGCTGATCTTCCATGAAGGCATCGAGCTGCCGCTGTTCGCCTCGTTCGACCTGCTGAAATCACCCGAGGGCATCGCGCTCACCCGGAGCTACTATGCGCGCTTCTGCCGGCTCGCCCGCGATGTCGGCCTGGGCTTCGTGCTGGAAAGCCCGACCTGGCGCGCCAACATCGACTGGGCCGCAAAGCTCGGCTATTCGCGCGCGGCGCTCGCCGAGATCAACCGCCGGGCCATCGAGGTGATGGCCGACCTGCGCGCCGAGTTCGAGACGGAGCGATCGCCGATGGTGATCTCCGGCAACCTCGGCCCGCGCGGCGACGGCTATCAGCCGGACCGGCTGATGAGCGCCAACGAAGCGCAGGCCTATCACGCCGAGCAGATCGCCGTGTTCAAGCACACCGCCGCCGACCTCATCAGCGCGTTCACGATGAACACCACCGCGGAGGCGATCGGCATCGCGCGCGCCGCGAAGGCCGCGGACATGCCCGTGGTGATCTCGCTGACGCTCGAGACCGACGGCCGGCTGCCGGCCGGGCAGCCGCTGCGCGAAGCGATCGAGGAGATCGACGGCGAGACCGGCGCCGCGCCGGCCTACTACATGATCAACTGCGCACACCCGACGCATTTTGCAGATGCGCTGGAATCCGGTGCGCCTTGGACCAAGCGGCTGCGCGGGCTGCGGGCCAATGCGTCGACGCGAAGCCACGCCGAGCTCGACCAGGCCACTGACCTCGACGCCGGCGATCCCGTCGAGCTCGGTCGGCAGTATGCCGGACTGCGGCGCAGGCTCGGCCACCTCACCGTGCTCGGCGGCTGCTGCGGCACCGACTTTCGCCACGTCGAGCAGATCTGCCTCGCCTGCGAGCCCGTTGCCTGATGCTGGTTACTTGTCGATCGGCGCCGCGCGTTTGCACTGCCGCAGCGGACGCGAGCACGCTCGCCTGCGGCAAAGCGTCATCGCGCGATGAACGCTGGATGAACGTCTGCAACCCAAATTCAACATAGAGCTGCCCGACGCTCCAACGACGGAACCAAAGTCATCGCCACGGGTTTGGGTTTGCGGCGATCCGGGAGCTCAGAAGACGATGTTTCGTTTCAGCGTTGGTCTCACAACGACCGTAGTCACCCTCTCGATGCTGGCATCCATCGGCGGTGCTGCAGCGCAACCGGCAGACAAGAAGGCCGCACCCGCTGCGCCTGCACCGCGCGCGGCACCGGCGCCCGCACCCCGACCTGCGCCGGCTCCAGCGCCGCGCCCAGCCCCCGCACCCGTCGTTCGCGCCGCCCCGCCGCCGCAGGTCGCGCGCCCGGCTCCGCAGATCTCGCGACCGGCTCCGTCGGTGGCCCGTCAGGCGCCGGTGATCCGGTCCGCGCCGCAGCAGCATATCGTGCGGCCGCAGTCGCAACCGTCGCCGCGCATCGCCACGCCGCGCTCCGCCCCATCGATTCAGAGCACGGCGCCTTCGAGCCGCGCCGCGACGCGCGCCGAACGGCGGCAGCAGGCGATCGAGCAGCGCCAGCAACCGCAGCAGAGCGTGCGCTCGAATGCGATCGCGCCGAGCACCGTCACCAACAACGCGTCGAACCCGCGCCTGCAGCAGCTCGAATCGAAGCGGCGGCTGAGCCGCAGCGAGCGCCGTGAGCTGAGCACGCTGCAGCGGAAAGAACGCCAGAACGCGCAGCAGACTCCGGGCGCCGATCAGGCCAAAACGAATGCGGCGACCAACGCGAATACGGCTGCCGCCACCAGCGCCAACCAGCAGCGCATCCAGCAGCTCGAATCCAAGCGCCGCCTGACCCGCTCCGAGCGCCGCGAGCTCAGCACGCTCCGCCGCGACGAACGGCAGAACGCGCAGCAGAACCTCACGGCGGATCAGCAGAAGACCGCGGCGACGAGCGCCAACCAGCAGCGGATCCAGGAGCTGCAGTCCAAGGGCCGCCTCAGCCGTTCGGAGCGTCGTGAGCTGCGCAGCCTGCAGCGCGACGAGCGCCGCAACGCCGCCAATCCGCAGCAGCGGCCGAACGCGCAGGCGGCGGTCGCGAACCCGCAACGGGCGCGTGCCGCGCGTGCGCAGGTGACGCCGGCGCAGGTGACGCAGGGCCGCTTCGCGTCGAACCTGCCGTCCAGCAACGCCCGGCGTGCCGGCCGCCGCGCGGCGCGGCTGTCATCGCAGATCGCCTGGCAGCTCGGCGTGCTTGCGCCCTATGTGCCGTGGCGCGGCCCGGTGTACTACCCCTACGCCTATAACGACCTGTTCTATTACACGTTCTGGCCCGACGCCTACGACCCGGGCTACTGGGCGTATGCCTACGACGACTTCTTCGACGGCGTGTTCTTCCCGGACGGTGCGCCGTACGTCGACTACACGGCGGAAGGCCCCTACGACAACGCTTACGCGCGGAGCGCGACCACCGGCACAGCGCCGGCATCGCGGAGCTACAGCGGCGGCGGCGCGAACGCCGTGCCGGGCCGCGTCAACCAGGCCACCCGCGAGTTCTGCGCCGACCAGGCGAGCGGCATCACGGCCTGGCCGATCGAAAAGATCGCCAACGCGGTGCGGCCGAACGACGAGCAGAAGAAACTGCTCGACGACCTGCGTCAGGCCTCGCAGCAGGCCGCGTCCGAGTTCAAGGACGCCTGCCCCGACGCCGTGCCGCTGACGCCGCCGGGCCGGCTGCAGGCCATGACCCAGCGGCTGCAGGCCACCAGCGACGCGGCCGGCACCGTGAAGCCCGCCCTCGAGGCGTTCTACACCTCGCTGACCGACGAGCAGAAGGCGCGCTTCAACGAAGTCGGCCCGACGCTCCGCGGCTCGCAGCGTTCGCAGCGCGCCGCGACGGCCAGCACCGAGCAGAAGGAGGAGGCCACAAACTGCAGCAGCGAGAAGGCCGGCCTGTCCAACATCGCGGTCAACCGCATCGAGGACACGGTGCAGCCGACCGATGCCCAGGAGGCCAGCCTCGACCGTTTGGATGAGGCGCTGCAGAAGTCGGTCGATATCCTGCAAAAGGCCTGCCCGAACACCGTGCCGATGACCCCGGTCGGCCGGCTGGACGTGATGAAGCAGCGGCTCGACGCCATGATCGCGGCGGCCAATGAGGTGCGGCCGGCGCTCGAGGACTTCTACGCCGCGCTGACCGACGAGCAGAAGGCGAAGTTCAACCGGCTCGGCCGCCAGACCGCACAGTCGGGCAATTAAGCTCGCCGGCAATTGAGCTCGCAGAGAAATTTCTGCAAAGGGGCGGCTGCGGCCGCCCTTTTTGTTGGCTATGTCGTTTTCACGACAGGTGTGGCGTCTCGCGCATTGAGACTGACCCGCCGCCAATGCTACGCTTGCCGTCACCGTTGGCCGGGCGGATTCCTGAGACAGCTTCAATGTGGCGAGAGTATTTCGGCTTCGTTGCCCCTGCGCTTGCGGTCATCAACGGCTTCATCGCCATCATCATCTCGATGCTTCCGATCCGCCGGTCGGTGCTCAAGCTCCGGCTTGGCGTCGCGGCGCTGATCCTGGGCGCGCTCGCGATCGGCGCGGGCTATTACGCGAAGTATGCGGCGCGAGGCCAGACCGAGCAGCAGCAGGCGCTGCGCAGCCAGATCCGCGAGCAGATCCAGACCTACATTCTTGAAGGCCGCACCCTGCTGGGCCAGATCCGCGATGCGCAGCGCGAGCTGCCCGCCAAGCCGGCCGACGAATGGGCGCTCCGCGCCGAGACCTATCTGCGCGACCGGTTCGGCGAGCGCTATGTCGCGCGCTTCCGCAAGGAGGCCAACGATCTCTACGGCGACGCCCCGATCCCGGGGCCGCGCATGGGCTACTGGCGCGCGGTGCGCAACCGCGTGGTCGCACTGGAGCTGATCGCCTCCGAGCTGACCGAGCCGCCGGACGTTTCAGCGCCGGCGCCGCCGGTGGCGTCGACAACGCCCCCGGCCCCGGCTCCGGCGATGCCTACCAGCAAGTAGCCGCCTCAGTCGAAGGTCGGAGCTTGTGGCCCTGGGTCCCCGCTTCCGCGGGGACCCAGTGCTGCACAAGCAGACTCGGCGATGTTGAGACCTGAATCAAAAAGGGCGGCCACTGGGGCCGCCTCAGTCGAAGGTCGGAGCTTGTGGCCCTGGGTCCCCGCTTCCGCGGGGA